>NZ_JBJMAB010000009.1:0-298422 GCF_045799175.1 Streptomyces sp. VTCC 41912
AGGCCCGTCACCGCACCCAACAGCCCCGCGCAGCGGACAACGCGCCGCAGGCGCAAACAGCACCCCCACGGCGGGAAAGCCGACAACGTGGGAAGAAGCCCCGCGCAGCGGCAACGCGCCGCAGGCGCAAAACAGCAACCCCCACGGCGGGAAAGCCGACAACGTGGGAAGCCTAAAACCCCAGCTTGCGGAGTTGCTTCGGGTCGCGTTGCCAGTCCTTGGCGACCTTGACGTGGAGGTCGAGGAAGACGGGGGTGCCGAGCAGTGCCTCGATGTGCTTGCGGGACTTGGTGCCGACCTCTTTCAGGCGCTTGCCCTTGGGGCCGATGATGATCCCCTTCTGGCTGGGGCGCTCGATGTAGACGTTGGCGTGGATGTCCAGCAGCGGCTTGTCGGCGGGGCGGTCCTCGCGGGGCAGCATTTCCTCGACGACGACGGCGATGGAGTGCGGCAGTTCGTCGCGGACGCCTTCCAGCGCGGCCTCGCGGATCAGTTCGGCGACCATGACCTGCTCCGGCTCGTCGGTCAGGTCGCCCTCGGGGTAGAGGGCGGGGCCTTCGGGGAGCAGCGGGACGAGCAGGTCGGCGAGGAGCGAGACCTGCTGGTCGCCGACGGCCGACACCGGGATGATCTCGGCCCATTCGATGCCGAGTTCCTTGCCGAGCTGGTCGATGGCGATGAGCTGGGCGGCGAGCGCCTTGGAGTCGACCAGGTCGGTCTTGGTGACGATGGCGATCTTGGGGGTCTTCTTGATCTCGGCGAGTTCGCTGGCGATGTAGCGGTCGCCGGGGCCGAGCTTCTGGTCGGCGGGCAGGCAGAAGCCGATGACGTCGACTTCGGACCAGGTGGTGCGGACGACGTCGTTGAGCCGCTCGCCGAGGAGGGTGCGGGGCTTGTGGAGGCCCGGGGTGTCGACAAGGACCAGTTGGGCGTCGGGCCGGTGCACGATGCCGCGCACGGTGTGGCGGGTGGTCTGGGGGCGGTTGGAGGTGATCGCCACCTTCGTCCCGACGAGAGCGTTCGTCAGGGTGGACTTGCCTGCGTTGGGACGGCCGACGAAACAGGCGAAGCCGGCGCGGTGGGGGGCGGTGGACTCTGTGCGAACGCTCATGGCGCCCATTCTCCCCGATCCCCGCGGCCGGTCCGACCATTCGGCGCACCTGCCGTCGCGGAGGGCGGGGCGCGCCGGCCGCGGGCGCCCCGCCCGGTGGTGCGGTCAGGCCGCGGGGCCGGCCGGGGTGGCGGCGCGCAGGGTGCCGTCGGGGGCGGCGACGAGGACGGGGGTGTCCGGGCCGCCGAGGTCGCGCACGGCGGCCCGGTCGGCGTCGGCGGCCTGGTCGGCGTCGGTGACCACGGCCGCGGCCTCCAGGGACGTGGCGCCGCTGGCGACCGCCATCGCGACGGCCGTCTGCAACGCGCTGAGCTGCAGGGAGTCCAGGGCGACGGTGCCGGCTGCGTAGGTCCGGCCGGTCTCGTCGCGGACGGCGGCGCCCTCGGGAACGCCGTTACGGGCCCGCGCCGAGCGCGCGAGCGTGATGATCTTGCGGTCTTCGGGGTCCAGCGGTGCGGCTTCGGTCATACCGGCGAGCATATGCGGGGGCCCGGTGGGGTGTACGGGGGCGGGCCCTCGGGGCTGGTTCGGGGGCGGTGCGGCCGGTTCGGTCGGCCAGCGGGACCGGGGTGGGCGTCAGAACGCACGATGGCTGAAGAGTCCGGTTGCCCCGCTCCCCTGTGCCGGGGCACCCGGCTCTCCAGCCAACGTCGTTTCCGGGTCCGCACCGGCGGGGCCGCCGCGGGCAGTGCCCGCGGGGCCGCCGCGCGGTGCGGAGTCGTGAGTGACCACCGGGTCTCCGGTCACCGTCGTCGGTGACCGGCCCCCCTCCCGGTGCCCGTGTTCGCGATGTCCGCGGCCTGGCCGGACGTCATCGCGAATTCTTCGGTGATCGTGGAGTCACCGCCCGGCGGCTCCCGCGAAAGGGGCCGCTCCCGGGGCGTTCGCCGCAATATGGGCGGCGCTCCGGAATTCCTCACCTCTGGTCGTGCTGCGGGTCTTTTCACTCGCGGCGAGGGCAGCGGTCCTGTCCGGCCTTACCGCCCGCAGAACTGCCGCGACGGTGTCCACCACCCCGGCTTTTCTTTCACGCATTTCGTTCAGCTTCCCTCTGCCGCAAAGCACCGGCGCCCTTTTCGGCGCCGGTGCGAAGATCTTTCCACGGAATTGGCAAGGGAATCCAGCGCTGCCGGAAATGGCTTTGAGGATATTTCCGCTGCACTGCGGATCAGGAGCGGGTGCGGGGGCGTAGGCCCCGGAATTGCCGGTGGTGCGGGGGTGCACCGCGGGCTGCGGAGGGCACCGGGCGGGCGGTCAGCCGCCGGCGCCGTCACCCTCCGCTTCCGCCGCGCGGACCGGTTCGCAGAGCACCGTGACGATCTTGTTGCGGCGGCCGGCCGGTGCCTCGGCGACCAGCCGCAGCGCCTTGAGATCCGGGTCCGAGGCGTGCTCGGACAGATCGATCTCGACGGTTGCCCCGGCGATCGGAACCCTGCCCAATTGCTTGGCGAGCAATCCGCCGACCGTCTCCACGTCCTCGTCGTCGAGCTCCGCCAGGCCGTACAGCTCGCCGAGCGCGCCGATGTCGAGGCGGGCGGTGACGCGGTAGCGGCCGGCGCCGAGGTCCTGCACGGGCGGGAGTTCCCGGTCGTACTCGTCGGTGATCTCCCCGACGATCTCCTCCAGGATGTCCTCGATGGTGATGATGCCGGCGGTGCCGCCGTACTCGTCGATCACGACCGCGACGTGGTTGCGGTCGCGCTGCATCTCGCGCAGCAGGTCCCCGGCGTTCTTGGTGTCCGGGACGAACACCGCCGGGCGCATCGCCGTGGACACCAGGTCGGTCTCCGCGTCCCGGCTGATGTGCACCTTGCGGGCCAGGTCCTTGAGGTAGACGACGCCGACGACGTCGTCCTCGTTCTCCCCGGTCACCGGGATCCGTGAGAAGCCGGAGCGCAGCGCCAGGGTCAGCGCCTGCCGGATGGTCTTGAAGCGTTCGACGGAGATCAGGTCCGTGCGCGGCACCATCACCTCCCGGACGAGGGTGTCGCCGAGCTGGAAGACCGAGTGCACCATCCGGCGCTCCTCGTCCTCGATCAGCGACTCCTTCTCCGCGAGGTCGACCAGGGACCGCAGTTCCGCCTCGGAGGCGAACGGGCCCTTGCGGAAGCCCTTGCCGGGGGTGAGGGCGTTGCCGAGGAGGATCAGCAACTGCGGCACCGGGCCCATCACCCGGGCCAGCGGCAGCAGCACGTACGCGGCGGCGGTGGCGGTGTTGAGCGGGTGCTGGCGGCCGATGGTGCGCGGGGAGACGCCGACGGCGACGTAGGAGACCAGGACCATCACCGCGATGGCGACGGTCAGCGCCTCCCAGGTGGTGTCGAACGAGCGCAGGCAGGCGTAGGTGACCAGGGCGCCGGCGGCCATCTCGCAGCCGACCCGCACCAGCAGCGCGACGTTGAGGTAGCGGGTGGGGTCGGCGGCGACGGCGGCGAGCTTGGCACTGCCCCGGCGGCCGGAGCGGACGGCCTCCTCGGCGCGGAAGCTCGTCGTCCGGGTCAGTCCGGCCTCCGCGCAGGCGGCGAGCCAGGCGACCACGACGAGCAGTACCGCGACGGCGATCAGGGTGGTCATCGAGCGCCCCGTCAGGTCACGGTCGGGGCCGGCGAGGGACCGGTCATCCCGCGCTCGGCCCGCCAGCCGTCGACGATCGCGGCCTGAAGGCCGAACATCTCGGCCTTCTCGTCCGGCTCCTCGTGGTCGTAGCCGAGCAGGTGCAGCACGCCGTGGACGGTCAGCAGTTGCAGCTCCTCGTCCATGCTGTGCTCCGTCGGGGCGTCCTTGCCCTGCTTCTCGGCGACCTCCGGGCAGAGCACGATGTCGCCGAGAAGGCCCTGCGGCGGCTCCTCGTCGTCCTTGGCCGGCGGCCGCAGCTCGTCCATCGGGAAGGACATGACGTCCGTCGGGCCGGGGAGGTCCATCCACTGGATGTGGAGCTGCTCCATGGCCTCGGCGTCCACGACGATGACGGACAGCTCGGAGAGCGGGTGGATCCGCATCCGGGCCAGGGCATAGCGGGCGACGTCCAGGATCGCCTGCTCGTCGATGTCCGTACCGGACTCGTTGTTGACGTCGATCGACATGGGGAAGGTGGGTCTCGCTTCTTGGTCGCGCAGCGCGGGCTACTTGCCGTTGCGGCTGTCGTACTTCTCGTAGGCGTCGACGATACGGCCGACGAGCTTGTGCCGGACCACGTCCCTGCTGGTGAGCTCGGAGAAGTGGACGTCGTCGACGTCGGTCAGGATGTCCCGGACCTGGCGCAGACCGCTCTTCGTGCCGCCCGGCAGGTCGATCTGGGTGACGTCGCCGGTGATGACTATCTTCGATTCGAAGCCGAGCCGGGTGAGGAACATCTTCATCTGCTCGGGATTGGTGTTCTGCGCCTCGTCGAGAATGATGAAGGCGTCGTTGAGCGTCCGACCGCGCATGTACGCCAGCGGCGCGACCTCGATGGTGCCCGCCGCCATCAGCCGCGGGATGGAATCCGGGTCGAGCATGTCGTGCAGCGCGTCGTAGAGCGGGCGCAGGTAGGGGTCGATCTTCTCGTAGAGGGTGCCGGGCAGGAAGCCCAGGCGCTCGCCGGCCTCGACCGCGGGGCGGGTCAGGATGATCCGGTTGACCTGCTTGGCCTGGAGGGCCTGGACGGCCTTGGCCATGGCCAGGTAGGTCTTGCCGGTGCCGGCCGGGCCGATGCCGAAGACGATGGTGTGCTTGTCGATGGCGTCGACGTAGCGCTTCTGGTTGAGGGTCTTGGGGCGGATGGTGCGGCCGCGGTTGGAGAGGATGTTCTGGGTGAGCACCTCGGCCGGGGTCTCGCTCGCTCCCTCGCCGTTCTCCGCCGCGCGCAGCATGGCGATGGAGCGTTCCACTGCGTCCTCCGTCATCGGTTGTCCGGTGCGGAGCACCAGCATCATCTCGTCGAACAGGCGCTGGACCAGGGCGACTTCCCGGGCGTCACCGACCGCGCTGATCTCGTTGCCCCGGACGTGGATGTCGGTGGCGGGGAAGGCGTCCTCGATCACGCGCAGCAGCGAGTCACCGGATCCGAGGACCGTCACCATCGGGTGCTTGGCCGGGACCGTGAAGTGGGCGCTCGCCTGCGCTCGTGTGGGTGTCTGCGTCATGGGTAGGCCGGGTGGCCTGCTCAACCCCCATCCTTTGCTCATCACAGGTGCGGACCTCGGCAGCGACGCCCGCACTGGCTCCTTGCGCTACCAGAGTACGACGGGGCACTGACAAGCCGGCCGGCTTTTCCGGGCGGCGGCCGGGAGCACGGCCGGGGCGCCGCCCGGCGGGGCCGCGGCGGGCTCAGGCCGGGGGGCGGAACCCGATCGTGGGGACCGCCCGGGCCAGCGGCGACGCGGCCGCGGCCGCCCGCGCGGGGCCCGCCGCCCCGGTGCTGCCCAGGCTCACTCCCGGCGCGGGCAGCACGGCGTCCAGGAAGCCGTACTGGCGCCGCAGTCCGGCGGTGGCTCCGGTGTCGCAGGCCCGGACCCGGCGCCACCAGGCGGCGATCTCCGCCCAGCCCGGTGCGGAGAGCGAACCGCCGAACTCCTGCACCGACAGGGCGGCGCTCAGCCCGGCGAAGGACAGCCGGTCGGCGAGCGGCCAGTCGGCGAGCGTGCCGGTGACGAACCCGGCGACGAAGACGTCCCCGGCGCCGGTCGGGTCCAGCGCCTCCACCACGATGGCGGGCACCTCGGCGCTCTCGCCGGTGCGGGCGTCCACCGCGCACGCGCCCTCCGAGCCGAGCGTGACGACGGCGAGCGGCACCAGGTCGGCGAGCTTGCGGGCGGCGGCGCGCGGACAGTCGGTGCGGGTGTAGCGCATCGCCTCCTCCGCGTTGGGCAGGAACGCCTCGCAGTGCTCCAGGTCGGCGAGGTCGGCCGGGTCCCAGCGGCCGGTGTCGTCCCAGCCGACGTCGGCGAAGATCCGGCTGCCGCGGCCGGCCGCGCAGCCCAGCCAGCCCTCCCGGCGGCCGGGCACCAGCGAGGCGACGCAGGCCCGGGTCGGCGGCGGGCAACCGGGGGCGTGGCCGCCGTCGAAGGCGTGCTCGGGGGCCGGTGCCTCGTGGCCGTGCGAGACCATGGTGCGCTCGCCCTCGTAGGCCATCGAGACGGTGACCGGCGAGTGCCAGCCGGGGACCGTCCGCGACAGTTCCAGGTCGATGCCCTCGCCCCGTTCCAGCGCCTCCCAGCAGTACTCGCCGTACATGTCGTCGCCGAACGCGGCGGCCAGGGAGGTGCGCAGCCCGAGGCGGGCCAGCGCGGTGGCCATGTTGGCGACGCCGCCGGGGCTGGAGCCCATGCCGCGGGCCCAGGACTCGGTGCCGCGGACCGGCGCGGAATCCAGGCCGGTGAAGATGATGTCGAGGAAGACGGTGCCGGTGAGGTAGACGTCGGTGGGCGGGTCGCCCGCGCGGCGCACCGCGGCCAGCGGATCGAGCCCCGGCGGCTCGGTGGCCGGCCCCGCGGGCGGTTGGACATCGCGTCGGCCAGTGTTCACCGCGCTCGCCCCTCTCGTACGCAACTCGTGCCGCCAGTGTGCCTGATGCTGCGGTACGTTCCGCCCCATGAGGCTCTCCATTCTCGGCGGTGGCGGCTTCCGGGTACCGCTGGTCTACCGCGCACTGCTGGACGACCCCACACGCTCCGTCTCCGAGCTGACGCTCTACGACACCGATCCCCGCCGGGTGGCGGTGATCTCCGACGTACTGGCCGAGCTGACCCGGGGCCGTACCCAACCGGTACCCGTACGAGTGGCGGAAACTCTCGACGCGGCGCTGACCGGGGCCGACTTCGTGTTCTCCGCCATACGGGTCGGCGGCACCGCGGGCCGCATCCGGGACGAGCGGATCCCGCTGTCCGAGGGCGTCCTGGGGCAGGAGACGGTCGGCGCCGGCGGGGTCCTGTACGGGCTGCGGACGATCCCGGTGGCGCTGCACGTCGCCGAGCGGGTCGCGGCGCTCGCCCCGGGGGCGTGGGTCATCAACTTCACCAATCCGGCGGGGATGGTGACCGAGGCGATGGCGCAGGTGCTGGGCGACCGGGTCATCGGGATCTGCGACTCCCCCGTGGGTCTGGTGCGCCGCGCGGCGCGGGCGGCCGGCGCGGACCCGGCGGCCCTGGAGGACCCGGCGCGGTCCGGCTACGACTACGTGGGGCTCAACCACCTCGGCTGGCTGCGGTCGTTGACGGTCGACGGCACCGACGTGCTGCCCGGCCTGCTGGGGGACGTGGCGGCCCTGGGCTCCTTCGAGGAGGGCCGGCTCTTCGGCCCGGAGTGGCTCCGCGTCCTCGGTGCCCTCCCCAACGAGTACCTGCACTACTACTACTTCCGGCGGGAGACCCTGCACTCCGTACAGGACACCGCGCAGACCCGCGGGGAGTTCCTGGACCGGCAGCAGGGCGGCTTCTTCGACCGGGCCACGACGGCCGGCTCCCCGGACGCGGTGTACGCCCTGTGGGAGCGCACCCGACTGGAGCGCGAGCAGACGTACATGGCGCACAGCCGGGAGGCGACCGGCGGCTGGCAGCGGGACAGCGACGACCTGGAGGGCGGCGGCTACGACCGGGTGGCGCTGGCGCTGATGCACGCCATCGCCGGCGACTCCGGCCGGCGGCTGATCCTCAACGTCCGCAACGGGACGACGGTGCCGCAGCTGGCGCCGGACGCGATCGTGGAGACGGTGTGCGAGGTGACCGCCAAGGGGGCTCGTCCGCTGCCCTGCGCGCCGCTGCGCGAGGATCAGTTGGGCCTGATGCTCCAGATCAAGGCGGTCGAACGGGCGACGGTCGCCGCGGCCCTGTTCAAGGACCGCGACGCGGCGCTGCGGGCCCTCGCGCTGCACCCCCTCGTCGACTCGGCGGCCGTGGCCGCCCGCATCCTCCAACGGGCGGGCACGCAGAGGTGAGACGGGCGGGCCAGGCGGGCGAGGCGGCCGACGTGGGCGTTCGTGGCGGGCGGTCGTGGCGGGGCAGCGGCCGGGTCCGGGCCGGGCGGGCGGCCGGTGGCGGAGCCGTCCTTGACGGAGCCGTCGGTGGCGGAGCCGTCGGGCCCCGGCCGGAATACCCGCCACCCCGGCCACGTTGTGGCCCCGCAGGGGGCGTTCAGGCCCCCTACGGGAAGTGTTCGCCCGCCCCCTAGTGGCCCCGGGCGACCCATTCCGCCAGGTGCGGTGCTTCCCGTTCGATGGTCGTCTGGTCTCCGTGGCCGGTGCGGACCACGGTCGTCGGCGGCAGGGTCAGCAGCCGGTCGCGGATCGAGTCGATGATCGTCGGGAAGTCGGAGAAGGACCGGCCGGTGGCGCCGGGACCGCCCTGGAAGAGCGTGTCCCCGGTGAAGACGGTGTTCAGGTCGGGGGCGTGCAGGCAGACCGCGCCGGGCGCGTGGCCGGGCGTGTGCAGCACCGTCAGGTCGATGCCGGCGATGGTCAGCACCTGACCGTCCGACAGGTCCCCGTCGGGGGCGGTGTCCGGGTGGGTCTGCTTCCACAGCGGCAGGTCGTCGGGGTGCAGCAGGATCCGCGCCCCGGTGCGGGCGGCGAGCGCCGGGGCCGCGTCGATGTGGTCGTTGTGCGCGTGGGTGCAGATGATCGCGCGCAGGGTGCGCCCGTCGAGGGCGCGCAGGATGGCGTCGGCGTCGTGCGCGGCGTCGATGACGACGGCCTCCGAACCGTCGCCGACGATCCACACGTTGTTGTCGACGTCCCAGGTACCGCCGTCCAGCGAGAACGTCCCCGAGGTGACGAGGTGGTCGATACGGGCGCCCATCACAGCACCACCACCGAGCGCAGCACGTCACCGGCGTGCATCCGGTCGAAGGCCCGCTCGACCTCGTCGATGCCGATGGTCTCGGTGACGAACCCGCCGAGGTCGATCCGGCCCTGCTGGTGGAGGTCGATCAGCATCGGGAAGTCCCGGGACGGCAGGCAGTCGCCGTACCAGGAGGACTTCAGGGCGCCGCCGCGGCCGAAGACGTCCAGGAGGGGGAGTTCCAGGGTCATCTCCGGGGTGGGCACGCCCACCAGGACGACCGTGCCGGCCAGGTCGCGGGCGTAGAACGCCTGCCGGTAGGTCTCCGGGCGGCCGACCGCGTCGATGACGACGTCCGCGCCGAAGCCGCCGGTCAGCTCGCGGACCGCCTCGACGGGGTCGGTGCTGCGGGAGTTGACGGTGTGGGTGGCCCCCATGGTGCGGGCCGTCTCCAGCTTCCGGTCGTCGATGTCGACGGCGATGATCTTGGCGGCGCCGGCCAGGCGGGCGCCGACCACCGCCGCGTCGCCGACGCCGCCGCAGCCGATGACCGCGACCGTGTCGCCGCGGCCCACCTGGCCGGTGTTGATCGCGGCGCCGATCCCGGCCATCACCCCGCAGCCCAGCAGCCCCGCGACGGCCGGTGCGACCTCGGGGTCGACCTTGGTGCACTGGCCGGCGGCGACCAGCGTCTTGTCGGCGAAGGCGCCGATGCCCAGTGCCGGGGTCAGCTCGGTGCCGTCCTTGAGCGTCATCTTCTGCCGCGCGTTGTGGGTGTTGAAGCAGTACTGGGGGCGCCCGCGCAGGCACGCCCGGCAGGAGCCGCACACCGCACGCCAGTTGAGGATGACGAAGTCCCCGGGGGCGACGTCGGTGACGCCCTCGCCCACCGACTCCACCACGCCGGACGCCTCGTGGCCGAGCAGGAACGGGAAGTCGTCGTTGATCCCGCCCTGCTTGTAGTGCAGGTCGGTGTGGCACACCCCGCACGCCTGCACCTGCACCACGGCCTCACCGGGCCCCGGGTCGGGCACCAGGACGGTCTCCAGCCGGACCGCCTCGTTCTTCCCCGGCGCCACGACGCCGCGCACTTCCTGTGCCATCGGTACCGCCCCTCTTCGAAGATCACGTACAGGACCACTGTGGCCCACCGCCACCGGCCCGTGCCACACCGTACGCGGACGCGGCAGGGGCACGCCGCGCGCCGCTCCCGCGGGGCCGGCGCGCGGGACGGGGCACCGGACGGGGCACGGGGGCGCCCGTCCGGCACGCCGGAGGGCGCCGCGGGCGTCACCAGCGGGGCACCGGGGGCGTGGTCCAGTCGGGGTGGACGCGGCGCATCGCCGCGGCGTCGTCGCGGTTGCGGTACGTGCCGTCGTCGGCGAGCCAGCGGTGGTGCAGTGCGGCGAGCCGGTCCCGGTCGAGGGTGACGCCGAGGCCGGGGGCGTCGCCGACGTCCAGGTGGCCGTCGCGGAAGGCGAGGCGTTCGGTCAGCACGTCCTCGGTCTGCCAGGGGTAGTGGGTGTCGCAGGCGTGGTCCAGGTCGGGGACGGTGGCCGCCACGTGGGTCATGGCGGCGAGGCTGATGCCGAGGTGGGTGTTGGAGTGCATGGCCAGGCCGAGGCCGAAGGTGCGGCAGAGGGCGGCGAGTTCCCGGGTGGCGTGCAGGCCGCCCCAGTAGTGGTGGTCGGAGAGCACGATCCGGACGGCGTCGCGGGCGATCGCCTCGGGGAGCTCCTCGAAGGTGGTGACGCACATGTTGGTGGCGAGCGGGACCGTGGTGCCGGCCGCGACCTCGGCCATCGCCTCGGTGCCGCTGACCGGGTCCTCCAGGTATTCGAGGACGTCCGCGAGTTCGTCGGCCACCTTCAGCGCGGTGCGCACCGACCAGGCGCCGTTGGGGTCCAGGCGCAGGGGCCGGCCGGGGAACGCCGCGGCCAGTGCCCGGATCGCGGCGGCCTCCCGGTCCGGCGGGAGGACCCCGCCCTTGAGCTTGAACGAGGTGAAGCCGTACCGGTCGGCGAACCGGCGGGCCTGGGCGACGATGCCGGCGGGGTCGAGGGCGGCGCCCCAGTCGTCCGGTTCGCCCGGGCCGTCGGGGTGGCGTTCCCACCGGTAGAAGAGGTAGGCGCTGTAGGGGACCCGGTCGCGTACCGCACCGCCCAAGAGGGCGTGCACGGGCAGTCCGGTGGCGTGCCCCCAGGCGTCGAGGCAGGCCACTTCGAAGCCGGAGCGGACCGAGCGGCGCAGTTTGTCGGCGGTGCGGACGCCGCGCAGTCCGGCCGCGTCGACGCCGTCCGGGCCGGTCGTCCCCGCGGCGCCGTCCCCGGGGTCGGCGAGCGCGGCCAGGGCGTTCAGGTCCGTGACCTTTCGGCCGACGAGTGCGGTGGCCAACGGGCGGGCGAGCGCGAGGTATTCGGCGTCGCCGTAGGTCTCGCCGAGCCCGGTGGCGCCGCCCGCGGTGACCAGTTCGATGATCAGGCGGGGGGTGTACGGCTGGTGCACGCCTTGGGTGTTGAGCAGTGGGGGGTCGGCGACCAGGACCGGGGTGAGCCGGACCTCGGTGACGACCAGGTCCGCTGGGCGGTGGGCGACCATCGGCGTTCGTCTCCATATGTAGACAACATCCATGGATCGGGATGGAGGCTAAGGAGCACACTCACGGCACGTCAAGAGGCCCTCGCAAAGCGTCAGTTGGGCGTCACCATTGCGCCACCCTTGAACAACCCTTTAATCTCCGCGCGTAGATAGCCGTGGTCCGCCTCTGTTACACCTACCCGGGACCACTCCCACGCTTCCCTAAGGAGCCGCGCATGCCCCGCCCCGCCCTCTCCCGCCGCGTCCGTCTGGGCGGTGCGGTGGCCGCCGCCGTCGTCGCCGGCACCGCGGTCTTCGGCGCCGGCCAGGCCACCGCCGAGCACTCCGTGCCGCGCACCGACAAGGAGATTCCCAACCTCACCCAGGTGCAGGACAAGATCAAGGCGTACTACGGCGACACGGTGACGGCCGACGGCGAGCACTACGCCTCCCCCGCCAGCAACTACGCCCGCCAGATCCGCGGCATCGAGGCCACGGCGCGCACCTACCTGACCGGCGCGCTCGCCAAGAAGGGCAACGGGAAGACCAAGCCGGCCATCGTCCTCGACATGGACGACACCACCCTGCTGACCTACAACTACGAGCTGAAGGTCGGCTTCAACTTCACCCCCAAGTCCCAGGACGAGTACCTGGAGCACACCGACATGGCCGCGGTCTTCGGGATGAACGACCTGGTCAACTGGGCGCACAAGAAGGGCGCCGAGGTCTTCTTCGTCACCGGCCGCAAGGAGGCGCAGCGCGACTGGAGCGTGCGCAACCTCAAGAACGTCGGCTACGCCGTCCCGCTGGACCCCTCGCACGTCTACCTGCGGGACAAGGAACACCCGCCCGCCTACCTGCCGTGCGGCACGACCTGTTCGACGATCGACTTCAAGTCGGGCACCCGCCGGCACATCGAGTCCCTCGGCTACCGCATCGTCGCCAACTTCGGCGACCAGTACAGCGACCTGGCGGGCGGCGCCTCGCGGCGCACCTTCAAGCTGCCGAACCCGATGTACTACCTGCCGTAGGCCGGTGCGCCCCGGCGCCCGCAACGGGCGCCGGGGGCCCTCAGCGCCGCTTGGGCAGCGGCACCCGCAGCAGGTCCTTGGCGATGGTGAGTTCACCGGTGAAGCCCGCCGCGCGCGCCTGCCGCTCGAACTCCTCGGGGTCGGCGTAGCGCTGCGAGAAGTGCGTCAGCACCAGGTGCCGGACCCCGGCGTCGGCGGCCACCCTGGCCGCCTGGCCGGCCGTCAAGTGTCCGTGCTCCTCGGCGAGTCGGACGTCCTCGTCGAGGAAGGTGGACTCGATCACCAGCATGTCCACGCCCGCCGCGAGCGCGTGCACGCCGTCGCACAGCCGGGTGTCCATGACGAACGCGAAGCTCTGGCCCGGCCGCACCTCGCTGACCTCGTCGAGGGTGACGCCGTTCAGTTCGCCGTCCCGTTGGAGGCGACCGACGTCCGGTCCGGCGATGCCGTGGGCGGCCAGCCGCTCGGGCAGCATCCGCCGGCCGTCGGGCTCGGTGATGCGGTAGCCGTACGACTCGACCGGGTGCGAGAGCTTGCGCGCCGTCAGGGCGTACCCCTTGGCGCGGTCCAGCTCGCCGTCGGCGGAGACCGGCTGCTGGGCGATCCGGACCGTCTCGCGGTAGGCCGTGGCATACCGCAGCCGCTCGAAGAACCGCTCCCCGCTGGCCGGGTAGTGCGCGGTCACCGGATGCGGCACCCGGTCGAGGTTGATCCGCTGGATCACCCCGGCCAGTCCCAGCGAGTGGTCGCCGTGGAAGTGGGTGATGCAGATCCGGTTGATGTCGTGGGCGGCGACCCCGGCCCGCAGCATCTGGCGCTGGGTGCCCTCTCCGGGGTCGAAGAGCAGCCCCTGGCCGTCCCACCGCAGCAGGTAGCCGTTGTGGTTGCGGTGCCGGGTGGGGACCTGGCTGGCGGTCCCGAGGACGACCAGTTCGCGTACCGACATGGCTCGCTATCCGGGGGGCCACTGGAGGCCGCGGCCTCCGAGGACGTGCAGGTGGGCGTGGAAGACGGTCTGGCCGGCGCCGGCGCCGGTGTTGAAGACGACGCGGTAGCCGGTGTCCTCGATCTGCTCGGCGGCGGCGACCTCCCGGGACTCGCCCAGTATGTCGGCGATCACCTGCGGCTCGGCGGCGGCGAGCGACGCCGCGTTCGGGTAGTGGGTCTTGGGGATCACCAGGACGTGCGTCGGCGCCTGGGGGTTGATGTCGCGGAACGCGACGGTGGTCTCGGTCTCGCGGACGATCGTCGCCGGGACCTCCCCCGCCACGATCTTGCAGAACAGGCAGTCGGCCTGCGGTTCTCCCGCCACCGGTGGACTCCTCCCGGGTCGCGCGGCACGCGCCGTACGCACCGTGCGTACGCCCTCCGGATGCTAGCCGATCACCCCGCACGGGCCCGGGGCCGGTCCGGGGCCGACCGCGGGGCCGGCCACGGGGCCGCCCGGGGGTCGGCCGGCGCCGGCCCGGAGCCGGGTCACCCGGTTCGCGGCCCGGCCGACCTAAGCTGATCGTCCAGATCGCATCGGCCCCACACCCGGGAGTTATGCACCATGGCAACGACGCGCACGGCCAAGACCCACTGGGAAGGCAACCTCCTCCAGGGCAAGGGCACCGTCGCCCTGGAATCGTCCAAGATCGGCAGCTACGACGTGAGCTGGCCGGCCCGTTCCGAGGAGCCGGGCGGCAAGACGAGCCCCGAGGAACTGATCGCGGCGGCCCACTCCTCCTGCTACTCGATGGCGTTCTCGCACGGCCTCGCCGGCAAGGGCTACACCGTCGAGGCGGTGGACACCCAGGCCGACGTCACCTTCCAGCCGGGCGAGGGCATCACCGGCATCGTGCTGACCGTCAAGGCCCGGGTCCCCGGCCTGTCCGAGGCGGACTTCCAGGCCGCGGCCGAGGACGCCAAGCAGAACTGCCCGGTCAGCCAGGCACTGGCCGGCGTCAAGAACATGACGCTCCGGGCCGAACTGCTCGGCTGACCGGTCGGCGACGGCGTGCCGGTCGGTCCGCGGGCCGGTCGGCACGCCGCTACGCGTCGCCGTCCTTGTCCGGCTTGAGCAGGGTGTCCATGGTGAGTGCGGCCGCCAGGGACAGGGAGCGCAGGGGCTCCGCCATCGGGCGCAGCACCTCGTAGTAGTAGTAATCGGCGCCGAAGGCGACGTCCAGCACCCGGTCCAGCAGGGAGCGGCCGATCCTGGCCACCTCGGTGCCGGTGTGGTCGGTGAAGGTGAAGTTGAAGGCGCTCCAACTCGCCTGGATGTGGCCGATGGTGGCCCCGCCCACGACGAGGTCGAAGCTGCCGAAGGTGACCACCCGGTCCTGGAGGATCTCACCGACCGGCGTCCCGTCCGGCCGGGCGACCTGCACCTTGGCCTTGAGCACCTTGGTGCCCCGGCTCAGTTCCAGGAAGGGCACGCCGGCGGCGTCCCGGATCTCGAACTTCCGGGAGAGGTAGCGGTCCATCGTGCTGACGAAGCGCATGACCTTGCGGGCGGCGTTCTGGCCGGTCTCGGCGACCGACCCCACTTCGATGCCCTTGCGGTCCAGCACCGAGTAACTGGTGCTGATGTCCACCCACTTGAAGTCCTGGTTGACCGCGAGCACATCGGCCGAGAGCAGCCCCTCCGGACCGCCACCGCCCGGCGGGAACTGCTGCTGGACGGGGGCCTGCGGGACCTGCGGCGGGTACGGCTGCTGCGGCGCGGGGGCCTGCGGGGCGTACGGCTGCTGGGGCGGGTACGGCTGTTGCGGCACAGGGGGCTGCGGGGCCTGCGGGGCGTACTGCTGCGGCGCCGGTGCGGGCACCTGTGGGGGTGCCGCCTGGGTGTGTTCCGTCCAGCGGGCGCCGTCCCACCAGCGCAGCGCCGCCGCGCCGGACGGGTCCTGGTACCAGCCTTGGGGAACCGCAGGGTGGTCAGTCACGGCGACGACTGTATCCCCCGACGCCCCAACCACCTTACGGCGGGCGGGAGTTCGCACCCGCCCCGGCAGACGTCGCGCGGGTACCGTCGGGGGTTCGGGACCGACGCCGGCGCCGCGCGCCACCGGACGGGACTAGCTCCAGCGGCCGGTGCGGCCCAGCAGGAGCGCGGTCGCCGCGGTCCCCGCCGTGGAGGTCCGCAGCACGCTCGCGCCCAGGCGGTACGGCTTGGCGCCGGCCTCCGCGAAGGCCGCCAGCTCCTCCGGCGAGACGCCGCCCTCGGGGCCGACGACCAGCACGATCGAGCCGGCGGCGGGGAGTTCGGCGGTGGCCAGCGGGGTGCTGCCCTCCTCGTGCAGAACGGCGGCGAAGTCGGCGTCGGCGAGCAGCGCGGCGACCTGCTTGGTCGACAGCGGATCGGCGACGCGCGGGAAGGTCAGCCGGCGCGACTGCTTGCCCGCCTCCCGGGCCGTGGCCCGCCACTTGGCCAGCGACTTGGCGGCCCGCTCGCCCTTCCACTGGGTGACGCAGCGCGCCGCGGACCACGGCACGATGGCGTCCACGCCGGTCTCCGTCATGGTCTCCACGGCCAACTCCCCGCGGTCGCCCTTGGGCAGTGCCTGGACGACGGTGAGGGTGGGGGCCGGCGGCTCCTCGGTGCGCAGCCCGGTGACGGCGACGGTGAGCCGGTCCTTGCCCTCGACGGCGGCGACCGTGCCCTCGGCGCCGGTACCGGCGCCGTCCGTCAGGACGACCTCCTCACCGACCCGCAGCCGCCGCACGGACACCGCGTGCCGCCCCTCGGGGCCGTCCACGGTCAGCGTGCTCCCGGCCAGCACGCCGGCGAGCGATTCGACGAGGAAGACGGGCGCGGTCACACCGCACCGCCGGTGCCGTGGCCCGCGTCGCCGGGGCCCAACGCGGCCCGGGTGGCGTCGAGTTCGGCCGCGAGCACCGCCACCAGCTGCCCGGCGGGCATCTCCCGGGCCAGCCGGTGCCCCTGCCCCGCCCAGAGGTTCAGCCCCTGTGCGTCACCTGCCTTGGCGGCGGCCTTGCGGACCGGGGAGGTGAGGTAGTGCACGGCGGGGTAGGCGGCCGGCGCGTACGGGCCGTGCTCCCGCAGGAAGCGGTTCACCAGGCCGCGGGCCGGCCGGCCGGAGAACGCCCGGGTCAACTCGGTGTGCGTGAAGAGGGGGTTGGTCAGCGCCTGCTTGTGCAGCGGGTTGGCACCGGACTCGGGGGTGATCAGGAACGCCGTGCCCAGCTGCGCCATGGAGGCGCCGGCGGCCAGCACCGCGGCGATCTGCGAGCCGCGCATCAGCCCGCCGGCGGCGATCACCGGGATCTGCACGGTCTCCCGGACCTGGGCGAGCAGCGCCAGCAGCCCCAGGCCGGAGCCGGTCCCGTCCGCGTGCGGATCGTCCCGGTGGGTGCCCTGGTGGCCGCCCGCCTCGACGCCCTGCACGCACACCGCGTCCGCCCCCGACCACTGCGCGGCCTGCGCCTCGGCGGCGGTGGTGACCGTGACGACGGTGTGGGTGCCGACTTCGGCGAACGCGTCGAGGACCGCCCGCGAGGGGCAGCCGAAGGTGAAGGAGACCATCGGCACCGGGTCGTCGCGCAGGATCGCGAGCTTGGCCTCGTAGTTGTCGTCCGTGGGGCCGTTGACGTCGCCGAGCTCGGTCTCGTACCAGGCGGTCTCGCCGGCGAGTTGCTCGCGGTAGACCTCGACGGCGGAGGCGTCGGCCAGGGAGGGCTGCGGCATGAAGAGGTTGACGCCGAAGGGGCGGCGGGTCAGCCCCCGCAGCTGTTTGATCTCCTGGTACATGCCGTCGGCGGTCTTGTAGCCGGCGGCCAGGAAGCCGAGTCCCCCGGCTTCGCAGACGGCTGCGGCCAGCTCGGGCCCGGAGCCGCCGCCGGCCATCGGGGCCTGCACGATGGGGTAGCGGCAGAAATCGGTGAGCGCGGTGGGCATGCCCACATCGTGTCACGCCCGGCGCCGTACCCCGAACCGGGGCGGCGGCCACGGGGAACTCCCCGGACCCCGCCCCGACGGGTGTGCCTACCGCCCGTTGAAGGCGTCCTTCAGCCGGGAGAACAGCCCCTGCTGGCCCGGCTGGAACTGGCCCTGCGGGCGCTCCTCGCCGCGCAGCTTGGCCAGCCGGCGCAGCAGCTCCTCCTGCTCGGGTTCGAGCTTGCTCGGGGTCTGCACCTCGACGTGGACGATCAGGTCGCCCCGGCCGTTGCCCCGCAGGTGGGTCACGCCGCGGCCGTGCAGCGGGATCGACTGGCCGGACTGGGTGCCGGGCCGGACGTCGATCTCCTCGACCCCGTCCAGCGTCTCCAGCGGGCACTTGGTGCCCAGGGCCGCCGCGGTCATCGGGATGGTGACCGTGCAGTGCAGGTCGTCCCCGCGCCGCTGGAACACCGAGTGGGCCAGCTCGTGGATCTCGACGTACAGGTCGCCGGCGGGTCCGCCACCGGGGCCCACCTCGCCCTCGCCGGCCAACTGGATGCGGGTGCCGTTGTCGACACCGGCGGGGATCTTGACGGTGAGGGTGCGGCGGGAGCGGACCCGGCCGTCGCCCGCGCACTCGGGGCACGGCGTCGGGACGACGGTGCCGAAGCCCTGGCACTGCGGGCAGGGCCGGGAGGTCATGACCTGGCCCAGGAAGGACCGGGTGACCTGCGAGACCTCGCCGCGGCCGCGGCACATGTCACAGGTCTGCGCCGAGGTGCCGGGCGCCGCGCCCTCACCGCTGCAGGTGGTGCAGACGACGGCCGTGTCGACCTGGATGTCCTTGGTGGTGCCGAACGCGGCCTCGTTGAGCTCGATGTCCAGGCGGATCATCGCGTCCTGGCCGCGGCGGGTCCGCGAGCGCGGGCCGCGCTGCGAGGCCGTGCCGAAGAACGCGTCCATGATGTCGGAGAAGTTCCCGAAGCCCGCGCCGAAGCCGCCCGCGCCACCGGCGCCGCCGGCCTGCGAGAGGGGATCGCCGCCGAGGTCGTAGACCTGCTTCTTCTGCGGATCCGACAGGACCTCGTAGGCGGCGTTGATCTCCTTGAACCGCTCTTGGGTCTTGGGGTCCGGGTTCACATCCGGGTGCAGCTCGCGCGCCAGCCGCCGGAATGCCTTCTTGATCTGGTCCTGCGAGGCGTCCCGGCCGACGCCGAGGACCGAGTAGTAATCCGTGGCCACTTACGACTCCGCGAGGATCTGTCCGACGTAACGTGCCACTGCGCGTACCGCTCCCATCGTTCCGGGGTAGTCCATGCGGGTCGGTCCGACCACGCCCAATTTGGCGACGGCCTCGTCGCCAGAACCGTATCCGACGGTGACGACCGAGGTGGACGTCAGGCCCTCGTGAGCATTCTCATGCCCGATGCGTACGGTCATGCCCGAGTCCTTGGCCTCCCCGAGCAGCTTGAGCATCACCACATGCTCCTCAAGGGCTTCCAGCACCGGCCGGATGGTCAGGGGGAAATCATGCCCGAAGCGCGTCAGATTGGCGGTGCCGCCGATCATCAGCCGCTCTTCGGTCTCCTCCACCAGAGTCTCCAGCAGTACCGACAGTACTGTCGAGACGGTCGCCCGGTCGTCCTGTTCGAAGGATTCCGGGAGATCCTGCACCAGTTGCGGGACGTCCGCGAAGCGGCGGCCGACGATCCGGCTGTTGAGCCGGGCGCGCAGGTCCGCCAGGGACGTCTCGCCGAACGGCGTCTGGCAGTCGATGAGCCGCTGCTCGACGCGTCCGGTGTCGGTGATCAGCACCAGCATCAGCCGGGCCGGGGCCAGTGCCAGCAGTTCGACGTGCCGGACGGTGGACCGGGTCAGCGACGGGTACTGCACCACCGCGACCTGCCGGGTCAGCTGCGCCAGCAGCCGCACCGTGCGCCCCACCACGTCGTCCAGGTCGACGGCGCCGTCCAGGAAGTTCTGGATCGCCCGCCGCTCGGGGACGGACAGCGGCTTGACGCCGGCCAGCTTGTCGACGAAGAGGCGGTAGCCCTTGTCGGTCGGGATCCGCCCGGCGCTGGTGTGCGGCTGGGCGATGAACCCCTCGTCCTCCAGGGCGGCCATGTCGTTGCGGACGGTGGCCGGGGAGACGCCGAGTTGGTGCCGTTCGGTCAACGCCTTGGAGCCGACCGGCTCCTCCGTCCCGACGTAGTCCTGGACGATGGCGCGCAGCACTTCGAGTCTGCGTTCACTGAGCATTGCGCCACCTCCAGTCGGCCGTCCGCCGCGTCGTCACTTCTCCTGGCACTCACGTGGGCCGAGTGCCAGACCCGGAGCCAGTGTACGGCCGGGTAGCGCGGGTGCGGCAAGGGCGGGCGTGGTGGGCACTTACCCACCGCCGCGGAATCCGACCCCCGGGCCGCGTTCGGAAGCGCCCTGACCGCCCCCCGAGCGCGCCCCCGGTCCCGTCGCCGGCGCGTCCTCTGCTCGACGCGCCGGTGGGCGTCCGCGGGGGCCCGCCACCGAGGCGCCCGCCCGGAGTCCCGGGCAACGCTATCGCGGGGGCGCTAGCGTCTCGGTATGCGCACCACGTGGGAAGAAGCGGGCTGGGAGCGGCTGGGGGACGGCGTCGCCCGGCGACGGATGCCCGGTTGGGACGAGACGATCGGCGTGATCGCCGGTTCGGACGGCGTGCTGATCGTCGACACCGGGCCGACCCTCGGGGCCGGTGCGGAACTGCGCCGCACGGTCCGCGCGGTGCTGGGGCGCGATGTGACGCATGTCGCGCTCACGCACCCGCACTTCGACCACGTCCTGGGCACCGCGGCGTTCGCGGGCGTGGAGGTGTTCGGCGCGACCGGGGTCGACGCGCTGCTGCGGCACGGCAAGGACGCGCTGCGGGAGGACGCGGTGCGCCACGGGGTGGACCCGGACGCCGCGGCGGAGGCCGCGGACCTGCTGGTCGTCCCGCACCACCACGTGCACGGGCAGCTGACCCTCGGCCTCGGCGACCGGGAGGTGCTGCTGGCCAACGTCGGCCCCGGGCACACCGCGCACGACCTGGCCGTCCTGGTGCCCGGACGGGCCGGTGAGCGGGAGATCGTCTTCTGCGGGGACCTGGTCGAGGAGTCCGGTGAGCCCCAGGCGGGCCCCGACGCGCTGCCGCGGCGGTGGCCCGACGCGCTGGACCGGCTGCTGGCACTGGGCGGCGAGGACGCGGTGTACGTGCCGGGCCACGGCGCGGTGGTCGACGCCGCCTTCGTGCGGGCCCAGCGCGACGCCCTGGCCGCCCGCTTCGGCACCGACTCGCCGTGAGCCGGCGCCCGTTGACCCGCCGGCGGGCGCCCGCTCCGCGCGGCCCGCGCCCCGCGTCGCGCGCCCCGTGATCCCGTCGGCCCCACCGGGCCGTCGCCCCCACCCCCGACCCGTCGATCCGCAGGGAAGCAGACCCGCATGCACAGCAGGCACTACAGCCCCGACCTCACTCCCCCCTGGAAGAAGCCGAAGCCGGTGCCGGAGGTGCCGGCCGACCCCGGGCTGGTCGTCGAGGAGGTGGTGACGGGCTACTGCGGCGCGGTCCTGCGGTGCGAGAAGACCGCCGAGGGGCCGACGGTCACGTTGGAGGACCGCTTCGGCAAGGTGCGGGTGTTCCCGATGGTGCCGCGCGGCTTCCTGCTGGAGGGCCGGACGGTGACCCTGGTCCGGCCGCCGGGCCGCCCGGCGCCGAGCGGCCCGGCGCGCACCGCGTCCGGTTCGCTGGCGGTCCCCGGGGCGCGCGCCCGGGTCGCCCGGGCCGGCCGGATCTACGTGGAGGGCCGGCACGACGCGGAGCTGGTCGAACGCGTCTGGGGCGACGACCTGCGGATCGAGGGCGTCGTCGTGGAGTACCTGGAGGGCGTCGACGACCTCCCGGCGATCGTCGAGGCGTTCGCCCCCGGCCCGGACGCCCGCCTCGGCGTGCTGGTGGACCACCTCGTCCCCGGCTCGAAGGAGTCGCGGATCGCGGCGGCGGTGACCGGGGCGCACGCGCTGGTCGTCGGTCATCCGTACATCGACGTCTGGCAGGCGGTGAAGCCGTCCTCGGTGGGCATCCCGGCGTGGCCGCAGGTCCCCCGGGGCCAGGACTGGAAGACCGGGGTGTGCCGGGCGCTGGGCTGGCCGGAGAACACCGGCGCGGCCTGGCAGCGGATCCTGTCCCGGGTGCGGTCCTACAAGGACCTCGAACCGGCGCTGCTGGGGCGGGTCGAGGAGCTGATCGACTTCGTGACGGCGCCGGAGGACGCCGAGGGGGCGGGCGGACGCTGAGGCCGGCGTTGGCCGGCCTCAGCAAGCGCCGGGCCGGGGTGCGCCGGTGGTGCACGCCGTGCGCCGGGCGGGCCGCGAGCGCACGCTGGTAGCAGCGATTCCGGAGGTGACCGCCATGTTGAAGACCGCTGTCGGATGGCACGTCGAGCTGGAATTCGAGGAGGACACCCACCGCACGCGGGCCGCAGCGCTGGTACGGCTGCCGGACGGGACCGAGGTGCGGTCGCACGGTTACGCCAGCCGCCACCCGGCCGACGGGAACCAGCCCCGGGTCGGCGAGGAGGTCGCGGGGGCCAGGGCCCTCAACGACCTGGCGATGCAGTTGTTGACCAAGGCCCACGACGAGATCGACTCGGCGTCGGGCCGCACGTCGTTCCCGCTGTCCCACTGACCCACTGGCCCACTGGCCCCACCGAGCCGCGGGGCGGCGGAGCGGTCAGTCGACCAGGTCGCGCACGACGGCGTCGGCGAGCAGCCGCCCGCGGAGCGTCAGGACCGCCCGCCCCGCCTCGTAGGGGCCGGGCGCCAGGAGGCCGTCGGCCACCGCGCGGGCGGCGGCGCGGGCGCCCGCGGGGGCGAGGAGGTCGAGCGGGCAGCCGTCGGCGAGGCGGAGCTCCAGGAGGATCCGCTCGACGCGCCGGTCCTCGTCGGCGAGGAGTTCCCGGCCGGCGCCCGGTGAGCGGCCCTCGGCGAGGGCCTGGGCGTAGGCGGCGGGGTGCTTGACGTTCCACCAGCGGACGCCGCCGACGTGGCTGTGGGCGCCGGGGCCGGCCCCCCACCAGTCGGCGCCGGTCCAGTACAGCTCGTTGTGGCGGCACCGGGCGGCCTCGGTGGTGGCCCAGTTCGAGACCTCGTACCAGGAGAAGCCGGCGGCGGTGAGGTGCTCCTCGGCGATCAGGTAGCGGTCGGCGTGCACGTCGTCGTCGGTCATCGGGACCTCGCCGCGGCGGATCCGGCGGGCCAGCTGGGTGCCCTCCTCCACGATCAGGGCGTACGCCGAGACGTGGTCCGGGCCGGCGGCGGTGGCCGCTTCGAGGGAGGCCCGCCAGTCGTCGTCGGACTCGCCGGGGGTGCCGTAGATCAGGTCGAGGTTGACGTGCGCGAAGCCGGCCGCGCGGGCCTCGGCCACGCAGGCTTCGGGGCGGCCGGGGGTGTGCGTGCGGTCGAGGACCTTCAGGACGTGCTGCCGGGCGCTCTGCATGCCGAAGGAGACGCGGTTGAAGCCGGCCGCGCGCAGCTCGGCGAGGTAGCGCGGATCGACGGACTCCGGGTTGGCCTCGGTGGTGATCTCGGCGTCCGGCGCCAGGCCGAACTCGTCGCGCAGCGCCGCCAGCATCCGGCCGAGGTCGGCGGCGGGCAGCAGCGTCGGGGTGCCGCCGCCGACGAAGACCGTCTCGACGGGGCGGGGGTCGTCGCCCAGCACCTTGCGGGCCAGCCGGACCTCCTCGACGAGGGTGTCGGCGTAGTTCTCCCGGGACGCCAGGGCGCCGCCGGGGCCGCGCAGCTCGCTGGCGGTGTAGGTGTTGAAGTCGCAGTAGCCGCAGCGGGTGGCGCAGTACGGCACGTGCAGATAGAAGCCGAGGGGGCGCTCGGCGGCGCCGGTCAGCGCGTGGCGGGGCAACGCCCCGTCCTGGGGCATCGGCTCACCATCTGGCAGTGCGGAAGGCATGGGGTCCATTGTCCGTCATGCCGGACGGTGCCGGTCCGCGGTCCGTCCCCGGGGCCCGCGTGCCCGTGGCGGCGGGCCGGTGCCGGGGGCGACGCCGGCCCGCCGGCCCGGCTATCCGCCGCAGCCCGCCGCCTGGAGCACCATCAGGGCGAGGTCGTCGTCGGGCGGGGTGGGCCCGAAGGCGTGCACGGTGCGGCGGATGTGCTCGGCGATCGCGTCGGCGCTGCGGCCGGCCGCCCCGGCGAGCGCGCTGGCCAGCCCGTCCTCGTCGTCGAAGAGCCGCCGGCCGCAGCGGCGCTCGGTCACCCCGTCGGTGACGCACACCAGCGTCTCCCCGGGGCAGAGGTCGAAGGACTCGCTGACGTACGCCGCGTCCTCCACGACGCCCAGCAGCATCTGCGGCGCCGCGGCGACCCGCACCGCGCCGTCGGCACCGAGGACCAGCGGCAGCGGGTGACCGGCGCTGGCGAGGGTGCAGCGGGCGCCGCCCGCGCCGCCGCGGTACGGGACGATCTCGCCGTACAGGAGGGAGAGGAAGCGGGCCTGCTCGCCCTCCTCGCGGATCTCCACGGGGGCCTCCGCGCCCGCGCCGGCCGCCGCCACCGCCGCCGCGACCGCGGCGACGGAGTCCGCGGCCTCCCGGGCCATGGTCTTGTTGAGCCGGTCGAGGACCTCGGCGACGCCGAAGCCGTCGCGGGCCAGCAGCCGCAGCACCGGCCGGGCCAGGCCGGTGACCGCGGCGGCCTCGGGGCCGGAGCCGCAGACGTCGCCGAGCGCGAAGCACCAGCGGCCGTCGCCGGCGTCGAAGAGGTCCCAGAAGTCACCGCCGGCCCAGGCGCCTTCGCGCGGCTCGTAGACCACCGCCGACGCGACGCCGGGCACCCGGGCCCGCCCCTGGGGCAGCAGCCGGCGCTGGAGGACCCGGCTGATGCGTTCCTGGCGGCTGTAGGCGCGGGCGGTGGCCACCGCGCGGGCGGCCCGGCCGCACAGGTCCTCGGTGAGCGCGACCACCTCGCCGGGGAAGCGCCGCAGCCCGGCCCGGCCGAGCAGCAGGGTGCCGAGCCGGCGGCCGCCGGCGACCAGGGGGCAGGCCAGGGCCGCGCCGCCGGGCTCGGGGCCGGTCGGTTCGGGCGGCCACGGCCAGGGCACCGGGACCGGGCGGTTGTCGGTGGCGCCGTCGGTCCACCGGCTGGGCGGTTCCTTCTCCAGGGCGGTCCGCAGCGAGTCGATCCGGCCCTCGGCGAGGTGCCAGACGCGGGCCAGCCGCGGCGCCTGGCCGTCCTCGGCGAGGCCGCGTCCGGGGGCGCCGCCGTCGCCGTCGTGGAGCCACACCGCGCACCAGTCGGCGAGCCGCGGGACGATCAGCTGGCAGGCCAGCGAGGCGACCTGGTCGGCGTCGAGCTGTCCGGAGAGCAGGTCGGACGCCTCCGCGAGGAAGGACAGCGCGCCGCTGTCGACGCCGCCGCGGTCCCGTTCGGGGCGGTCCTCGGGCGGGGCGGGGCGGCGCGGCACCGGGGCGAGGAGTTCGGAGGCCCGCAACTCCCGCCGGAAGCGCTGGTCGTCGAAGGTGTCGTAGGCCGCGCGGGCGCCGTGGCCGGCGTACGCGTCGGGGCCGTCGTACGCCCCGTAGCCGTCGTGGGTGCCGTAGCCGTCGTAGGTGCCGTAGGCGCCGTCCGTGGTCTCCGGCTCCGGCCAGGTCGCGTCGGGGGCGCCGACCGGCAACCGGAACCACACCGTCTTCATCGCGCGCCGGTAGGTCACGCCCCAGGCGTCGGCCACCGCGCTGATCAACCGCAGGCCGTGGCCGCCGCCCTCGGGCGCCCCGGTGTCCTCGCCGGCCCGCACCGGCCGGGTGGGGTGGCGGTCGGAGACCTCGACGACCAGGCCGGGGCGGGGCGGCTCCTCGGGGACCGCGTCCGGAGGGTCGTCGGGGTACGGCACGTGCTCCTCGGCGGGGTCGAGGCGGCACAGCAGCTCGACGGTGGTGCCGGCGTGCACCACCGCGTTGGTCACCAATTCGCTGACCAGCAGCACCGCTTCGTCCGCCAGCCGGTCGGTGAGCCGGTCGGCGCCGGGCAGCCGCCGCTCGGTCCAGTCCGCGAAGGCGGTCCGGACGAAGCGACGCGCGGCCGCCGCGGCCCGCGGGTCGCCGGGCAGCGTGGCCCGCAGGGAGCGGGCGGCCGCCCCGGCAACGTCGTTCCGTCCGGCCGAAGTTGTCATCCTCATCGAGCAACTCCCGAGCAGTCCCCAGCGGCGCCGGTTGCGCCTACGCCAGAGTGACAGAACGAGCCCACCCATAAACGGTGAGTCACGGAAGTGCGTGGTCAGAGGGGTCAATTCGACTGACCCGGCGCGCCAGTTGACCGGTGCGCCGCGGTCCGGCCGCCGGCCGCCGGGGCCGGGGTGCCGGCGCCACTACGCCTCCCGCGCCCCGGCGTACATCTCGTCGAGCAGGTCCTTGAACGCCCGCTCCACCACCGGCCGCTTGATCTTGAGGCTGGGGGTGATCTCCCCGTGTTCGATGTCCAGGTCGCGCGGCAGCAACCGGAACTTGCGGATCTGCTGCCACCGCTGGAGCTCCCCGTTGACCCGTTCCACGTAGCCGTCGATGAGCGCCCGGACCTGGTCGGTGGCGACGACCTCGGCGTAGCCCTTGCCGCCCAGGCCGTGCTCCTCGGCCCACTTGAGGATGGTCGGCTCGTCCAGCGCGATCAGGGCGGTGCAGAAGTTCCGGTTGGCGCCGTGCACGATCACGTTGGAGACGAACGGGCAGACCGCCTTGAACTGGCCCTCCACCTCGGCGGGCGCGATGTACTTGCCGCCCGAGGTCTTGATCAGGTCCTTCTTGCGGTCGGTGATCCGCAGGTAGCCGTCGGGGGACAGTTCGCCGATGTCCCCGGTGTGGAACCAGCCGTCCTCCTCCAGGACCTCGGCGGTCTTGTCCGGCAGGCCGTGGTAGCCCTGCATGATGCCGGGGCCGCGCAGCAGGATCTCGCCGTCCTCGGCGATCCGCACCTCGGTGCCGGGCAGCGGCTTGCCGACGGTGCCGGTGCGGTACGCCTCGCCGGGGTTGACGAAGCTGGCGGCGCTGGACTCCGTCAGGCCGTAGCCCTCCAGGATGTGGATGCCGGCGCCGGCGAAGAAGTAGCCGATCTCGGGGGCGAGGGCGGCCGAGCCGGAGATCGCGGCGCGCAGCCGGCCGCCGAACGCCTCCCGCAGCTTGGTGTAGACCAGCGCGTCGGCGACCTTGTGCTTGGCGGCCAGCGCGAACGGCACCGAGGCGTTGCCGGTGCGGCGGAAGTTGTCCTGGGACGCCTTGGCGTACTCGCGGGCCACGCCGGCCGCCCACTGGAAGACCTTGTACTTGGCGCCGCCGCCCTCCCGGGCCTTGGCCGCGACGCCGTTGTAGACCTTCTCGAAGATCCGCGGGACGGCCGCCATGTACGTCGGCCGGACCACCGGAAGGTTCTCGATGATCTTGTCGACCCGGCCGTCCACCGCGATCACGTGCCCGACGGAGATCTGCCCGGCGGTCAGCACCTTCCCGAAGACGTGCGCCAGCGGCAGCCAGAGGTACTGCACGTCGTCCGCGGTGACCATCCCGGTCGCCTGGATGGCGCGGGCCATGTACGACCAGCAGTCGTGCGCCAGCCGGACGCCCTTGGGGCGGCCGGTGGTCCCGGAGGTGTAGATGAGGGTGGCCAGTTGGTCGGCGCGGAGCGCGGCGACCCGCTCCTTGACGCACTCCGGGTGCTGCTCCAGGTAGGCGGTGCCGCGCTTCTCCAGCTCGGCGAGGGAGAGCACCCAGTCGTCGGGGTCGTCGTCGGCGGGCCGGGCGGCGGTCTCGTCGATCACCACGACGTGCGACAGCTCGGGCAGCTCGGCGCGCTTCTCGCGGGCCTTGGCGAGCTGCGCGGCGTCCTCCGCGATCAGCACCCGGCTGCCGGAGTCGGCCAGGATGAACGCGGTCTCGTCAACGTTGGTGGAGGGGTAGACGGTGGTGGTGGCGGCGCCGGAGCACAGCACGCCGAGGTCGGCGAGGATCCACTCCACCCGGGTGTTGGCGGCCAGCGCCACCCGCTCCTCGGGGCGCACGCCCAGGGCGATCAGCCCGGCGGCCGCGGCGAGCACCCGCTCGGCGGCGTCGGACCAGGTCAGCGTCTTCCAGTCGTCCGGTCCTGAGCCCGCGGCAGGGGGGACGGGGTAGCGGTACGCCTCGACGTCCGGGGTGGCCGCGACCCGCTCCAGGAACAGGGTCGCCACCGAAGGCGGCCGGTTGTCGATCAGCGTGTGAGTGTCGGTCACGGCGTCCTCCGGGGCCCGCTTCGTTGCTGGTGACTCGCGAGTAACCTTTGAGCAGTGATCAGAGTAGAACGCGTGACGCCGCCGCGTAAGGGGCTGCACCCGACTGGATTCACGATGTGACCCGCGCGATGGGTGCACATGACACGCGCTTGACCGAGGCGCCCGCCCCCGCCCGTCCGACAGGGGCGAAGGCCCCGCCGGAATGCTCGACCGCCCCGTCCTGACGGCCCGGAAACGGCACGGGGCGCCGGTTCCCGAGGAACCGGCGCCCCGCCCGGGCGTCCGCCGTCGACCGCCGCGCGATCGACCCGCCGCTACTTCTTGGCCTTGCTGTCACCGTCGGAGTCCGAGGACAGCACCGCGATGAAGGCGTCCTGCGGGACCTCCACGCTGCCGACCATCTTCATCCGCTTCTTGCCTTCCTTCTGCTTCTCCAGCAGCTTCCGCTTGCGGGAGATGTCACCGCCGTAGCACTTGGCGAGGACGTCCTTGCGGATGGCGCGGACCGTCTCGCGGGCGATCACCCGGCTGCCGATGGCGGCCTGGATCGGCACCTCGAAGTTCTGCCGCGGGATCAGCTCGCGCAGCTTGCCGACCAGCCGCACGCCGTACGCGTACGCCTTGTCCTTGTGGGTGATCGCGGAGAACGCGTCGACCTTGTCGCCGTGCAGCAGGATGTCGACCTTGACCAGGTCGGAGGTCTGCTCGCCGGTGGGCTCGTAGTCCAGCGAGGCGTAGCCGCGGGTCTTGGACTTGAGCTGGTCGAAGAAGTCGAAGACGACCTCCGCGAGCGGCAGGGTGTAGCGGATCTCGACCCGGTCCTCGGAGAGGTAGTCCATGCCCAGCAGCGCGCCGCGCCGGGTCTGGCAGAGCTCCATGATCGCGCCGATGAACTCGCTGGGCGCCAGGATCGTGGCCCGGACGACCGGCTCGTGCACCACGTCGATCTTGCCGGTGGGGAACTCGCTGGGGTTGGTGACGGTGTGCTCGACACCGTCCTCCATCTCCACGCGGTAGACCACGTTGGGAGCGGTCGCGATCAGGTCGAGGCCGAACTCGCGCTCCAGCCGCTCCCGGATGACCTCCAGGTGCAGCAGGCCCAGGAAGCCGACGCGGAAGCCGAAGCCCAGCGCCGCCGAGGTCTCCGGCTCGTAGACCAGCGCGGCGTCGTTGAGCTGGAGCTTGTCCAGCGCGTCGCGCAGCTCCGGGTAGTCCGAACCGTCCAGCGGGTACAGGCCCGAGAACACCATCGGCTTGGGGTCCTTGTAGCCGCCGAGGGGCTCCTGCGCGCCCTTGCTGAGCTGGGTGATCGTGTCACCCACCTTGGACTGCCGGACGTCCTTCACACCGGTGATCAGATAGCCCACCTCGCCGACGGACAGGCCGTCGGCCGGCGTCATCTCCGGCGAGTTCGTGCCGATCTCCAGCAGCTCGTGCGCGGCGCCGGTGGACATCATCTTGATCCGCTCGCGCTTGCTGAGCGTGCCGTCGACGACCTTCACGTACGTCACGACGCCGCGGTAGGCGTCGTAGACCGAGTCGAAGATCATCGCGCGGGCGGGGGCGTCCTTGACGCCGACCGGGGCCGGCACCTCGCGGACGACCTTGTCCAGCAGCTCGGGCACGCCGACGCCGGTCTTGGCGGAGACCTTCAGGACGTCCTCGGGCTCGCAGCCGACCAGGTTCGCCAGCTCGGCGGCGAACTTCTCGGGCTGCGCCGCAGGCAGGTCGATCTTGTTGAGGACGGGGATGATCGTGAGGTCGTTCTCCATCGCCAGGTAGAGGTTGGCGAGGGTCTGGGCCTCGATGCCCTGGGCGGCGTCGACGAGGAGGATGCAGCCCTCGCACGCGGCCAGGGAGCGGGACACCTCGTAGGTGAAGTCGACGTGGCCCGGCGTGTCGATCATGTTCAGGATGTGGGTGGTGCCACTTCCCTCCTCGCCCTCGGAGGGGCTCCAGGGCAGCCGGACCGCCTGGGACTTGATCGTGATGCCGCGCTCGCGCTCGATGTCCATGCGGTCGAGGTACTGCGCGCGCATCTGCCGCTGGTCGACGACACCGGTGAGCTGGAGCATCCGGTCGGCGAGCGTCGACTTGCCGTGGTCGATGTGCGCGATGATGCAGAAGTTACGGAGGAGCGCCGGGTCGGTACGGCTCGGCTCCGGCACGTTCGTAGGGGTCGCGGGCACGCAGGGTCCATTCAGTGAACGCGGGTAGGCGGGACTCGGTGTCATGTGATGTCTCCCCCATCGTCCCATGAGCGCCGGGGGTGGGGCGGTACGGGCATCCGGGGCGGGGTCGCCGACGGGCCCCGCCGGGATCGGGACGGGATCGGGACGGGATCGGGACGGGTATCCGTCGGCTCCGACGAGGTCCGGTGAGGGGCGACGGGCCCCGGACGGCGTGCGGTGGCACGCGGCGCCGGCGGCACCCCCGCACGGGCGGTGCGGTCCGCCGGTGGAGCGGCGGGCCCGGGACTCCGTCCCTGGTCGGGCCCGAGGTCCGGCCGACGAGGCCCGGTTTGGGCGTCGCAGACCCGACTGGTAGCCTGACCCACTGCGCTTCGTGCCCTCTCTCGTGCGCGGCGCAACTCGAAACTCCAACGAACCTGAAAAGGCTCTTTCGTGGCGAACATCAAGTCCCAGATGAAGCGGATCAAGACCAACGAGAAGGCTCGTCAGCGCAACAAGGCTGTCAAGTCCTCCCTGAAGACCGCGATCCGTCGCACCCGCGAGGCCATCGAGGCCGGTGACCTGCAGAAGGCCACCGCCGCGCAGGCCCTGGCGGCCCAGAAGCTCGACAAGGCCGTCAGCAAGGGTGTTCTGCACAAGAACAACGCCGCCAACAAGAAGTCGGCGCTTGCCAAGAAGGTCGCGTCCCTCAAGGGCTGACCCTCTGCCGACCGCGCTCGACGCGGTCACCCCGCCGTTCAGGGAACCAGCGGCCCCTCTCTCCGCTCCCTGCCGGTGCACCACCGCGCCGCACACGGCCTGCGTTCGCCACGCGGGTGCGGCGCACCCGGCTCCTCGGCGGCCCACGGCCTGCCGAGCAGCCATCCAGAACTGGATACGAAGGCCCTGCCTCTGCCCCTCGCCGGGCGGGGCGGGGCCTTTCGTCGTAGGCGGCGACGCAAGCCCCCGCCGTGCAGCGCCCCGATCCCGTCCGAGCAGGGTGCACCGTCGGAGGCGTCCGCTACTCTGCGGCCATGTCTAATACGGGGGACCAGAACCCTCCCTTCGCGGGAGACCAGAACGCTCCTTTCTCCGCGCCGCAGCCGCCCGCCTACGGCCCGACGCCCGCACCGCCGCCTCCGGTGCCCGCCCAGCAGAACCCCTACGCCCAGCCGGGCCCGCAGGGCGCGCCACCGGGGACCCCGCCGGCGCCTCCCCAGGGGCCGGGCGGCTACGGCTATCCGGCGCCGGCCGGGGCATACGGGGCGGCGCCCACCGGTGCGCCGGGCGCAGCGCCGTCCCGGGGCGTCTCCGGCTGGCTGTGGGCCGTCGGGGGCGCGGTCGCCGCCACGGCGATCGGCGCCTCGGTGATGTTCGCCACCGGGGCCTTCTCCTCGGAGCCGCACCCCGTCCTCAAGGGCTACGCGTTCCGCGACGACCTGTGCTCCGTGACGTCCCTGACGCCCTTCGAGAACGCCCACTACAAGACGAAGCCGAGCGCCGGAACGGGCTCGACCGGCTCGTCGGGCCCGTCCTCGCCGCCCAACCCGCAGCACAGCGGCTCCCGGATGGGCTCCATGGACTCCATGTGGTGCAACGTCTCCCTCACCCCGGACGGCGCCGGCACCACCGACTACTCGTCGAGTTGGGTCTACAGCGCCGCCACCCTGCACAAGAAGACCGACCCGGCCCCCGAGTTCGCCGACCTGTACCGCGCGTACGAGACGCAACAGACCTCGACCACGTACAAGGTCGAACCAGTCTCCGGCATCGGTGACGAGGCGTTCCTCGTCACCCGCACCGACTCCGGCGCCCTCAACAGCTCCTACGTGATCCTCGCCGTCCGCGACGGTTGGATGACCTACCAGACGACGTGGTCCAGCTACACGGCGGGCAGCAGCAGCGTGAAACCGCCGGGCCCCGCCGAGATCGCCACCATGCTGGAATCCAGCGCACGGGAAACCCTCAGCCGGCTCCACGACTGAGCCGACTCCGCCTCCGGGGGCCCGGAGGCGGAGGGGGCGGGGGTACGGGGGGCCGGGGGTACGGGGGGCGGCACGGGGCGTGGGTTCGCTCGCGGATCGTGCCCCGCAGGCACCGGGGCGTCCCGAATCCGTCGCGCGGTTGGTCCGTGAATGTTCGCTCGCGGTCGGTCCGTGGTCGGTCCGTGGTCGGTCCGTCGACGCAACGGGGCTTGGTCCGCGGGGCGTCGGGGCTCGTCATGCGGCGTCCCCGGGGCCCCGCTACCGCGAGCGGGCCGCCCGCGCGATCGTCACCACGGCCTTCTCCAGGGCGTATTCGGGATCGTCCCCGCCGCCCTTCACCCCCGCGTCGGCCTCGGCCACCGCGCGCAGCGCCACGGCAACGCCGTCCGCCGACCACCCGCGCATCTGCTGCCGGACGCGGTCGATCTTCCAGGGCGGCATGCCCAGGTCCCGAGCGAGGTCGCCCGGGCGGGCGCCGCGCGGGGCGGAGGCGAGCTTGCCGATGGACCGGACGCCCTGGGCCAGCGCGCTGGTGATCATCACGGGGGCGACACCGGTCGCGATCGCCCAGCGCAGCGCCTCCAACGCCTCGGCGGCCCGCCCCTCGACCGCCCGGTCGGCGACGGTGAAGCTCGACGCCTCGGCCCGACCGGTGTAGTAACGCGCGACCACGGCGTCATCGATCGTGCCCTCGACGTCGGCGGCCAACTGGGCGCACGCCGAGGCCAACTCGCGCAGATCGCTCCCGATGGCGTCCACCAGCGCCTGGCAGGCTTCCGGCGTGGCCGAGCGACCGGTCGCCCGGAACTCGCCGCGGACGAACGCGAGCCGATCGGCCGGCTTGGTCATCTTGGGGCAGGCCACCTCGCGCGCCCCGGCCTTGCGGGCCGCGTCCAACAGCCCCTTGCCCTTGGCCCCACCGGCATGCAGCAGCACCAGGGTGATCTCTTCCGCCGGCGAGCCGAGATACGCCTTGACGTCCTTGATGGTGTCAGCGGACAGGTCCTGGGAAGCGCGCACCACCACGACCTTGCGCTCGGCGAAGAGCGAAGGGCTGGTCAGCTCGGCAAGCGTGCCGGGCTGGAGCTGATCGGGGGTGAGGTCCCGCACGTCGGTGTCCGCGTCCGCCGCCCGGGCGGCGGCCACCACCTGCTGCATCGCGCGATCGAGCAGCAGCTCCTCCTGCCCCACCGCGATCGTGACGGGGGCGAGCGGATCGTCGTTAGCTGTCTTCCTGGCCATCGCGTCCCAGCATCCCACGCCCCACCGACAATCCCACCCGCCCAGGACCACACGCCCTGACCCGTCACGCGGTCCCCCACCGCCGCCCGCCGGCCGATCCTCGACAATGGACCGGTGAACGACACCCACCACAGCCGCCACGTGCTCGTCCTCCCCGACCGCGACGCCGCCGAGGAGGTCGCCGAGGCGCTGACCGAACGCTTCGGCGTCGCCGAGGAACCCCAACTGGTGCGGGACGCCCTGGCCGGTGAGGACGACGCCGAGGACGCGCAGTGGCTCGTGGTGGTCGAGGACCCCGACGCCGCCTACGACGCGGCTCGGCTGGATGCCCTCGCGGGGGAGTACGAGGGGTGGCGGGAGACCGAGTAGGGGGCCTGCCTTTCCTCCCCTCCCCCCACCCGCCGCCTCCCCGCCTCTCCCCCTCCCCCCGCTCCCCTCCCCCCCCCCGCTCCCCACCACCCCCTCGCCCCTCGCCCCTCGCCCCACGCCCCGCCCTCACCTGCCCCGCACCAGGGGCCCTCGCGCGTGGTCATCCGCCCAGGAGGACCGGCTCCCGATCGAGCGTGATGCCGAAGTGGGTGAGGTACGCCGGCACGACCTCGTCCGCCGCCAGCTCGCGCTCCTCCCGAGCGCCATCGGCACCGGTGATCACCAACGTGCGGCCGGAGAGCGTGACCCGTCCGGTCTCGGTGAGCTGTGAGCAGACCAGCGACTGCCGGAAGTGCGACCGGGGCGACGTGCGCTGCCACCAGCACCCCACCTCGAAGTCCGCCAGCTCGCGCGGACGCTGCTCCAGGCGGTACTGCGGCTCTCCGTTCCGGTGGACGTCGAGGTCGCCCTCCGGCGTGCGGGCTATCCGGAAGACGCCCGCGGGGTCGTGCTGGTCCGCAATGCTGTCCAGCCGCAACGGACGGTGGCTGTTCCGGCCGAAGCCGACGTCCGTGAGCCAGGGCCCGGTGGGCGTGTGCACCCGCAGCGCGAGGTGGTCGTACGGAATGCCCAGCCCCTCCGGCCCGAACACCCGGGCCGACAGCAACTCGACCTCGTACCCCAGCGCCCCGAGCAGCATCGCGAAGGCGCCGTTGAGCTCGTAACAGAACCCGCCCCGGCGGGCCCCCACGATCTTGTCCAGCAGCGGCTGCTCCGCGAGGACGATCTCCTCTCCCAGGTGGATGGCGAGGTTCTCGAACGGCACGGCTCGCAGGTGGCTCAGTTGCAGCGCACGCAGCGCGTCCGCATCGGGGACGGCCGGTCGGTCGGCGGCTATCCGCCGAAGGTAGGCATCCGCAGTGGCCTCGTCCATCAGCCGTTCTTCCTCTCCACACGTCGCACGGCTTCCCGCTTCCCGCGGGAGGCGCCGCTGCTCCAGTCCGATGCGCGCCGACGCCCCTGACACCCGGCGCACGCGCACTTCCCGCCTGGGCCGGCACCCGCCCGCTTTCCTCTCAGCGCACGCAGCTCGCGTCGTATGCCGCACGGACCCACAGGCCCACAGGCCCGCCGACCCGCCGACCCGCCGACCCGCCGACCCGCCGACCCGCCGACCCGCCGACCCGCCGACCCGCATGATCTTCCTCTCCGGGCGGGCTCCCTCGCTATTCGGTGGGCCTCGCTCCCCCTCGCGGGCGACTCTTCTCCCGTCCGGTGGAACGCGACGCGGCAGCCGCATCGACGGCCAACCCGGCACCAGCGGCCTCCCCTCCCTCTCAAGCACCCTGCCGACGGCCTTCCACGACGGGCCCCGTCTCGGGACGGCCGATCGCCGGACGCCCTCGACCGCCTCCGGGACCGACGCCCGCCGACCACCGCGGAGAGCCTGCCGGGAGTGCCGACCACCGCGATGGCGCCGTCGACGTCCGTGCGCAGCACCAACGCACCACCCGCCCGCAACGCCGCGAGGGTGCGGGGAGCCGGATGCCCGTACGGATTTCCGACGCCGCAGGAGATCAGGGCCAGCCGTGGCGCCAGACGGTGCAGGAACTCCGGGTCCTGATAGCCGGAACCGTGGTGCGCCACCTTCAGGACGTCGACGGCGGCCAGCTCCGGATGGGCGCTCAACAGGGCCTGCTGAGCGGGCGGTTCAAGATCCCCCAGGAGCAGGACGGTCAGCCCACCCGTCCGGACGAGCAGGGCGACGCTGGAGTCGTTGGGCCCGGAAAATCCGCCCTCGCCGGCCGCCGTCCCCACCCCCGGCGGGGAGGCGCCCGGCCAGAGGACCTCCCATGTGAGAGGGCCCAGCTGACGCCGCTCCCCCGGTACGGCGCGGGCCAGGGGGATGCCGGCACCGGCCGCCGCCCGCCGGACGAACGCCGCCTGCCCGCTCGGCTCCTGGAACGTCGTGGTCTCGATCGCGCCGACCGAACGGCCCCGCAACGCCCCGGACAGACCGTCCACGTGATCCGCGTGGAAGTGCGTGAGGAGCAGGAGCGGGATCCGGTGGACGCCCAGAGCGGTCAGGCAGTGGTCGATGGCGCGGGGCTCGGGCCCGGTGTCCACCACCAGCGCCGTACCGTCGCCCGCCGCCAGCACCAGTCCGTCCCCCTGTCCCACGTCGCACGCCACGACCCGCCAGTCCGGTGGCGGCCAGCCCGTCAGCACCCGGGTGAGTGGCGCGGGCCGGCACACCGCCAGCACCAGGGCCAACGCGCACAGCACGCACAGCCACCGGCGGCGCAGCGCCCGACGGCCGACCGCCAGCAACACCACGGTGGCCGCGGCGAGCGCCAGCCCGCCCACCCAACCGCCGGGCCAGCCGACCTCCGCGCCCGGAAGCTCCGCCCCGGTGCGGGCGACGCCCGCGATCCACCCCGCCGGCCAACCCGCGCACCACGCCAACGCCTTGGCGACCGGCAGGGCAATCGGGGCGGCGGCGAGCGCGGCGAAGCCCAGGATCGTGGCCGGGGCCACCGCGAGCTCGGCGAGCAGGTTGCAGGGGACGCCGACCAGCCCCACCCGCGCCGCGAGCACCGCGACGACGGGCGCGCAGACCGCCTGGGCGGCCGCCGCCGCGGCGATCACCTCGGCGAGCCGGGCCGGCACCCGACGGCGTTGCAGGGCCGCGCTCCAGCGCGGGGCGAGGAGCAGCAGCGCCCCGGTGGCCAGCACGGACAGCAGGAAGCCGTACCTGCGGGCCAGCCAAGGGTCGTAGAGGACCAGCAACAACACCGCGGCCGCGAGTGCGGGGAGCAACGAGCGGCGGCGCCCGGTGCCGATGGCGAGCAGCGTGATCAGTCCGCAAGCGGCGGCCCGCAACACGCTCGGGTCCGGGCGGCACACGACGACGAAGCCGAGGGCGAGCGCCCCGCCCACCACGGCGGTGCCGCGCAGCGAAAGCCCCAGATGCCGTGCCACGCCCCGGCGTTCGGCCCGGCTGGCGAGGTGTGGTGGGCCGATGAGCAGGGCCAGCACGATGGTGAGGTTGCTGCCGGACACCGCCAGCAGGTGCGTCAGGTCGGTGGTGCTGAAGGCGTCGTCGAGCTCCGGCGGCACGCGTGCGGTGTCACCGACGACGAGGCCCGGCAACAGTGCGCGGGCGTCGGCGCTCAGCCCGTCGGTCGCGTCGCGCAGCCCGGCACGCAGGCTGCCGGCCAACCGTTGGAGGGCGGAGGGCGGCTCCACCTGGGTCGGTGGCCCGTCGGCGGTGACTCTCAGCACCGCGGCCATCCGGTCCGCCGACGCCAGCGGCGGTGCGGCACGCGCCACCACCCGGATCCGGGTCGACGGCAGCAACCCCCGCCACTGCGACAGCGCCTCCCCTCGGCCCGCGCCGGCTCCGCGCTCCGGCCCCGCCCTCGCACGCGCGGCGTCCTCCTCCCCTCCGCCGTCCCCTCCGCTCGTCCCCCCTCCGTCCTCCTCGTCCTCAGGGTCGCGATGCTGGACCACGGCCAGCACCGGGGTGCGGGCCTCGGTGACCGTGCCGTCCGGTGCTGCGACGCGGACGGCGTCGGCGGTGAACACCAGTGCCGGCGGCGTGCGTTGGGAGCCGCGGACCTTGGGCCGGGTCATCCGGGGATCGTCGGTCACCTCCAGGTCCACCGTGAGCCGCGCGTACCGCTGGGCCCAGGCGGGCAGGGGTCCGCGGCGTACGTCTGCGGCGTGCAGCGCGGCGGACGCGGCGCCCGCCACGGCGCAGAGCAACACCGCCGCCAGCGCCACGCACGCCCCTGCCGGCCGCCCGTGCCCCGCCTCCCGGGCCTGCGGGAACCGGCCGCCGGCACCCGGCGCACGCACTTTGGCCCGCCACAGCAGAAGTGCCGCGACCACCACGGCCGCCGCACAGCCCAGGGCCACCGCGCCGCCTGGTGCCCCCAGGGCGAACGCTGCCGCCGCCCACGCCGCCAGCGCGGGCCCGACCAGGCGCAGATCGGCGGGACCGGCCCGGTTCGTCTCCGCCTCGGCACCGAGGGGCGGGGCCGCCGCCTCCCGAGCCAGTGTCATGGCGTCACCAGGGGGCGCAGATCGGCGAGCCGGCGCGCACCGATGCCGGTCACCTGCCGTAGCTGGTCCACCGAAGTGAACCCGCCGTGCTGGGTGCGGAATTCGACGATGTGGCGGGCCAGCACCGGGCCCACTCCGGGCAGGGCGTCCAGCTGCTGCTCCGTCGCCGTGCTCAGGCTCACCGGTCCGCCCGCCAGGCCGGGCGGACCGCCGCTGCCCGCTCCGCCTCCGGCGCCACCGCCCCCGGTCGGCCCGCCACCGCTGACGCCGCCCGTGGTGCCGGCGCCCGGTTCGCCGACCAGGATCTGTTCGCCGTCGGTCAGCAGCCGCGCCTGGTTCAGCCCACGCAGCTCCGTGCCGCGCAGCGCTCCCCCCGCCGCCGCCAGCGCGTCGGTGACCCGGGAGCCCGCGGGCAGCCGGTGGACGCCCGGATGCCGGACCTTCCCCGCAACGTCCACGACGACCATCCGGACCGCTCCGCCTGGCGGTCCCCCCGCCGTCGGGCCACGGGGCGAGGGGTCCGCCGATGCCCAGGTCGGGCCCGGCGGGCGGGCCCCGGGTCCGGGCGCCGCGATCGGCCGCTCGGCACCCGGCGCACTCACCCGTTCCGGAGTCGCCGCCCAGAAGTGCTGGACGGCGAAGCCCACGGCCACCACCAGCACGAGGGCCAGCGCAGCCAACGCCTTCGAGTCCGTGCCGCAGCGCAACTGGAGCCACAGCGGCAGCCGTTCACGCACCGCCGACCGCCAGCGCTCCGCCCTGCGAACAGCGGGCGGATCGTGTTCGCGGCACGGCGGCGCCCGATGCGCGTGGGGTTCGCCCCTCGTGCCGAACGGGCCACGGCCGCCGCTCGGGCCGAGCGGTCCCCGCACGGCGCCCCGGCCGCGACTGCCCTCGCCGATGGCACCCGGGGCCGGCCCCTCGCCCTCCCCCTCGCCGGCACCGGGCCGGTCCGCACGATCCCCCTGCGCCGGACGTCCGCTGCCCCCTCCGGGATCCTGCCCGGAGGGGGCGTCCCTGCCCGCGCCGGAAGCCCCCTCCTCGTCAGCATCCGCCGCACCCGCTTCCAGGCCGGCACCGAAGATCACCGCGGCCCGCGCGCGCATCCGCTCGCGCTTCCACTGCCGCGCTCGCTCGCGCTCCCGCTTCCCCCACCGCGCGAACGGCGCTGCGGAGGTCATGGCTCCGGCCGAGGGGCCGGCCCCGCCGCCCGACGGTTCGGACTCGGAGAGGGACACCGACACGGACGTTGCATCCGGTGAGAAGGCCGTTCGAAAAGTGCTCATGGCGCTCGACGGTAGGCACCTCGCGCGGATCTCGCTGAACGGCCTCACGACCCGTGGATAAGTGGCGAGTTGTGGATAATTCCGTCACCCACAAGGGCATCCGAAGGCACCATCCGCCACGGCCCGAGCACGCGTCACAGAGCCGTCACGCGACGACCGACTCGTCGCCGCCGACCGCCATGACGCCCGCGCCCGCGCCTCGCTCCGCCGCCGCGCTGGACGCCGACGGCCAACTCACCGCGGCGAGACCACGGCTCCGAGCAACCCGGGCCCCGTGTGCGCCCCGATCACCGCGCCGACCTCGCTCACGAGCAGCTCGTTGAGCCCCGGCACCCGTTCCCGGAGCCGCTGGGCCAGTGCCTCCGCGCGCTCCGCCGCCGCCAGGTGGTGCACCGCGATGTCGACCTGCCCCTCCCCGGCCCGCTCCGCGGCGATCTCCTCCAGGCGTGCGATGGCCTTGGAGGCCGTGCGGACCTTTTCCAACAACTCGATGCGTCCGTCGGCCAGTTGCAGGATCGGCTTGACGGCGAGGGCCGAGCCGAGCAGGGCCTGCGCCGCCCCGATCCGGCCGCCGCGCCGCAGGTAGTCGAGGGTGTCGACGTAGAAGTAGGTGGAGGTGCCCGCGGCACGCTTCTCCGCGGCGGCCACCGCGTCGTCGACGTCCCCGCCCGCGTCCACCACGTCCGCCGCGGCGAGCGCGCAGAACCCGAGGGCCATCGCCACCATCCCGGTGTCCACGACCCGCACCGGCACCGGGGCGTCCTTCGCCGCCAGCACCGCCGCGTCGTAGGTGCCGGAGAACTCCGAGGAGAGGTGCAGGGAGACGATGCCGGCCGCCCCGGCCGCCGCGAGGGTGCGATAGGTGTCCGCGAACACGGCGGGGCTCGGCCGCGAGGTCGTCACGGGGCGACGCTTCTGGAGCGCCTGCGCGACGGATCTCGCGGAGATCTCGGTGCCCTCTTCCAGGGCCTGGTCCCCCAGGACGACGGTCAGCGGTACGGCCGTGATGCGGTGGCGTTCGACAGCCGTCCGCGGCAGGTAGGCCGTGGAATCGGTGACGATCGCGACATGGCGGGACATGACTGGGAGGTTATCCGGGGAGGCGGGCGCTCGACAGTGCGGGCCCCTCCCCAAGATCTTCCAGGTTTGGCCAAGGCTACGCCAAGTCCGCCCAGGTCACGGCCCGTCGACGACGAACGCACACGAAGGCGACGACGCGAAGACGAGGAACGGACCGCGACCGATCGCCGGACACGACCGGACCGCGGGAACGACGGCACGCGACGTCCGCCGCGAGCCCTGACGACCCGCCCGGAGCACGAGCGCTCGCGGGCCTTCCCCCCCCTCGCCCTCCGAGGGGCGGCCGGCCCTAGCCCGCTACGCCGCCGCTGCCCTCGGCCCGGCGGGACGGTTCCGGCTGCGGTGTCTTCTCCCACGGGTACGTCGGCCGGGTGCGCGGGTCCCGGGCCGGTATCGCCGGGGCCTCGTCCTCCACCGCCCCCCAGGAGTACGCCCCGCCACTGGTCGGGCCCGCATTCGCCCCGGACGCCCCGCCGGCCGTCCCCCGCTCCCGCTCGCCTCCCGGCGCGTCGTCCGTCCAGTGCCGCAGGGCGCCCGCCTCCACGTCGATCTGGTCGCTCAGCGCGGCGAGGTCGTCGTCGGCGAACTTGCGGGCGCGGTCCCGGGCGGCCCAGCGCAGCGACTCCGCGGAGTGCGTGATCCGCGCCAGGCGTTCCCGCAGCTCGGGGAGGCGGTCCGCGAGGGTGGCCCGGTTGGGTTCGCGCTCCAGGCGGCGGAGGTCGTCGTCGAGCTCCCGGCCGTGCGCACTGAGCCGCTCGAAGAGGCGTCCCGCCTCGGCGAGCGAGGCGTCGTCGGGGGAGGCGTCGCGCAGGATCTCCTGCGTGGCGCGCATCGAGGTGCGCAGCGAGAGCCGCAGTTGCGCCAGTTCGCCGACGACGCCGGGCTGGGTGAACTGCCGGGCCCGCAGGGTGGTGTCCTCGACCGTCCGCCGGGCCTGCGCGACCTTGCGGTCCACCCCGCGCTTGGCCGCCTGCGCCGCCTTGACCGCGACGAACACCCCGGCGACCACGAACAGCACGAAGAGCAACCCGAAGATGGCGACGGCAGCTTCCATGGGCACTCCCCTGAGGTGTCGACGGCGCCGGTTCTGCGCCGGCGCCCGTACCTCCACGGTAAACGCGTCGGGCAGGTCGGGGGTTCCAAACGAACCCCCAACCTGCCCGTAGGGGAAACCCCCTACACCCGCCCGAAGCCCCGGCCCCACACACCACTCCGGCCCACAGAAGACCAGGTCGGGAGCGTGGAGGCGAGGATCAGGGGGGTGCGCTCGACGGCCGCGGGGCCGGGGCGGGATCTCCCGTCGCCCCGGCCCCGCGCGCCGCCGTCCGGCTCACGCCGGAACGATGTTCACCAGCTTCGGCGCTCGGACGATCACCTTCCGGATGCCCGCGCCGTCCAGCGCCGCGACCACCGCCGGCTCGGCCAGCGCGGCCGCCTCCAGGTCCGCGTCGGAGATCGTCGGCGCGACCTCCAGACGGGCCTTGACCTTGCCCTTGATCTGCACGACGCAGGTCACCGTCTCGTCCACGACGTACGCCGGGTCGGCCACCGGGAAGTCCGCGTGGACGACCGAGTCGGCGTGGCCCAGCTTGCGCCACAGCTCCTCGGCGATGTGCGGCGCCAGCGGGGCGACCAGCAGCACCAGCTGCTCCGCCACGGTGCGCGACACCGGGCCGCCCACCTTGGTCAGGTGGTTGTTCAGCTCGGTGATCTTGGCGATGGCGGTGTTGAAGCGCAGGTTCGCCATGTCCTGGGTGACGCCGTCGATCGCCTTGTGCAGGGCCCGCAGGGTGGCCTCGTCCGGCTCGGCGTCGACGACGGTGACCTCGCCGGTCGCCTCGTCCACCACGTTGCGCCACAGCCGCTGCAGCAGGCGGTACTGGCCGACGACGGCCCGGGTGTCCCACGGGCGCGACACGTCCAGCGGGCCCATCGCCATCTCGTACAGGCGCAGGGTGTCCGCGCCGTACTCGGCGCAGATCTCGTCCGGTGTGACGGCGTTCTTCAGGGACTTGCCCATCTTGCCCAGCAGCCGGGAGACCTTGCCGCCCTCGTAGTAGAAGACGCCGCCGTCGTGCTCCTCGACCTCCGCCGCCGGGACCGCGATGCCGCGGGCGTCCCGGTAGACGTACGCCTGGATCATGCCCTGGTTGTACAGCTTGTGGAACGGCTCGACGGACGAGACGTGCCCCAGGTCGTGCAGCACCTTGGACCAGAAACGGGCGTACAGCAGGTGCAGCACGGCGTGCTCGGCGCCGCCCACGTACAGGTCGACGCCGCCGTGCGGCTGACCGCCGCGCGGGCCCATCCAGTACTGCTCGACGGCCGGGTCGACCAGCGCGTCGTCGTTGTTCGGGTCCAGGTACCGCATCTCGTACCAGCACGAACCCGCCCAGTTGGGCATGGTGTTGGTCTCGCGGCGGTAGCGCTGCACCCCGCGGCCGTCGCCCAGGTCCAGCTCGACGTTGACCCAGTCCTCGTTGCGGGACAGCGGGGTCTCGGGCTGGGTGTCGGCGTCGTCCGCGTCGAAGGTGCGCGGCGAGTAGTCGTCGACCTCGGGCAGTTCCAGCGGCAGCATCGACTCGGGCAGCGAGTGCGCCACGCCGTCCTCGTCGTAGACGATCGGGAACGGCTCGCCCCAGTAGCGCTGACGGCTGAACAGCCAGTCGCGCAGCCGGTAGTTGACGGTGCCCGCGCCGATCCCGTTGGCGGACAGCCACTCGGTGATCTTCGCCTTGGCCTCGGTCACGCCCAGGCCGTCCAGCGAGATCGCGGCACCGGCGGAGTTGACCAGCTTCGCGTCGTACGAGGCGAACGCGTCGTCCCAGGTGGCGGCGTCGGTGCCGCGGCCGTCGGTCGGCTCGACGACGCAGCGCACGGGCAGCTCGAAGGCGCGGGCGAAGGCGAAGTCGCGAACGTCGTGGGCCGGGACGGCCATGATCGCGCCGGTGCCGTAGCCCATCAGGACGTAGTCGGCGATGAAGACCGGGACCTGCTCGCCGCTGACCGGGTTGGTGGCGTACACACCGGTGAAGACACCGGTCTTGTCCTTGGCCTCGGCCTGCCGCTCGACGTCGGACTTGGCGGCGGCCTGCTTGCGGTAGGCGGCGACGGCCTCGGCCGGGGTGGCGTGCCCGCCGGTCCACACCTCGTGGGTGCCCTCGGGCCAGGCGTCGGGGACGATGGAGCCGCCGCCGTTGTCGGCGCCGGCGATCAGCGGGTGCTCGGGGGCCAGGACCATGTAGGTCGCGCCGAACAGGGTGTCCTGGCGGGTGGTGAAGACCGTGATCTTGTCGGTGTCGCCGACCGGGAAGTCGACCCGGGCGCCCTCGGACCGGCCGATCCAGTTGCGCTGCTGCAGCTTGATGGCCTCCGGCCAGTCCAGCGCGTCCAGGTCGCGCAGCAGCCGGTCCGCGTAGGCGGTGATGCGCATGTTCCACTGGCGCAGCTTGGCCTTGAAGACCGGGTAGTTGCCGCGCTCGGAACGGCCCTCGGCGGTGACCTCCTCATTGGCCAGCACCGTGCCCAGTCCGGGGCACCAGTTGACCGGGGCGTCCGAGGCGTACGCCAGGCGGTACTCGCCCAGCACGTTGGCCCGCTCGATGCCGGACAGCTCGGCCCAGGGCCGGCCGTCGGGGGTGGGCCGGGTGCCGGCCTCGAACTGGGCGACCAGGGTGTCGATCGGCCGCGCCGAGTCCGCCTCCGGGTCGTACCAGGAGTTGAAGATCTGCAGGAAGATCCACTGGGTCCACTTGTAGTACGCCGGGTCGATGGTCTCGACCGAACGGCGCTGGTCGTGGCCCAGGCCCAGGCGGCGCAGCTGGCGCCGCATGTTGACGATGTTGGCCTCGGTGGAGACCCGCGGGTGGGTGCCGGTCTGCACGGCGTACTGCTCGGCGGGCAGGCCGAAGGCGTCGAAGCCCAGGGTGTGCAGGACGTTGTGGCCCGTCATGCGGTGGTAGCGGGCGTAGACGTCGGTGGCGATGAAGCCCAGGGGGTGGCCTACGTGCAGCCCCGCACCCGAGGGGTACGGGAACATGTCCATGATGAACTTCTTGGGACGGGCCACCAGCTCGGCGTCGCCGCCCAGGTCGCCCTTGGGGTTCGGGGCCTCGTAGGTCCCCTCCGCCTCCCAGAAGTCCTGCCAGCGTGCCTCGATGTCCGCGGCCAGCGCGGCCGTATAGCGGTGCGGCGCTGCCACCTCAGCAGCATTGGTCGTCTCGCTCATCGTCCTCAAAGCTCCATCGATCGTCTCTGCCTGCGGCTGCTGCGGACACGGTTTCTGCGGAAACAAAAATGCCCCTCTCACAGGAGGGGAAGCCGCGCCGATGCCGACCCGGGCGGCCACAGCGAAGGGCCCGGTCGGGACTGATCAGCGCGGCCCGCTAAGCAGAAGGCGTACGGCACACATGGCGCCAGGGTACCGCAGGGCACCCAGGGCCCGCGCCCGGGATTCCCCCGGCGCGGGCCCCGCTCCCGTACACCCGCGCTCCTGCCGCGGCGCCCTCAAGGACACGGGGCCACGGAGCGCGGGTGCCGCGCACGCGCGTCAGGGACGGTACGAGCTCACGTATCCGGCCCCCGGCGTGCCGACGCCGGTGACGTCGTCGTAGCCGACGGTGGCGTGCAGCGAGCTGTCCTTGCCCAGGCTGCGCAGCGAGGTGATGGTGCCCTTGCTGGCGTCGATGCCGTTGGCGAAGTCGACCCGGACGACCGCCAGGTCGCGGCCGGCGCCCAGCGGGTGGTCGGTGACGTCGTGCAGGGCGGACGTGCCGTAGCGCTGGTAGATGGCCGGGTTGGCGAAGCCGATGGCGATGCCGTGCCGGGCCTGCTGGGCCAGCGCCTGGACGCCCGCGATCACCGGGGCGGCCAGGGAGGTGCCGCCGATGCGGTACTCCTCGTAGCCGAGCTTGCCGTCGGGCAGGGTCTGGGTCTGGCCGACGAGGAAGCCGGTGTTGGGGTCGGCGACCGCCGCGATGTCCGGGACGGTGCGCATGGCGCCGCCGCCGTTGGCCTTGGCCAGCGCGTCCGGAACGACACCGCGCTGGTAGAAGGGCTGCGCGACGGTCTTGCTGGTGCCGCCGCCCGCGCCGCCGTTGAAGGCGCCGGGGAAGTCGGTCCAGTCGTTGCCGTCCTTGGACAGCACGGCCTTCTGGGTGCCCCAGCCGGTCTCCCACTGGTAGCTGTTGCCCTTGCCGACGGCCAGGGAGGTGCCGCCGACGGCGGTCACCCACGCGGAGTTCGCCGGGGTGTCCACCTGCTTGGTGCCGGTGTTGGCGACCTCGTCACCGTTGTCGCCGGAGGAGAAGTAGAAGCCGATGCCCTCGACGGCGCCCCGCTGGAAGAGCTGGTCGTAGGCGGCTGCCGTGTCCGGGGTCTCGTTGGCCTCGATGTCGCCCCAGGAGTTGGAGACGATGTCGGCGAGCCGCCCGTCGACGACCTTGCCGAGCGAGTCCAGCAGGTCGTCGTCGTTGCAGGAGGCGGCGCCGACGTAGACGATGTCCGCGCCGGGGGCGACCGCGTGCACGGCCTCGACGTCGAGGGTCTCCTCGCCGTACCAGCCGGCCGCGCCGCACTCCTTGATGTGCGTGTAGTCCTTCGGCAGGACCTGCGAGAGCTGACCCTTGCGGTAGCGCGGGTCACCGTTGCGGCCGGCGTAGGTGTCCGCGTCCTTGGCGATGGTCGGCGAGGCGTAGGCGTCGGTGATCGCGACGGTGACGCCCTTGCCGGTCCACCCCTTCGCCCCGTAGGCGGCGCGCAGCTGCTTGCCGGTGTAGCCCTTGATCGCGTACGGCGCCTTGCCCCCGTAGGCCGAGGGCAGGTTCTGGTTGGTCCGCGAACCGTAGTAGGTGGAGAACGGCCCGGCGTTGCGGAAGACCGCGGACGGCGGCGGCAGTTCGGTGGAGTGGTGCCGGGCCATCCGGGGCGCGTTGTCCAGACCGGTGACCGTCAGGACCGCGTCCGACACCGTCGACGGCGCCGAGGCGGTGGCCGACGGCGCGTGGTACGTGTGACCGTTCTTGCGGTAGTTGTGCAGGTCGGTGGCGAAGGCCCGCTCGGCGGCGGCCGCATCGCCGGTGACCGTCACGTAGCGGTCGGTGGTGCCGGTGACCGTCAGGCCGGACTTCTTCAGCCAGGCGGTCACCCGGGCTATCTGGTCCGGCGTGGCGCCGTAGCGGGCCTGCACCTGGGCAGGGCGCAGGTACTTCCCGTACAGGGCGGAGTGCGGGTCGGACACGGCCTTGGCGTAGTCCGCGAGGCCCTTGGCGTCGCGGCCGGCCAGGTAGACCCGGGCGTTGACCGCGGTGGCGCCGGAGGTGGCGCCCTGGTCGGCCTGGTCAGTGGCCCACCGCGGCTTGGTGCCCTGCAGTGCGTGCCGGCCACCGTCGTGGCCCGCGGCGTCGGCGGCCGGTGCGCCGAGCGCGAGCGCTCCGGCGACCAGCGGCAGCGCCGCCGCCCAGGCCAGACCGACGCGGACCCGCGGTGATCTGGTGCGGCTTGCTCTCATGGAACCCCCTGCTGTGGCGATGCGGTGCGCTGCGTGGTGACGCCGCGTCGGTGCGCCGGTGCGCGCCACCTCGTCAGCGGTGAATGCGTCGGATGTGACGCTCACGCGATTCGCCACTCTTTCGGTGAACCGTTCATGTCAGGGTTATGCGATCACCAAGAAGAGACCAAGGAACGGCAACAGCCGGGCAGAATCAGCCGCGGAAGGGGGGTTCAACTTGCCACATCGAGAACGTTCTTGACCGAACATCAGGGCAACCTCGAAAGGCCCGGCACCCCGGCAACCGGCGAACCTCGCACGCACGACAGAGCGGGTCGTCCTTGACGGACGACCCGCTCTGTCTCTTGTGGAGCTAAGGAGAATTGAACTCCTGACCTCCTGCATGCCATGCAGGCGCTCTACCAACTGAGCTATAGCCCCAGGTCTTGCCCCGCTGCGGTTTTCCTTCCGGACCCCCGCTGCGGCATCGCCTACATTACACGGCCCACCCGGCCTTCTGCCAAATCGTGCTCCCGCAAGCCCACCGACGGGACCCAAGGTACTGTCGGCGAGCCGTGCCCGATTCGTCCTGGGGAGCCGTACGCCGTGACTGCGCTGGATCCCGACCAGCCCACCGAGCTTCGCGGCCCGCGCCCCGGCGCGGGCCCGATCCGCCGCCACCCGGTACTCGCCGCGGCGGTGGCCTGCCTGGTCTCCTTCGCCGCCTTCTGGGTCGCCCAGCGCCTGGCGCACGTCTCGATGGTGGACCTCATGGTCTACCGCGCCGAGGGCGAGACCGCCCGCGACGGCAAGGACCTCTACGACATGGTGGCCACCTCCGCGCGGCTGCCCAACACCTACCCACCCTTCGCCGCGCTGCTGTTCGTCCCGCTCACCTTCTTCGGTGTCCCGCTGATGCGCACCCTGGCCACGGCCGGGAACCTCGTGCTGCTCGTCGCCGTCGTCCACCTCTCCCTGCGCCTGGTCGGCCGGCCCCGGCGCATTCCCCCGCTCGCCGCGACGCTGGCCCTGTCCGCGCTGCTGGTGTGGTGCGAGCCGGTCTGGACGACGCTGCGCTACGGACAGATCAACCTCCTGCTCGCCGTACTGGTCCTGTGGGACCTGACCCGACGGGACACCAACCGATGGGCCGGGATCGGCATCGGCATCGCGGCCGGCATCAAGCTGACCCCGGCGCTGTTCGCCGTCTTCCTCGCCCTGGCCGGTGCGGTGCACGCCGTCCGACGGCTGCGCGCCGGCGCCGGGTGGCGGGGCGCCTGGAACCCCTGGCTCCGGCAGGCCGCCGTCGCCACCGGGACGTTCTGCGCCACCGTCCTGCTCTCCGCGGCCCTGCTGCCGCGCGACTCGCACCGCTTCTGGACCGAGATCGTGTTCGCCGCCGACCGGGTCGGTGAAGTGGAGATCACCGCCAACCAGTCGCTGCGCGGGGCCCTGGCCCGCCTGTTGCACACCCATGACCCCGGCGCCGCCTGGCTCGTCCTGGCCGCACTGGCGGCCGTCGCCGGGCTGGCGCTGGCCGCCGGGGCGCTGCTGCGCGGCGATCGCGCGTGGGCGACCCTGACCTGCGCGGCCACCGCCCTGCTGATCAGCCCGATCTCCTGGTCGCACCACTGGGTGTGGGGCGTGCCGATGCTGATCCTGCTGGGCGGCGAGGCGCTGCAGCACGCGGGGACCAGGGCCCGCCGCTGGTGGGCGGTGACCGTCGCCATGGGGCTGCTGTTCTGCTCGTTCGCGCTGTGGTGGGTGCCCCACCGCTGGCACCAGCACGAGGAACTCCACCAGAACGCCGGCCAGATGCTGCTCTCCGCGATCTACCCGCTGGCCGGGCTCACCCTGCTGGCGCTGACCGCGGCCCGACTCCGGCGCCCGCTGCCCACCGACGCGATATCCGAGCCGGCGACGCCGCCCGGGGCCCCGGCCGCGGCCGTCTCCGGCCCGGGGGGCGCGCCGGACGCCATGCGCTAGCCACCACTCGCCCGCTGCCGATCACCGTCATGTCCGCCCCCGTCACGCTGTCTTCCCCGGCACGCCGTCGTGGTCCCGCGGCCGACCGTTTCGGCAGCGGGTTCCGACACGTGAACACCGCGTCGTTCCACGGGAATTCCGAACCATCGGAATCGAGCGAAGGTGTTCAACTCTGCTCAATGCGAGCCGGAAAGTGACCGCTTGGGGAGACTCAGGGTCGTTCCGGAACGGTCCCGTGCAGGCGCCGGCTCATGCGGTGGCGAAGGAATAGAACCGTTTCAGCGTGCAGTGCTCCTCCAGCAGCCGACCGTAGATCGGCTCCCCTTCGAGCTCGCGGTAGGTCTCGATGGGTTCGCCCTTTATGACCAGGGCACGCGCGCATTCCTCGCACCAGTACTGGTAGTCGGCGTTGACCGGTTCCATGTCGCGGACGATCGGCGTGCCGCTGCCGCACCAGTCGCACTTCCTGCTGTGGGCGCCCATCCATCAGCTCCAACTGCGGCCGCAGGCCGTACAGACGAAGGAAACACCGCCGTTGTCGCCCAGCACCTGGGCGACGCGGGAGGAACCGCACGCGGGGCACTGGAGGGTCACGCCCGCGGTGTCGCACGCGACCGTCGGGCCGGGCGGGTCGTCAACCTGCCCAAGGATGCTGGCGGGCATCGCGATCTCTCCTCCCCTGGCGGCCGTCCGATTCTGCCACGGACCGCCCACCAGGTCAGGTCCGCCTGCGGAGCATCCCCACCGGCCCGGTGGGCGACGCCGCGCCGGGCAGTGCGAGAACGCTCCGCCGCACCCTCGGAGCTCCCCTCCCGCCGCCAACCGGTTCAGGAAGAGCGTCCGGAAAAGCGAGGTTTCCGGCCGGCTCCGGCCCCGGTCGCGGCACGGCGTACCGCTCCCCGAGGATCAGTCACCGGCACCGAGTCCACGACCGGGAAGAGGAGTTGACGTGGCGTCGGCAGCCGCCGGCCGTGCTCCCGTGCAGCGGGCGCGGGTGCGGCCCTGACGACGCCCTCGCGCCCAACTCCGCGTCCCCTACGGGCGGCACACGCCGGCGCCCCCGTACGCGAGGTCCTGACCCGCCCGGCCGTCGCGGGCCCGCACCGGGTGCGCCCCTCCGTCGGCGCCCGGGGACTCCGTCCCGCATCGGCAACCGCACGGCATGATCCAGCACGTGCCACGCACCGCGCACCATCGGCCCGTTCCCGAGGCCCGCGCGACCCCGGAGCGGAGGCCGGAGCGCTTCGTCGCCGCACTCGACGGGCCACCCACCCCGGAGGAGTGAGGTGGCTCACGCACCGGCGGAAAATCGGCGGGCGGCCTTCCGACACGGCCGCGGGTCACGTGCGCGCGAGGCCGTGCCGGGTGCACCGTCCAGCCCGTAACGCAAAGATCCCGCCTCCTGAGGGAGGCGGGATCTTCCGGGCTGTGGAGCTAAGGAGAATTGAACTCCTGACCTCCTGCATGCCATGCAGGCGCTCTACCAACTGAGCTATAGCCCCGGGTCTTGTTCCGTTCCTCCGGGGGTTTCCCCGGCGGCGCCGCGAACAAGAAGAACTTTAGCCTGCGACCTGCCCAGATGTGAAATCCGGGCCGACCGGCCCGCTCCGGGGCTCAGTCGTCGTCGCCGAGCACCGGCTCCGGCAGGGTGCCGGCGTTGTGCTCCAGCAGCCGCCAGCCGCGGGCGCCCTCGCCCAACACGGACCAGCAGCAGTTCGACAGGCCGCCCAGGCCCTCCCAGTGGTGGGCCTCCAGGCCGAGCAGCCGCCCGATGGTGGTGCGGATGGTGCCACCGTGGCTGACGACGACCAGCGTGCCGTCGTCCGGCAGCTTGTCGGCGTGGTGGAGGACGACCGGGGCGGCCCGGTCGGCGACCTCGGTCTCCAGTTCGCCGCCACCGCGGCGCACCGGCTCACCGCGCTTCCAGGCGGAGTACTGCTCGCCGTACTGAGCGAGGATCTCCTCGTGCGTCAGGCCCTGCCAGGCGCCCGCGTAGGTCTCCCGCAGCGCGGAGTCGTGGGACACCTCAAGCCGCGTCAGGGCGGCCAGCTCGCCGGCCGTCGCCGCGGCCCGGCGCAGGTCGGAGGCGACGATGGCGTCCGGCTGCAGGGCAGCCAGCAGCCGGGCGGCGCGACGGGCCTGGGCGACGCCGGTCTCGGTCAGTTCGATGTCGGTCGAACCCTGGAAGCGGCGCTCCAGGTTCCACGACGTCTGACCGTGGCGCCACAGGACGACGCGGCGGCCCCGGCCGCCCTTGGTGCCGTTCAGCGCAGGTCTCCGTCCTCGTCGACCGCGGTGGCCCGGGAGTGCTCCGCGGCCTTGCCGCGGGTGGCCTTCGCCTCCTCGGGCAGGTCGATCTCCGGGCAGTCCTTCCACAGGCGCTCCAGGGCGTAGAACACCCGCTCCTCGCTGTGCTGGACGTGGACGACGATGTCGACGTAGTCGAGGAGCACCCAGCGGGCTTCGCGGTCGCCCTCGCGGCGGACCGGCTTGGCGCCGAGGTCCTTGTTGAGGCGCTCCTCGATCTCGTCGACGATCGCCTTCACCTGGCGGTCGCTGGGCGCCGAGGCCAGCAGGAAGGCGTCGGTGATCGAGAGGACGTCGCTGACGTCGTACGCGATGATGTCGTGCGCGAGCTTGTCGGCCGCTGCGAGGGCGGCGGCGTTGATGAGCTCAAGGGAACGGTCCGTGGCGGTCACAAGCGGCTTTCCGGGTCGAGGGGGCCGCTCCGGCCGGGGCGCAGGACGCGCGGCACAGCCGAGGCGCACCGGCGGTCCTGGGCGGCCGGATCGGCGGTCAGGTACCCCTCAAGGGTCTCACGGACCACCGACACTCCCGGCGGGGATTTCCGCCCCACCGGGAGGTCCCGGCATCCTGCCTGGTCAGCTGCGCGGTCCGGGGTGCGGTCAGCCCTTGTAGTCCTGGCCCAGGACGACCACGATGTCCGCGTTGGCGGCGACCTTCCCCTGCTGTACGGCGCCCGCGGGCAGGCCGAGCGTCTTGGCGACCTCGGTGGCCTTGGCCCGCTGCGGAGCGTCGGCGTAGGTCACCTGGGAGGTGGCCGCGGTGGAGCCGCTGCCGCCGTCGACGAAGGTGTAGCCGCCGTTGAGCAGTGCGACCTGGGCCTTGCCGGTGGCGGCCTGGTTGCCGGAGGCGTTGCGGACCGCGACCCGCGGGGTCACGCCCGGCGAGGTCTTCTTGACCGTGCCGCCCAGGACGTCCTTGACGACGCCGGCCGCGGTGCTCTGGCTGATGGTCCCGTCGGCCTGCACGGGAAGCGTCTCGGTGCTGTACTTGCCGGTCTTCGCCAGCTCGGCCCGTTGGGCCAGCGAGCTGCCCAACTGGGCCTCGGTGAGCGGCGGGTCGAGGATCTGGAGCAGGGACTTCACGGTGGCGGTCGCGCCGTCCGCGTCGCTGGAGACCTTCGCCAGCGTGGCCTGCATGACCTGCCCGAACCGCGCCAGTTGCTTGGCCTGGGTGTCCCCCGGGCCCTGGTAGGTGGCGTAGGCGACGGCCGCCTGCCCGTTGAGGAGCTGGCCGGTGCCCTGTTTGACGACCGGGGAGTCGCCCTTCTTGGCACCGGGGACGGCGGCGTCGGTGTCGACGGTGATGCCGCCGACCGTCTCGACGAGGTTCTCCAGGTAGGGGGTGTCCAGCCGCCAGCTGGCGTTGAGGTCGGCGCCCAGCAGGGTGTTGAGGGCCTCCCGGGTCGCGTCGGTGCCGTCGTCCTTGACGGACTTGCCGAGCGTCGTGGTGGTGCCGTCGTCCTTGGTGACGATGAGGCTGTTGGGCAGGAGGAGCGTGGTGCCCTTGTGGGTGGTCTCGTTGTCCACCAGGAGGGCGGTGGAGGTGTTGCCGGTCTTGGTGTCCCGCAGGTTCACCACCAGCACGTCGCGCTTCTGCCCGCTGGCCTCGGCCGCGGCGCCGCCGCCGGCGCCGGCCAGCCCCGGCAGCTTGCCCGCCCACCACAGGTAGCCGACGCCGCCGACCACCAGGAGGGCCAGGACCACCGAGAGCGCGATGAGCCGGCTGCGGCCGCGCCGCTTGGCCTCCTCGCGCCGCTCGGTGCGGCTCTCGGTGAACTTCAGCCAGTCGATGACGTCTTCGGAGTCGTCGTCCGGCTCCTCCACGAAGGAGAACTGCTCGGTGTGGTAGTCCTCGGCGTCCGGACCGCCCCCGGGAGCCGCGGCGCCCTTGGGGCCGGCGGGCGCGGGCGGCTCCACCGGGGCGGCCGCCGGCGCCGAGCCGGCCTGCCCCTGGGGCACCCGCGCGTACTGCGGCTGCTCGTGGGGCTCCTGACCCGGGTGCGGCTGCTGTTCCCCGTAGGAGAACTGCTCGTACGGCGGTTGCGGGGCCTGCTGGGGGATCCAGTCCGCCTGCTGGGGCGACTGCTGCGCGGGCGCCTGTGGGGGCTGGGCGTACGGGTCGTACTGCTGGGGGTAGCCGGGCTGCTGCTGGACCTGCTGGCCGCCGTACCCGTCGTAGCCGTACTCGGGCTGCCCCTGGTACGGCTGGTGGGCGGGCGGGCCCTGGCCGCCCTGCGTCCCGTAGGGGTCATAGGGGCCATAGGGGTCGTAGCCGGGCTGGGCGCCGGGCCCGGCCGGCTGCCCGTAGGGGTCGTGGGGCTGCTGCCCGTACTGCTGCTGCGCTTCGTACTGCTGCGGCGCCTCGTGGGACACCGGCCGGCCGTACGCGTCGTAGGTGTAGCCCTGCCCCTGCTGCCCGTGCTGCCCCTGCTGCGGGGCGTACGGGTCCTGGGGATGCGGGTCCTGCGGCCCGTACGGATCGTGTCGGTCGCTCACCGGTGCCCCTTTCCATCTGCCCCGTCAGCGGTCGTCGCGGTACAGCTGCTTCTTGTCGATGTAGCGCACCACACCGTCCGGTACGAGGTACCAGACCGGATCCCCCTGGGCGACGCGCGCCCGGCAGTCGGTCGAGGAGATGGCCAGCGCGGGCACCTCGACCAGGGACACCGCCCCCTCGGGCAGCCCGGGGTCCGCGAGGACGTGGCCGGGCCGGGTCACCCCGATGAAGTGGGCGAGCGACACCAGCTCCGCCGCGTCGTGCCAGGTCAGGATCTGGCTGAGCGCGTCGGCGCCGGTGATGAAGAACAGATCTGCGTCGCAGTGCTCCGCCCGCAGGTCACGGAGCGTGTCTATCGTGTACGTCTTGCCGCCGCGGTCGATGTCGATCCGGCTGACGGAGAACTGCGGATTGGACGCGGTCGCGATGACCGTCATCAGATAGCGGTCCTCGGCCGGGGACACCGTCTTGTGGCTCTTCTGCCACGGGTGCCCCGTGGGCACAAAAACGACCTCGTCGAGGTGGAACTGACTGGCCACCTCGCTGGCGGCGACCAGGTGTCCGTGATGGATCGGGTCGAATGTGCCGCCCATCACGCCCAGCCGCCGCTTCACGGGCCCTGTGTGCTCTCCCATGCGTGCAGACCCTACTTGGCGGGACGCGGTGCCGGGGGCCGGGGCGGGAAGGCTTAGCGGTCGCGGTTGAAGCGGGTCGTGATCCAGAGCAGGAGAAGCAGGATGAAAAGGGCGCTTCCACCGGTGAGGTAGGGGCTCAGGCTGGCGTGCTGGCCACCTTCGTGCCCCGCTTCGGCGAGGGATACCAGGGACTGTGCGGCGGAGTTCAGGCTCATCGTTGGCGGTACCAATCCGGGCGGGGGTGCGGACAGAGGCTTCCGCCACATCGTAAGCGCCACGTCACCGGGGGCTCACGCCGACTCCGCCCGAAGGCGTCCCATGGGCCTCCCGGACCGTTCCGGGGGCCGGCGTGGGTGCGGCTCGGCACCGGTCCCGGCGGGCACCGGTCCCGGCGGGCGCCGGTCCGGTGCGGTCGCCGCCGCCCTGTCCCGGCGTCAGTCCTGGTTGCCGTAGCCGCGCAGCAGGATCCACGCGAGCAGCGCGGAACCCACCACGCCGACGATGATCACGGTGCGCAGGATCCAGCCGGGGCCGCTGTCCTGAGCGTTTTCGGCGGCGGCGAGCAGCAGGCTCGGATGCGGCATGGCGGTGGCTCCCTTTTGTACGGGCCTGGCGGGCATTGGTCCGCACGCCAGCGTACGCCCGGGCATCCATTCGCCCGTCAGTGGCGTCCTCTAGTCTGAATCACACGCAGTCGAACAGGGGGAGGCCCCAATGACGGAGAGCCCAGGCAGCGACGCGAACGCCCCGAGCCGGAACCGCAAGCGGTTCCCCGGCATCTCGTCGCGGTCCTACGAGCACCCGGCAGATCGCTCGGCGCTGGTCGCGCTGCGCAAGCTGAGCGGGTTCGACACCGTCTTCAAGACGCTCAGCGGTCTGCTGCCGGAGCGCAGTCTGCGGCTGCTCTTCCTGTCGGACTCGGTCCGTGTCAGCGACCAGCAGTTCGCCCATCTCCACGCCATGCTGCGCGACGCCTGCTACGTCCTGGACCTGGAGAAGGTCCCGCCGATGTACGTCAATCAGGACCCGCAGCCCAACGCCATGTGCATCGGCCTGGACGAGCCGATCATCGTCGTGACGACCGGCCTGGTCGAGCTGCTCGACGAGGAGGAGATGCGGGCCGTCGTCGGCCACGAGGTGGGCCACGCCCTCTCGGGGCACGCGGTCTACCGCACGATCCTGCTGTTCCTGACCAACCTCGCCACCAAGGTGGCCTGGATCCCGCTCGGCAACGTCGCGGTCATGGCGATCGTGACGGCGCTGCGCGAGTGGTTCCGCAAGTCGGAGCTGTCGGCCGACCGGGCCGGCCTGCTGGTCGGGCAGGACCTCCAGGCGTCGATGCGCGGCCTGATGAAGCTGGCCGGCGGCAACCACCTGCACGAGATGAACGTCGACGCGTTCCTCAAGCAGGCCGAGGAGTACGAGTCCGGGGGCGACCTGCGCGACTCCGTGCTGAAGATCCTCAACCTCCTGCCGCGCAGCCACCCGTTCACCACCGTGCGGGCCGCCGAGCTGAAGAAGTGGGCCGAGAGCCGCGACTACCAGCGCATCATGGACGGCCACTACCCGCGCCGCGACGAGGACAAGGACGCCTCGGTGTCCGACTCGTTCAAGGACTCCGCGGCGCACTACGCCGACTCGGTGCGCACCAGCAAGGACCCGCTGATGGGCCTGGTGCGGGACATCGCGGGCGGTGCCGGCGACCTGGGCGGCAAGCTCCGCGACACGGTGTTCGGCACGCGCCCGAACGGGAACGGCACGAACGGCGCTAGCGGATCGGACGGCTCGGAGTCGGCTGGGAAGTAGCCGACAGCTCGCCGCAGAGCGCGGCGTTGACCCGGCCCCGCGCGTAGGGGTCGGTGCCGGCGGGCCGGTCGGGTCCCGCGTGCTGTCCGGCGAGCAGCGGGTGCAGCGTGTCGGCCGGGTCCGAGGAGCAGGTCATCGGCCCGGCCTGCAGGCTGCTCTGCACGACCACCAGGCGGTGGTCGGCCAGGTCGTCCCGGCCGATCCGGAAGTGCAGTTGGCGCCGGACGGTGACGAGCGAGGCGGCGCCCGCCGTCGGCGTGCCGGTGTGCTGCCCGGCGGCGTCCGCCGGGGCGCCCGGGGCCGGCTGCACGGCGTAGACGAAGGTGTAGTCGGCGGCGACGTCGAGGGTGTCCGGGCTCAACTCCGTTGCGTCCAGCGTGCCGTTGACGCGGACGTTGCGGTCGGCGAGCCGGAGCTGCTTCGCGTCGAAGCGGACCAGCCAGCCGGTCGCCGCGTCCCGCCCGTTGTCGTCGGGGTGTGCGAGGCTCCGGTCGAACTGGTCGAGTTGGCCGGTGTCCAGCAGCAGCCGGACAGGCCGCACGGAGCCGCCGGTGAGGGTGGCCGGGTCCACCGAGGAGCGGACGAGGTAGTCCTTGGCGATGGTCAGCGCGGAGACGATCTGGCCGTCGGAGAAGTGCGCACTGCGCTGGACGGCGGGCAGGTTGATGCCGGCCGCCCCGATCCGGTAGTCGGCCGCCGGGCTGTGCGCGAAGAGGTCGGCGGGGGCCGCGCCCGGTACGGCGGCGGGCGGCGCCAGCGGCACCACCGAGGACCGCAACGGCTCGGCCCGGACCGGCTCGGGGGCCTTGTACGGGTGGCGGACGCCCATGTAGACCGCGGTGCCGAAGGCCAGCACGATCAGCAGCACCAACAGGACCGCCTGCCGGGATCCGCCCAGCCGCAACCATGCGTGGCGGATCTTCACCGCCGGTGCGTGATGCTCCCCCAGCCGCTCGTCGGCGGAGAACTCCTGCAGTCGCGCGGCACGCACGAACCGCTCGTCGAAGACCACGGATCGGTACTCGTCGTCACCGCCTCCCGGGGCGCCGTCGGGCGTCCCTTCCGGAGGGTCACCAGGCCCGGTCATACAACAAGGGTAGGTCTGACGGGGCCGACGTAAACGCGGGAGCGCATCCCAACTTCGGTCAGTGCGGCCCGGGACCCGCGGAGAACGACGGGCGCAGCGGTTCCGCGGAGCCGGCCGTCGGCACGCCGGGACGCGGCGCCCGCAGGGCGTCCCGGCCGCCGTTGGGGGGCGCGCCGGAGGACGGGGCGTCGACGCCGGTGGTGCTGGCCGGCGGCGCGGGGCTCTGCCCGCGGCCGGCGGCGCCGCGGTAGACGGCGCTGAAGGCCAGCGCCACCAGTCCGACGCCCATCACGACGGCCAGTACCCAGGCGATGGGCCGGTGCCACCGGGCGGTGCCGCGGTAGGGGCGCAGGGACCCGCCATAGGGGCCGTAGGGGTCGTCCGGCGGGTAGGCCGCGCGGTCGCCGAGGCGCGCTCCGGCGTCCTCGTGGTCGTAGTCGTCGTCCGGTCCGAAACCGCCCCCCGGGCGGGCGGCCGCCTCGGCCTCCGCGCGCGCCTCGGCGGCGGCCAACATCCGCTCGACCGCCGAGGGCTCGTGGATCGTCGCGGACCGTACGAAGTCCTCGTCGAAGACCACGGAAGCGAACTCCTCGTCCGCTCGTCCGTGGCTCCCGTGGTGGTGCTCGTCGGGCTCTTCGCCGTCCGGGAACGGCTTGCCCCCCACGTCGTCCGGCACCCGTCCAGAGTAGCCCCGGCCGGACCTTTTGGGCAGGGAGGGAAGCGGTCGGATAGCAGCGGAACGGGGCCGTCCGCGGGGTGGGTCAGCGGGTGTGGCCGTCGCCCGTGACGATGTACTTCGTGGACGTCAGCTCGGGCAGGCCCATGGGGCCGCGGGCGTGCAGCTTCTGGGTGGAGATGCCGATCTCGGCGCCGAAGCCGAACTCGCCGCCGTCGGTGAAGCGGGTCGAGGCGTTGACCGCGACCGTCGTGGAATCCACCAACTGGGTGAAACGGCGGGCGGCCGCCTGCGAGCCGGTGACGATGGCCTCGGTGTGGCCGGAGGACCAGCGGCGGATGTGCGCCACGGCGGCGTCCAGGTCGGGCACCACGGCGGCCGCGATGTCGTAGGAGAGGTACTCGGTCGCCCAGTCCTCGTCGGTGACCGGGGCGACCAGGCCGGGGCCGACCTGCTGCCAGGCGGCGTCGCCGTGCACCACCACACCGGCCTGGGTCAGCGCCTCCAGGGCGCGCGGCAGGAACTTCTCGGCGATGCCGGCGTGCACCAGCACCGTCTCGGCGGCGTTGCAGACGCTGGGGCGCTGGGCCTTGGAGTTGACCAGGATGTCGATCGCCATGTCGAGGTCGGCGGCCTCGTCGACGTAGACGTGGCAGTTGCCGGTGCCGGTCTCGATGACGGGCACGGTGGACTCCTCCACGACCGTGCGGATCAGGGCGGCGCCGCCACGCGGGATCAGCACGTCGACCAGGCCGCGGGCGCGCATCAGCGCGCGCACCGAGTCCCGGCTCTCGCCGGGCACCAACTGGACGGCGTCGGCCGGCAGCCCGGCGCTCTCCACGGCGCCCCGGAGCACGTCCACCAGCGCGCTGTTGGAGGCGTAGGCGGAGGAGGAGCCGCGCAGCAGCACGGCGTTGCCGGACTTCAGGCAGAGGGCGGCGGCGTCCACCGTCACGTTGGGCCGGGCCTCGTAGATGATGCCGACCACGCCGAGCGGGACCCGGACCTGACGCAGGTCGAGGCCGTTGGGCAGGGTCGAGCCGCGCACCACTTCGCCGACCGGGTCGGGCAGCCCGACGACCTTGCGGACGTCGTCGGCGATAGCCGCGATCCGGTCGGGGGTGAGGGTGAGGCGGTCCACGATCGACGCGGAGGTGCCGGCGGCCCGGGCCTTCTCGACGTCCTGGGCGTTGGCCGCCACCAGGGCGTCGGTCTGCGCCACCAGGGCGTCGGCGATGGCGAGCAGCGCCCCGTCGCGGGCCGTGCGCGGCAGCGGGGCCAGGACGGCGGCCGCCTCCTTGGCACGGCGGGCGGTGTCGAGGACGGGTGAGGACTGGGATGCGCTGCTGGTCATGGCCGCAGCCTAACGCCGCGCCGGACGGCGGCCGCGCCGGATCCCACAGAGCGGGACGCCGGTCACACCGGCGGTGCGGCCGGTGGACCGTCGTGCGGGCCGGTGCGCTACGGCGCCGCGGGATCGCGTCCCCCACGGGCCGTCCGGCCGGTCCCGGTGGGACCGGGGCGCGGATCGGTCGGAGCGGTCCTGGTAGTCGGAGCGGTCCTCATGCGGAGCGGTCCTAATAGGGGTGCACGCCGACCGGTGAGGCCGGCGGCGGCCCGTAGCCCTCGGCGACGCGCTGGTGGTACGTCTCCCGGTCGATGACCTCCAGGCCGACGATCTCCCAGGGCGGCAGCTTGGCCGTCGAGCGGTGTTCGCCCCACAGGCGGAGGGCGACGGCCGCCGCGTCGTGCAGGTCCCGGGCCTCCTCCCAGTACCGGATCTCGGCGTGGTCGTTGGCGTAGCGGCTGGTCAGCAGGAACGGGTGGTCGTGGGCGAGCTGTTCGAGCGCCCGCCGGACCTCCTTCAAGGGGGCTTCGGCGCCCGAGACGCTGAGGGTGACGTGCCACAGCCGGGACGTCTCCCGGCGCTCGCCCTCCCGCGCCCGCGGCGCCGCCCGGTCCCGCTCCGCACGCCGGCCGGGTTCCTCCGGCAGGGCGGCGGTCCGTCCGGTCCCGACGCTGGTCAGTGTGCGCTCCGCCGTCCCTCGGGCCGGAGCCCCTGGGCGCCCTCGTGTCACCGGCGGCCTCCTGTGATGCGAATCGCTCCGCCCCTTCACGGTGCGGAGCCGACTGGTGCGGTCGTCCTTCGACGTCTGCGCTCGCGCGCTGGGGGCGCTCCGCTGCGGCGCCCCCGCAACAAAGTTGACCAGCCCGCGGCCGCTCGCGGGGCCGTTTTGCCGAAGGTCCCCGGTGAAAGGCTGATGGAGCCCGGCGCCGCGCGGGCCGCGCCGGGGACCCGTCAGCGGCGGTTCAGTGCTGGAGCAGCACCAGGTCGTCGCGGTGCACGACCTCGCGCTCATACGCCGGTCCGAGCTCGCGAGCCAGATCCCGGGTCGAACGACCAATCAATCGGGGGATTTCCCGGGCGTCGAAGTTGACCACCCCACGGGCGACCGCGCGGCCGCCCGCGTCCCGCAGCTCGACCGGGTCCCCGGCGGAGAAGTCGCCCTCGACGGCGGAGATGCCGGCGGGCAGCAGCGAGGAGTTCCGTTCGACGACGGCCCGCACCGCGCCGTCGTCCAGCACCAGGGCGCCCTGCGGCGCGGAGGCGTGGGCCAGCCACAGCAGCCGGTCGGCGGAGCGGCGGCCGGTGCGCAGGAAGTGGGTGCCGGTGGTGGCGCCGGCCAGCGCGTCCGCGGCGTGCACGGCGGAGGTGAGCACGACCGGGATGCCGGCGGCGGCCGCGATCCGGGCCGCCTCGACCTTGGTGACCATGCCGCCGGTCCCGACGCCGGACCTGCCGGCGCTCCCGATGGAGATGCCCTCCAGGTCCTTGGGGCCGCTGACCTGGTCTATCCGGGACGTACCGGGCAGCGACGGGTCGCCGTCGTAGAGGCCGTCCACGTCGGAGAGGAGGATCAGCAGGTCGGCGCGGACGAGGTGGGCGACGAGGGCGGCCAGCCGGTCGTTGTCGCCGAAGCGGATCTCGTCGGTGGCGACGGTGTCGTTCTCGTTGACGATCGGCACCGCACCCATGGCCAGCAGCTGGTCGAGGGTGCGGCAGGCGTTGCGGTAGTGGGCCCGGCGGCTGGTGTCGTCGGCGGTGAGCAGCACCTGGCCGACCCGGCGGCCGTAACGGGCGAAGGACGCGGTGTAGCGGGCGACCAGCAGGCCCTGTCCGACGCTCGCGGCGGCCTGCTGCCGGGCGAGGTCGCGGGGGCGGCGGTCGAGTCCCAGGGGGGCCAGGCCGGCGGCGATGGCTCCCGAGGAGACCAGCACGACCTCCTTGTCCTGGTACTTGGCGATGACGTCCACCAGGGCGTCGACCCGGTCGGCGTCCAGTCCTCCCGTGGCCGTGGTCAGCGAGGACGAGCCGACCTTCACCACGATGCGGCGGGCGTCCGCCACGCCCTCCCGCCCCTGTCCGCCGGCGGACGGCGCCCCCGACCCGTCACCGCCCTCGGTCATGGCCTTCCTGGCCGCTCCTTCGCCTCGCGTTGCCGCAGCCACCTGCATACCCCTGTGCTCGCCGATCCCTGTGCCGTACGGAACCCGTACAGCCGCAAATCTACGGCAGCGGCCTCGGCGGGCGCCTCGCCATATCGCCTGGCGGACGTCCCGGCGGACAGCGTGGCCGGGCGACCGGGCGGGGCGGACTCGAAGTCGGGCCGAAAAGAACTAAGACGGAGAATGACACTCGAAGGTTGCGTTCGATTGGTCCGTTTCGCGGCGAAGAGGGCCACAGCAGATTGTCACCAAGGCCAACGAGGTCATACGGTCGGGTGTCCATCGGTCCCGTTTCGCCGCTCCGGCGGCGTCGCAGCGCGGGACCCGGCCGCCGTCCCCGGCCTCCCCCCTCCATGACCTTTCTGCTGCCAGGAGCCCTCCCCCGTGCCTTCCGCCGGAATCGCCCCCAGACGAGCCGTCCAGCTCGCGGCGCTCTTCGCGATGATGGTCGCGTTCACCGCCCAGCTGATCGGCGCGCTGCTGCCCGTCATTCCGCTGTTCATCGCAGCGTCCGTGGTCAACCTGGTTCTTGACCTGGTCCTCCAGCACCAGCAGCCCGGACTGCTGGCCCTCCTCGGCCGGATCCGCTTCGACGTGACGGTGCGTCAGCTACTGCGGGACATGCTGATGCTGGTCGGCCTCCTGCACATCGACGGCATCAACCCCCTGGAGGAGCAGGCCCCCCTCACCATCACCCTGCTCGCCTTCTACGGCACCCACTTCGTGTGCCAGGCGGTCGCGGTGCTGGTCCGCCGCTCCCGGAGCCTGCCGATCGTCACCCGCAACGTCGACGCGAGCGCACTGGGTCTGACCGACGCCCCGCCGCGGCTCCTCTACCGCCAGACCGGCCGCCGACTGCTGCGCTTCTCCGTGCCCACCACGGCCGGGATAATGGTCACCGCGATCACCGGCAACGCCTTCTGGGGCGGCATCGGCATCGGCGTCGCCCTACTGCTCTCCGCCGGCGGCACCCTGTACCTGAGCACCTGGCTGCTGCCCGGCAAACAGGTCGTCACCGAACAGCGCGCCCTGGAATGGCTGGACGACTGGCTGGCCGCCTACCGCCCCACGGTCGGCATGTACTTCTCCGGCGGCGCCTCCTCCGCCTACCAGGCCAACATGTGGCTCGGCACCCTGGCCGGGCTGGAGGGCCGGCCGATCATCGTGCTCCGCGAGCGGTTCATGGTGCAGAAGATCGAGGCCACCGACGTCCCGATCGTCTGCATCCCGAAGGTCGCCCACCTGATGCGGCTGGAGCACTCCACCCTCAAGGTGCTGCTGCACCCCGCGAACTCCGGCAAGACCTCGCAGATCCTGCGGATCCCCTCCATCAAGCACGCCTTCATCAACCACGGCGAGAGCGACAAGCTCTCCTCCTGCAACCCGTACGCCAAGGCGTACGACGAGGTGTGGGTGGCCGGCCCGGCGGCCCGGGACCGCTACCAGCTCGCCGACATCGGCATCGAGGACAAGGACGTCGTCGAGGTCGGCCGCCCCCAACTGGCGCCGATCCGCCCCTACGAGGGCGCCCCGCTCGGCCGCTACACCACCGTGCTCTACGCCCCCACCTGGGAGGGCTGGGACGGCAACCCGGGCAACACCTCGGTGATCCTGGCCGGCGAGAACATCGTCCGCGCCCTGCTCGCCGACCCCACCGTGCGACTGCTGTACAAGCCGCACCCGATGACCGGATCGGTGGACCCGCGGGCCGGCGCCGCCAACGCCCGCATCCAGGCGATGATCGCGGAGGCCAACACCGGGCGCGGCGGCGCACTGCCGGGCCCGGAGGCGACCGCCGAACTGGCCCGCCGCACCGCCGAACTGGACCGGCTGACCACCGCCGACTTCCGCAAGAGCGCCGACGAACTGGAGCGGATGCGGCTCCAGAGCACGCCCGAAGAGGGCCGCGCGGCGGCCGTCGAGGCCGCGGTCGTCGCCTGGGAGGAGGCGTACTGGAACTCCTTCCCGGAGTGGGAGCACCGCGTCATCACCACCGTGCGCCCCGGCATCTTCACCTGCTTCAACCAGGCGGACCTGCTGATCAGCGACGTCTCCAGCGTGGTCTCCGACTACCTGACCAGCGAGAAGCCGTACGCGGTCGCCAACACCTCCGGGATGACCGAGGACGACTTCCGCGCGAACTTCCCGACGGTGCGGGCGGCCCGCGTCCTCGCCCCCGACGCGTCCGGTGTTCCCGCGCTCCTGGAAGCCGTCCGCGACCCGGGGCGGGACGAGATGGCCGCGGACCGCGCCGAGCTCAAGGAGCACCTGCTCGGCCCGTCCGACCCGCCCTCGGCGGTCCGCTTCAACCAGGCCGCCCTGGACCTGCTCTTCCAGGCCGACGAGCGGCAGCGCCGGATGGAGAGCCGGCTGTCCGGGATCCCCGTGCAGCGCTCGCAGCAGGGCGTGACCGGCGCCGAGACGGCCCGGCACGGCTCCGGCGGCGCCCCGGACGCCACCGCCGCCGTCTGACCCGCAGGGGCCCGCGCACGGCCCCGCAAACGCCCGCAGGCCCCGGGAGGAGCGTTCCTCCCGGGGCCTGCGTGTGCGTACCCGCCCGGTCCGGCCGGGCGGGTACGGCTCAGAACGGCGAGAAGCCGTCGTACTCGCCCTGCGCCTCGTCGCGCTCCGCATCGCGGTCGCGGCGCCGCTGGGCCGCAGGACGCGGGGCCTCGAAGCGGTGGTCCTCACCGCGGCGGCCGAGCATCTCCGCGCCGGCCGACATCGACGGCTCCCAGTCGAAGACCACGGCGTCCTCGTCGGAACCGATCGCCACGCCGTCCATGGCGCGGGCGCCGGCCTTGAGGAGCGCGTCCTCCACGCCCAGGCGGTTGAGCCGGTCGGCCAGGTAGCCGACGGCCTCGTCGTTGCTGAAGTCGGTCTGGCGGACCCAGCGCTCGGGCTTCTCGCCCCGGACGCGGAAGAGGCCGTCGGCCTCCTTGGTGACCGTGAAGCCCGCGTCGTCCACCGCCTTGGGGCGGATCACGATGCGGGTGGCCTCCTGGGCCGGCTTGGCGGCCCGCGCCGTGGCGACGATGTCCGCCAGGGCGTACGACAGCTCCTTGAGGCCCTGGCGGGCGACCGCGGAGACCTCGAAGACGCGGTAGCCGCGCTCCTCCAGGTCCGGGCGGATCATGTCGGCGAGGTCCTTGCCGTCCGGGATGTCGACCTTGTTGAGCACGACCACCCGCGGCCGGTCGTCGAGGCCGCCGTACTGGGCCAGCTCCTCCTCGATGATGTCGAGGTCGGAGACCGGGTCGCGGTCCGACTCCAGGGTGGCGGTGTCCAGGACGTGCACCAGCACCTCGCAGCGCTCGACGTGCCGCAGGAACTCCAGGCCCAGCCCCCTGCCCTGGCTGGCGCCCGGGATCAGGCCGGGGACGTCGGCGATGGTGTAGACCGTCGAGCCGGCGGTCACCACGCCGAGGTTGGGCACCAGCGTCGTGAACGGGTAGTCGGCGATCTTCGGCTTGGCGGCCGACAGCACCGAGATCAGCGAGGACTTGCCGGCGCTCGGGTAGCCGACCAGCGCGACGTCCGCGACGGTCTTCAGCTCCAGCACGATGTCGCGGCCCTCGCCGGGCTCGCCGAGCAGCGCGAAGCCGGGCGCCTTGCGGCGGGCCGAGGCCAGCGCGGCGTTGCCCAGGCCCCCGCGACCGCCCTGGCCGGCGACGAACTGCGTGCCCTGGCCCACCAGGTCGGCCAGCACCTCGCCGTTCTTGTCGAGCACCACGGTGCCGTCGGGCACCGGCAGGACCAGGTCCTTGCCGTTCTTGCCCTCGCGGTTGTCGCCCGCGCCCGGCTGGCCGTTGGTGGCCTTGCGGTGCGGGTGGTGGTGGTAGTCGAGGAGCGTGGTGACGTCCTGGTCGACGACCAGGATCACGTCACCGCCGCGACCGCCGTTGCCGCCGTCGGGGCCGCCGAGCGGCTTGAACTTCTCCCGATGGACGGAGGCGCAGCCGTGGCCTCCGTTACCCGCGGCGACCTGCAGCTCGACGCGGTCCACGAAGGTGGTCATGGTGGGGATGCCTCCAGATCAGCGGGGTTGTCGTGCGTTCTGAGCGGAATATCCGCCTACGCCCGGCAATACCGCGCGTACAGCGGGAATGTCTTGTTCATAACGCGCCAAGGGCGGACCGTTCTTCCCGCTTGGCGCGAGAAGAGGCGGTCCGCCCCTGACGTGCTGTCGACGTGTGTCGTCCGGGCCGAAATTACTCGGCGACCGGGACGATGTTCACGACCTTGCGGCCGCGGAAGGTGCCGAACTGCACCGCGCCGGGCTGCAGGGCGAACAGGGTGTCGTCGCCACCGCGACCGACGCCCGTGCCCGGGTGGAAGTGGGTGCCACGCTGGCGAACCAGGATCTCACCGGCGAGGACGGCCTGACCGCCGAAGCGCTTCACGCCGAGCCGCTGAGCATTGGAATCGCGACCGTTCCGAGTGGACGATGCGCCCTTCTTATGTGCCATGTCTCCTCAGTCCCTTACTTCGCCGGAGCGTCGATGCCGGTGATCTTCAGCGCCGTGTGGAGCTGGCGGTGGCCGATCCGCTTCTTGTAACCGGTCTTGTTCTTGTACTTCTGGATCCGGATCTTGTCGCCCTTGTGGTGGTCGACGACCTCGGCCTGGACCTTCACGCCGGCCAGGACCCACGGGTCGCTGGTGACCGCGTCACCATCGACGACCAGCAGCGTGGAGAGCTCGACGGTCTCGCCGACCTCGCTGGTGGAAATGCGGTCAACCTCGATGACGTCGCCAACAGCAACCTTCTGCTGGCGTCCGCCGGTGCGCACGATCGCGTACACGCGGAACTCTCTCTCCTTAGAAACGGATCCTCTGATGCCAGCCGCTCTCACGGGCTCAGGGACGTCCCGTGGAATCCGACCCGTGGACCACGAGCGGGACGAGCGGCCTCCCTCGGCGAGGCCGAGAGGTGTGTGCTCAGAAGGGGTGGTGTCACACAGACACCGACGGTCAAGGTTACGGGGCCTCGACCAGGGGGTCAAACCGGCCCCGGACCGCCTCGCGACGGTCCGGGGCCGGGCACTGCTCAGTCCTCCGCGGAGGCCGGCGCCGAAGCGGCCGCGGTCTTCTTCGCCGCGGTCTTCTTCGTCGTCGTCTTCTTCGCGGTGGTCTTCTTGACCGCGGCCTTCTTGGCGGTGGTCTTCTTCGCCGCCGTCTTCTTGGCCGTGGTCTTCTTCGCGGCCGCCTTCTTGGCGGTCGTCTTCTTCGCCGCCGCCTTCTTCACGGTCTTCTTGGCCGCGGGTGCCGGCTCGACGGCCTCCGCGCCCTCCACGACCTCGGCGGGCTGCTCGGGAGCCTCGGCGACCGGCTCCGCGGCCGGCTCGGTCACCGGCGCGCTGATGACGATCGTCCCGGCGTCCTCGGCGACCTCCGGCGCGCCCGCCGGAGCGGACACCCGACGGGTGGCGCGGCGACGCGGACGGGCCGGTGCGGGCTCGGCGACCGGAGCGGCCTCGACCGCCTCGGCGACGGGCTCCACGGCGGGCTCCGGCTCCGCGACCGGGGCGGTCGGCTCGGCGGCCGGCAGCACGATCGAGGCGGCCTCCGCGGCGGCCTTGGGCGCGCCGGCCGGCGCCGACACCTTCCGGCTCACCCGACGGCGGCCCCGGGCACGCCCGGTCGCGGCGGCCTCGGCCTCCGCGGGGCTGCTGTACCACTCGTCGGCACCGTCCACCGACGGCTGCAACTGGGCCTCGGTCACCGCGACCGGCTCCAGCTCCGGCGCCTCCTCCTCGGCCACCGGCGCGGCCACCGGCTCCGCGGTGCCCTCTGTGGTGGCCTCGGCCGGCTGCTCCGGCTGGGCACCGTTCGCCCCGGCCTTGCCCTTCTTCTTGCGCTTGCCGCCACCGGCCGACGGCTGGTCCATGTGGACGAGCACGCCGCGGCCGTTGCAGTGCACGCACTGCTCGGAGAACGACTCCAGCAGGCCCTGGCCGACCCGCTTGCGGGTCATCTGGACCAGGCCGAGCGAGGTGACCTCGGCCACCTGGTGCTTGGTGCGGTCCCGGCCCAGGCACTCCAGCAGACGCCGCAGCACCAGGTCCCGGTTGGACTCCAGGACCATGTCGATGAAGTCGATGACGACGATGCCGCCCAGGTCGCGCAGCCGCAGCTGGCGCACGATCTCCTCGGCCGCCTCCAGGTTGTTCCGGGTGACGGTCTCCTCGAGGTTGCCGCCCTGCCCGGTGAACTTCCCGGTGTTGACGTCGATCACGACCATGGCCTCGGTCTTGTCGATCACCAGCGACCCGCCGCTGGGCAGCCAGACCTTGCGGTCCAGCGCCTTCATCAGCTGCTCGTCGATCCGGTACGTCGCGAAGACGTCGACCTCGGAGGTCCACTTCTGCAGCCGGTCCACGAGGTCCGGCGCGACGTGCGAGACGTAGCCCTGGATGGTCTGCCAGGCGTCGTCACCACTGACGATGACCTTGGAGAAGTCCTCGTTGAAGATGTCCCGGACGACCCGGACGGTCATGTCCGGCTCGCCGTACAGCAGGCTCGGCGAGCTGGTGGAGGCCGCCTTCGCCTTCTTCTGGATCTCTTCCCACTGGGCCTGCAACCGCTCGACGTCGCGGCGCAGTTCGTCCTCGCTCGCGCCCTCGGCGGCGGTGCGCACGATGACGCCCGCGTCCTCGGGGACGATCTTCTTGAGGATCTGCTTCAGCCGGGCCCGCTCGGTGTCCGGGAGCTTGCGGCTGATGCCGGTCATCGAGCCCTCGGGCACGTAGACCAGGTAGCGGCCGGGGAGGGAGACCTGGCTGGTGAGCCGGGCGCCCTTGTGGCCGATCGGGTCCTTGGTGACCTGGACCAGGACGGACTGGCCGGACTTCAGCGCGGTCTCGATGCGGCGCGGCCCGTTGGCCATGCCCAGCGCCTCGAAGTTGACCTCGCCCGCGTACAGCACGGCGTTGCGGCCCTTGCCGATGTCGACGAAGGCGGCCTCCATCGACGGCAGGACGTTCTGCACCTTGCCGAGGTAGACGTTGCCGACGTACGAGGTGGCCTGCTCCTTGTTGACGAAGTGCTCGACGAGCACGTTGTCCTCAAGGACGCCGATCTGGGTGCGCTCGCCGCTCTGGCGGACCACCATCACCCGCTCGACGGCCTCCCGGCGCGCCAGGAACTCCGCCTCGGTGATGATCGGGACCCGGCGGCGGCCCTGCTCGCGCCCCTCGCGGCGGCGCTGCTTCTTGGCCTCCAGGCGCGTCGAGCCCTTGATGGACTGGACCTCGTCGGCGCCGGTGCCCTCGTCCTTCTTGCGGGGCTCGCGGACCTTGACGACCGTGCGCTCCGGGTCGTCGGTGTGCGAGCCGTCGCCCTCCGCGCCCTCCCCGCTGCGCCGGCGACGGCGACGGCGGCGACGGCTGCTGGAGCTGCCCCCGGCCTCCGGGTGGTCCTCGGTGCCTTCCTCAGCCTCGGCGGCCTCCGGCTCCTCCTCGTCCTCGGCCGCGCCGCTCTCCGCGAACGCCTCCTCGGCACCGTCGGCGGCCTCACCGCGGCGACGGCGACGACCGCCCCGACGGCGCCGGCGCGAGGGACGCTCGCCCTCGTCGCCGGTCCCGGCCTCGACGTGCTCCTCGTCGGCTTCCTCGGCCTCCTCGGCCTCGACGGCGGCGGGCGCGGGCTCGGCGGGCGCGGCGGCGGGCTCCTCGACCGGTGCCGGCGTCACGGCCTCGACCTCGGCCGGCTCACCACGACGACGGCGACGGCGACGCGACGGCGCGGGCGCCTCCTCCGGCGTCTCCACGACCGTCTCGGTCTCCTCCTGGCGCGCAGCGGCGTGCGCGGCGGCGGCGCTCTCGGGGGTCTGGAACATCGGCTCGGCGAAGACCGGTGCCTGGAAGACGGCCGTCGGCGGGCGCTGCGCCCGGCGGCGACCGCGCGCCGGTGCCTCGGTCGCCGGCTCCTCCGCGGCACGGGCCGCGGGCGCCTCGGCGACCGGCGCCGCGGCGGAGCGCTCGGTACGGCGGCGCGACCGGCGCCGCGGCGCCTCGGCCTCGGCGGTCTCCTCGGCGGCCGGCGCCGGCTCGGCGACGGGGGCCGCCTCCTCGGCGCTCACCTGCGGCGCACCAGCCGGGGCGGTCGCCTTGCGGGTCGCCCGACGACGGCTACGGGCCGGACGCGCCTCCTCCTCCGCGACGGCGGCGGCCGGGGCCTCGACGGCCTCCGCGACGGCTTCCTCTTCTTCTTCCGCCTCCTCGGCGGCGGGCTCCTCGACGACCGGCGCCGCGGCGACCGGGGCGGTCGCCTTGCGGGTCGCGCGGCGACGGGTACGGGCCGGACGGGCCTCGTCCTCCGCGGCGGCGGCCGGGGCCTCCGCAGCGGCGGCGGCCGGCGCCGGCTCCGCGACGGGGGCCGCTTCCTCGGCGGTCACCTGCGGCGCACCGGCCGGAGCAGTCGCCTTGCGGGTCGCCCGACGACGGCTACGGGCCGGACGGGCCTCCTCCTCCGCGACGGCGGCCGGGGCCTCGGCGGGCTCGGGCACGACGGCGGTCTCGGCGGGGGCCGGGGAGCCGGCCGCGGCGGTGACCTTGCGGGTCGCACGGCGGCGCGGGCGGGCCGGCCGCTCTTCGTCGGCGGCGGGCTGCGACGCGGCAGCGGGCGCGGTGTCCTCGGCGGGGGTGGTGCCGGTGGCCGGCGGGTCGTTGCTCACCACGGCGGTACGGGCGCCCGTGCCGGCGGGGGGGCCGGCCGGGCGGGACGCCACCCGGCGCCGGCGGCGCGGCGGCAGCGTGTCGCTGGGCGAGTTGTCGGTGTCAACCTCGTGGTCCGCGGACCGCGTGGATTCGGTGGGCTCAATAGATTCGAGCATGCGGGCGGTTCTCCCGTCACGCTCCCGGGCGCCGCGCCTGATTCCGGCCGCGGTCCGCGCGCTGGGCGCGGTTCCGCAGTCCGGGGCGCGGGCGCCGCACGGGAGCTGTCGTCTCGCTCGCCGGGCCCGTGGACCGGACCGGCGAAAGTCTCCTGGTCAGTGCGTCCGCCGGACCGGGGTGGCACCCTGGTGGATCGGCGACGCGACGACGCGTCCTACGCAGTGCCGTCCCCGGAAGTGGCCGGGGAGGCCCCGCCCTGCACCGTCGCGGTACTCAGCCCATCGGCCGTGGATGGTGCGGCCGTGGCAGCGTCGCGGTCGGGCGCCAGCGGGTCGGTCACCGTGCCGGTCTCCTCATCGAGCAGCCCCTGCGCCAGCCTGGTCACCGCTGCGGGGACCGGCGGCGCCAGGTCGGCCGTAACCCGGAGGCCGGACAGGACGTCGTCGGGTCGTACGGCAGGTGTCAGATGCCGAACAACCAGCCGCAGTATCGCACAGGCATTGCCGTCGGGCCTATCGCTGTGGATCGAGGTGGCCTCCAGCTGTGCCACCGCGCCCCGGGCGTCGAAGCTCCGCATGCCGTTCTTGGTGCGGCGCTCGACCAGCACCTCCTCGGCGGCGAGGAACGCCTCGACGGCGCGCCCGGCCTCCTCGGGGGCGACCCCGTCGAGCCGGATCTCCCACACCGAAGCCTGGAGCCGGTCGGCGAGGCCGCTGGTGCGCGCCTCCACGGCGTCGGTCACGTCGAGGCCGTCCGGCAGCGACGCGTCGAGCAGGGTGCGCAGCGTCTCCGGGTCGCGGTGCGCGGCGAGTTGGATCTCCAGGTACTCGGCCTCGCTGCCGGTGCCGGTCGGCGCCGCGTTGGCGTACGACACCTTGGGGTGCGGGGTGAAGCCCGCCGAATAGGCCATGGGGACCTCGGCGCGGCGCAGCGCCCGCTCGAAAGCGCGCTGGAAGTCGCGGTGGCTGGTGAACCGGAGGCGGCCGCGCTTGGTGTAGCGCAGTCGGATGCGCTGCACCGCCGGTGCGGGCGGCGGGCCTTCGGGCTGTCGCTTGCCCAGTGTCACTTCTCCTTGGTTTCAGGGCGCGGCGGGTGCCGCCCCGTCCGGCCCGTCCCCGCGTGGGCGGGGACACATCGTGCCCGGACGTCTTTACCTAGAGTACGTGCCGCGCCCGTCGGCGGTTCCCGCCGGGGCGTCCCGGTCCCGTCCCGCGGGCCCGCGCGTCCGGCGAAGTGCATTCGGACGAGTGGGCCGCCGACCGCCCGGGCACCGCGCTCAGGCGGAGATCCAGTACCGAAGCTTCTCCGCCCGGCGGTCCTCGAAAACCCCGCCGCACGCCTCGATCACCCGGCGCGAGCCGGTGTTGGTGTCGTCGCAGGTCACCAGCACCGGGTCGATGCCCAGCCGGTGGGCGCGGGGCAGCACGGCGCGCAGCATCGCGGTGGCGTGCCCCTGGCGGCGTGCGGTGGGGCGCACCGCGTAGCCGATGTGGCCGCCGTAGGCGTGCAGGGACGGGGTGAGTCGGTGCCGGACGGTGATCCGGCCCAGGTAGGCGGCGCCGTCCACCCACCAGAACGTGGACGTCGGGACCGGGCCGTCGACCCGCTCGTCCGCGACGACCCCCGCCACCTGTCGGACGTAGGTCGCGAAACCCTCCGCGGTCGACCAGCGGGGATGCCAGGTCCGCAGCTCGCGGCCGAGGCCGGAGTGCGGGGAGCGGTGCACGCCCTCCGCGCGGAATTCCTCCATGGCGGCGAGGAAGGAGGCGTGGACGCGGACGGTCGGGGCGCTCAACTCTGGGGACACGACCGTCATTCTGCGCGGGCGCACCGCCCGTGGGTACGCCGCCGGCCCGGCCCCGCGACGGAAGCGGGGGCCGGGCCGGCGGATTGCGCGGAGCCCGAAGCGACGGCCGCGGCCGTCGCCGGATCACTTGACGACGGTCAGCGGCAGCAGCTTCTTGCCGGTGGGGCCGATCTGGATCTCGGTGCCCATCTGCGGGCACACGCCGCAGTCGAAGCACGGGGTCCAGCGGCAGTCCTCGACCTCGGTCTCGTCGAGGGCGTCCTGCCAGTCCTCCCAGAGCCAGTCCTTGTCGAGGCCGGAGTCGAGGTGGTCCCAGGGCAGGACCTCCTCGTAGCCGCGCTCGCGGGTGGTGTACCAGGCGACGTCCACGCCGAAGTCGGGCAGCGTCTTCTCGGCGCACGCCATCCAGCGGTCGTAGGAGAAGTGCTCGCGCCAGCCGTCGAAGCGGCCGCCGTCCTCGTAGACCGCGCGGATGACCGCGCCGATGCGGCGGTCACCGCGGGAGAGCAGGCCCTCGACGATGCCCGGCTTGCCGTCGTGGTAGCGGAAGCCGATGGAGCGGCCGTACTTCTTGTCGCCGCGGATCTTGTCGCGGAGCTTGGCGAGCCGGGCGTCGGTCTCCTCGGCGGAGAGCTGCGGGGCCCACTGGAAGGGCGTGTGCGGCTTGGGGACGAAACCGCCGATGGAGACCGTGCAGCGGATGTCGTTGGACTTGGCGACCTCGCGGCCCTTGGCGATGACGTTGATCGCCATGTCGGCGATCTGCAGCACGTCGTCGTCGGTCTCGGTCGGCAGACCGCACATGAAGTAGAGCTTCACCTGGCGCCAGCCGTTGCCGTAGGCGGTGGCGACGGTGCGGATCAGGTCCTCTTCGGAGACCATCTTGTTGATGACCTTGCGGATCCGCTCGCTGCCGCCCTCGGGGGCGAAGGTCAGTCCGGAGCGGCGGCCGTTGCGGGTCAGCTCGTTGGCAAGATCGATGTTGAAGGCGTCGACGCGGGTCGACGGGAGCGACAGCCCGATCTTGTCTTCCTCGTACCGGTCGGCGAGGCCCTTGGCGACTTCGCCGATCTCGGTGTGGTCCGCGGAGGACAGCGACAGCAGGCCGACCTCCTCGAATCCCGTGGCCTTCAGGCCCTTCTCCACCATCTCGCCGATGCCGGTGATGCTTCGCTCCCGCACGGGACGCGTGATCATGCCGGCCTGGCAGAAACGGCAGCCGCGGGTACAGCCACGGAAGATCTCGACCGACATCCGCTCGTGGACGGTCTCGGCCAGGGGGACGAGCGGCTGCTTGGGGTAGGGCCACTCGTCGAGGTCCATGACGGTGTGCTTGGAGACCCGCCACGGGACGCCGGAGCGGTTGGGCACGACGCGCGCGATGCGGCCGTCGGCGAGGTACTCGACGTCGTAGAACCTGGGGACGTAGACGTTGCCGGTCCGGGACAGCCGGAAGAGGACTTCCTCCCGGCCGCCGGGGCGGCCCTCGGCCTTCCACTCGCGGACGATGCGGGTGATGTCCAGGACGGCCTGCTCGCCGTCGCCGATGACCGCGCAGTCGAGGAAGTCGGCGATCGGCTCGGGGTTGAAGGCGGCGTGCCCGCCGGCCAGGACCAGCGGGTGGTCCTCGGTGCGGTCCTTCGCCTCCAGCGGGATGCCGGCCAGGTCCAGGGCGGTGAGCATGTTGGTGTAGCCGAGCTCGGTGGAGAAGCTCAGGCCGAAGACGTCGAAGTCGCCGACGGGCCGGTGGCTGTCCACGGTGAACTGCGGCACCTCGTGCTCGCGCATCAGCGCTTCGAGGTCCGGCCAGACGCTGTAGGTGCGCTCGGCGAGGACGCCCTCCTGCTCGTTGAGCACCTCGTAGAGGATCATGACGCCCTGGTTGGGCAGCCCGACCTCGTAGGCATCGGGGTACATGAGCGCCCAGCGGACGTCACATGCCTCCCACGGCTTGACCGTGGAGTTCAGCTCGCCGCCGACGTACTGGATCGGCTTCTGCACGTGGGGGAGCAGAGCTTCGAGCTGCGGGAAAACCGACTCGGACATCTCGAACCTTCGTGGGCTGACAGGGGGCGACTCACAAGCGTAACCCGGTTGGCGCCCCCCGCCGGACGGATGCGGGTGCGCGGCCGGCGGTCAGACCCGCAGCGCGGCACGGTGTTTGCGCCGGGAGACCTCGGCCCACAGGGCCGGCAGCTCCCGTTCGTCACGGGCCGCCCGGGCCTCCTCGCGGCCGTAGAGCAGGCCGAAGGTGAATCCGCTCTCACCGGCCTGGCAGGCCTGGGTGGCCAGTTCCCGCAGGGCGGCGCGGGCGACCACGCTGTCCTGGTGGTCGCCGAGCAGTTGCTGGACCTCCTTGGTGCGCCGGGTGAACTTCCGGGCGGGGCGACCGAGCGCCGGGCCGGCCGCCTCCGCCGCGTACCGGGTGCGCTTGGCGGCCTTGCGGGCGCGGTGCAGCGCCTCGTCGCGGGCCGGACCGGCGGGGGCGTCGAGGGCGGCCTCGACGCGGCGGGCCAGCCGCCGGTAGTCCTTGAGGATGGCGCCGGCGACGACCCGGGGGGCAGGGCGGGCGGCGGGGCCGCGCAGCGGCGGGGCGCCGAGCAGGGCGTGCAGCTCGTCCAGGAGGGCGAGGTAGCGGGGGCCGTCGAGGGCGGCGAGCAGGCGGTCCCGGGCCCCGGCGCGGTGCCGGACCGACCAGGTGCGCAGCCGGGCGGACACCGGTCCCAGCCGTAGCTCTCGGGGCACCTCCGCCAGTGCGGCGGTGAGTCGCTCGGCGAGCACTTCCTGATCCCGCCCGAGCCCCAACTCCGCTGCCAGCCACTTGAGTTCGACGCCGAGCGGGTCGGTCGCGACCCGGTCCAGGACCGCGCCGTAGGAGCGGAAGGCACTGCGCAGGCGGCGGGTGGCGACGCGCATCTGGTGCACCGCGTCGGGCAGGTCGCGGCGGGCGGCCGGGTCCAGTTCGACGATGGCCCGCACCTGGGCGCGGACGTAGCGCAGCACGACGTCGCCGGCGGTGCGACCGCGGTGCCCGTCGGCGCGGTCGGCGCCCGCGGGGGCGGGCCGGGCGGCGGCGTCCCCGGCCGGGCGGTGCGGGGCGGTCTCGGCCAGGGCGCGGGCCAGTTTGGACGGTGCCGCGGCGGGCCGCGCCCCGGCCCCGGTCAGCACCTCCTCGACCGCGTCCAGCAGTTCCTGGCCGGCGCCGACGCCGGGCGCCAGCTCGACCTCGATCTCCCGCCAGCGGGCCGGCCCCGGCGCGCCGTCGGGGTGCAGCCGCCATGCCTCGACGTCGTCCACCGCGACCTCGGCCAGCAGCGCACCGGCGGCGTCGTGGAGCTCGTGGACCGTGCGGCGGGTCCGCAGGCGCACGAGGGGGACCAGCGGGGCGTCGCGGGTGCGGGAGCGGACCAGCGCGGTCAGTTCGGGCGGCGGGGCGTCGGCGAGCGGGGCGCGGATCTCGTCGCGGACCGAGCCGGTGACGCCGGGGAGCGTGGCCGGGAGCTTGAGGTGCCAGCCCGCATCGGGGCCGCCGGTGCGCCGTCGCAGGGTGAGGCGGTCGGCGGCCAGGCGTTGGTCGGCGGTGTCGTAGTAGCGGGCGTCCAGGGTTTCGGGGGCGCGTTCCACCACGGCCGCGACGCGGTCGGCGCGAGTCAGGTCGGGCAGGCGGCCCGGGGCGGCGCCGAGGGCGGATCCCCGACCGTCCGCCTCGTATTTCCGCTCGATCTCCCGCACGGTGTCCGCCATGCATCGAATCTAGTCAGCCGCAACGAGACCGACCAGCCCACCGGCGCCGGTCCGCGCCCGGAACGGGTGGCACCGCCGACTCGCGGTGCCTTACCGTGTGTGACAGTCCGCGCACGCAGCGCGACGTTGCGTGTGCGGCGTCGCGCCCAGCGCTCGATCGACACCGGGAGAAACCGTGCACCCCGATACCGCAGCCCTCGCCCGGAGCCCGCTCCGCGTCGCGGCGGGCGCCCGCCCGTACGTGCTCACGGCGCCGAGCCGCCCCACCGCCCCGAAGACCGCGCGGGACTTCGTGCGGGCGGTGCTGCGGCGCGGCCCGCTCGCCGCCCTGCGCGACACCGCCGTGCTGCTGACCTCGGAGGCGGTCACCCGGGCCCATCTGCGCACGCCGGGCTCGGCGGACATCCTGCTGCGGGTGGTGACCGCGGCGCACGGGCTGCGGATCAGCGTGCACGACGAGGGCGCCCAGTTCGTCCCCGGCCCGGCCCGGGGGCCCGGCGACCGGGACCCGGCGCACGGACTGCTGCTGATCAGTCGGCTCGCCGACGACTGGGGGACGACCCCGTTCGAGGGGCCGCCGCACACCACGTCCCTGTGGTTCGAGTTGCACACCGGGCGCTGACCCCGCACGGGTGCGGGGTCAGCGGGAGGCGGAGACCGGGCGCTGGACGCGGATCGACTGGAGCAGTCCGATGGCGATCCACACCGCGAACATCGAGGTGCCGCCGTACGAGACGAACGGCAGCGGCAGACCGGTGACGGGCATGATGCCCAGGGTCATCCCGATGTTCTCGAACGCCTGGAAGGCGAACCACGCGATGATGCCGGCGGCCACGATCGTGCCGTAGAGCTCACCGGTCTCGCGGGCGATCCGGCAGGCCCGCCACAGCACCACGCCGAGCAGGAAGATGATCAGGCCCGCGCCCAGGAAGCCCAGTTCCTCGCCGGCGACCGTGAAGATGAAGTCGGTCTGCTGCTCGGGGACGAACTGGCCGGTGGTCTGGCTGCCGTGGAAGAGGCCGGAGCCGGTCAGTCCGCCGCCGCCGATGGCGATCCGGGCCTGGTTGGTGTTGTAGCCGACACCGGCCGGGTCCAGGCTCGGGTTGGCGAACGCGGCGAACCGGGCGATCTGGTAGGCGTCCAGCAGCCCCAGCTGCCAGATGGCGAGGCAGCCGACGACACCGGTGCCCAGCAGGCCCAGGATCCAGCGGTTGGAACAGCCGCTGGACAGCAGCACGCCCAGGATGATGGCGCCGAGCACCATCACCGAGCCGAGGTCGGGCATCAGCAGGATCACGGCGACCGGCACCGCGGCCAGCCCCAGGGCCTGGAAGACCGTGCGGTGGTCGGGGTGCGGGCGGTCACCGGCGTCGACCCGGGCCGCCAGGATCATCGCCATCCCCAGCGTGATGGTGATCTTGGTGAATTCGGCGGGCTGGAGGGAGAATCCGCCGGGGATCGCCAGCCAGGAGCGCGAACCGTTGATCGTGGCGCCCAGCGGCGTCAGCACCAGCACCGCCAGCACCACCGAGATGCCGAACAGGATCGGCACGGCGCCGCGCAGGGTGCGGTGGCCGAGCCAGATGGTGCCGGCCGCCAGGGCCACGCCGATGGCGGTGTTGAGCAGGTGGTGGACGAAGAAGAAGTACTCGTCGTTCTTGTTGAGTTCGGTGCGGTTGCGGGTGGCGGAGAAGACCAGCACCGACCCCATCAGGGAGAGCACCAGGCAGGACAGCAGCAGTATCCAGTCCAGCTTGCGCACCACGGAGTCGCGGGCCGTCAACCGGCCCCAGATACCGAGGTCGGGGCCGTAGCGGCGGACGGAGAAGGTCCGGGAGAAGGGCGGTGTGGTCACTGCTGGGGGCTCCCCGAGGGGGACGGCGACGGGTCGGCCGGCGGCTTGATGGGCGGGGCGATGATGGTGCCGTCACTCTGGATCCTGGGCAGTTTCGCCTCGGGCTTCGGCAGCAGCGCGGCCTTCTCGTCGATCTCGCCCTTGTCGTTGACGCCGTAGAGCGCGTTGTAGATGTTGCGGACGGCCGGGCCGGAGGCACCGGAGCCGGTACCACCCTGGGAGATCGTCATCACGATCGCGTAGTCCTTGGTGTACGTCGCGAACCACGAGGTGGTCTGCTTGCCGTAGACCTCGGCGGTACCGGTCTTGGCGTGCATCGGGATCTTGTCCTGCGGCCAGCCCTGGAAGCGCCAGGCGGCGGTGCCCCGCTCGGTGACGCCCTGGAGGGCCGCGTCGATCTGCTGGATCGTCTGCGGGGTGTCCGGCAGGTGCCCGTGCGACTTGGGCGCGATCATCTGCACCTTGTCGCCGTTGGGGCTGACGACGGCCTTGCCGACGCTGGGGTTGTAGAGGGTGCCGCCGTTGGAGAGCGCCGCGTAGATCGTCGCCATCTGGATCGGGGTGACGAGGGTGTCGCCCTGGCCGATCGCGTAGTTGATGGAGTCGTAGGCGTGCAGCTTCATGCCTTCGAGGCAGTTCTCCCGCGCGAGCTTGGAGACGTAGTCGTTGGCGTCCTTGGGGTGGGCGCACCAACTGTCCTTGTTCGCCTTCCAGAAGGCGTTCTTCCACTGGCGGTCGGGGACCCGGCCGGTGACCTCGTTCGGCAGGTCGATGCCGGTCTCCTTGCCGAGGCCGAACTGGTGGGCGGTCTTGTAGAACCAGTCCTTGGGGCTCTGGACCGGCTTGTCGCCGCCGTCCTTCTTCCACTCGTCGTGCCCGAGCCGGTAGAAGACGGTGTCGCAGGAGACCTCCAGCGCCCGGCCGAGGCTGATGTCGCCCTGCGATTCGCCCTCGAAGTTCCTAAAGACCTGACCGCCGATGCTGTACGAGCTGGTGCAGGGGTAGTGGCCGTCGAAGGGGTAACCGGCGTTGACGGCGGCCGAGGTCGAGATGACCTTGAAGATCGAGCCGGGCGCGGCCTGCCCCTGGATGGCGCGGTTGAGCAGCGGGTAGTTGGAGTCCTTGCCGGTGAGCTTGGCGTAGTCCTTGCCGGAGATCCCGCCGACCCAGGCGTTGGGGTCGTAGGTGGGGTTGGAGGCCATCGCCACCACCCGGCCGGTCTTCGCCTCCATGACGACGACGGCACCCGAGTCGGCCTTGTAGTTGGTGCCGGTGTTCCGGTCCATCTGGGTGCGGGCGTCCTTCATGGCCTGGTCGAGCTGCTTTTCCGCTATGGCCTGGACGCGGGCGTCGATGCTGGTGACCAGGGTCGAACCGGCCTGTCCCTTGTCGCTCTTGGCCTGGCCGATGACCCGACCGAGGTTGTCGACCTCGTAGCGGGTGACGGCGGCCTTGCCGCGCAGGAAGTCGTCGTACTGCCGCTCCAGCCCCGAGCGGCCGATCTGGTCGGAGCGCAGCAGCGGCGACGGGCCGTCCTTGGCCTTCTTGATCTCCTCGTCGGTGACCGGCGAGAGGTAGCCGAGGACCTGGGCGGTGTTGGCCTTGCCGAGGGCGGGGTAGCGGCGGACGGCGGTGGGCTGGGCGCTGATGCCGGGGAAGTCCTCGGAGCGCTCGCGGATCTGCAGGGCCTGCTGGGTGGTGGCCTTGTCGGTGATCGGGATCGGCTGGTAGGGCGAACCGTTCCAGCAGGGCTGCGGGGTCTTGGCGTCGCAGAGCCGGACCTTGTTGCGGATCTCCTGGGCCGGCATGCCGAGCACCTTGGCGAGCCGGGCGAGCACCGCCTTGCCGTCGTCCTTCATCTTCAGCAGGTCGGTGCGGCTGGCGGAGACCACCAGCCGGGTCTGGTTGTCGGCCAGCGGCACCCCGCGCGCGTCGAGGATCGAGCCGCGGGTGGCGGGGTCGATGACCTGCTGGACGTGGTTGGACCGGGCCTTGGCGGCGTACTCCTGGCCGTTGCGGATCTGGAGGTACCAGAGCCGACCGCCGAGCGTCGCCAGCAGGGAGAAGACCAGGATCTGAATCGCGATCAGCCGGATGGTGACCCGGGAAGTCTTCCCCGTCTCGGGAATGTTGCTCACAGGCGCTTGACCCCCTTGATGCCCTTGACCCCCTTGGCGCGTCCGCCCCGGGCCGGTTTGGGCACCCGGCCGGTACGGATCGCCTTCATCGCGTTGCGGCTGGCCTTGAGGCCGGTGCCGGTGGCCAGCCAGCCGTACGCCGGCTGGCGGCCGGCCATCCCGCCGCCACCGGCGGCGTCGGTGGCCAGCGGATCGTGTTCGGTTCTCCGCGCCAGCGCCATCACCAGCGGCACGGCGAACGGGGCCAGCAGCAGGTCGTAGAGGGTGGCGCTGAGCAGCAGCCCCACCAGGCCGACGTGCCGGGCCGCGGTGTCACCGACCAACGAGCCGACCCCCGCGTACATCAGGGTCGAGCCGATGGCGGCGCCGATGACGACCACCAGCGGCAGGGTCGCCGAGCGGTGCTGGCCGTTGTCCGGCTTGGTCAGGCCCGCGACGTAGCCGATGACGCACAGCACCAGGGCGTAGCGGCCGATGGCGTGGTCGGCGGGCGGGGCGAGGTCGGCGAGCAGCCCGGCGCAGAAGCCGATGAGCGAGCCGCCGACGTGGCCGTAGACCAGGGCCAGGCCCACCACGACCAGCATCAGCAGGTCCGGTACGGCGCCCGGGAGTTGGAGTCTGGCGAGGATGCTGACCTGGATGATCAGGGCGACCACCACCAGCGGGGTGGCGAGCAGGATCCGGTTGATGCGCATCGGTCAGCTCCTGGGTGAAGCGCTCGCGGAGGGGGTGGCCGTCACGGTGACCGTCGGCGTCGGCCGGGGCTTGACCGGGGGCGGCAGCACGGTGTCCCGCGGGTCCTTGCGGGGCGGCTGGACGACGATGCCGACGACGTCGAGCGACGAGAAGGAAACGAACGGCCGGACCTGGAGGGAACGGGTCAGGTCGCCGTTGAGCGGCTCGACCTTGACCACCGTGCCGACCGGGACGCCCGGCACGAACGGCTTGTCCTTGCTGGAGCCGAAGGTGACGAGCCGGTCGCCCTTCTTGACGTCGGCGCGGCCGTTGAGCAGTTGGACGCGGAGCGAGCGGACGCCCTGGCCGTTGGCGAAGCCGATCTCGTTGGTCTTCTCCATCCGGGTGCCGACCGTGAACTCCGGGTCGGCGGCGAGCAGCACGGTGGAGGTGTGCGGGGTGACGGTGGTGATCCGGCCGACCAGCCCGTCGCCGTTGAGGACGGTCATGTCGCGGGCGATGCCGTCGCGGCTGCCGGCGTCGACGGTGACGGTCCAGGAGAAGCCCTGTGCGGACCCGATCGCGATGACCTCGGCGCCCTTGATCGCGTACTGGCCGGTGGCCGCGGTCTTGAGGATCTTGTCGAGCTCGGCGGCGCGGTTGCGGGTGCGGTCGGGGGTGCCGAGCTTGAGCTTCAGGGCGGCGTTCTCGTGCTCCAACTGGCGGATGCGGCTGTGGCGCTGATCGGAGTCCCGGACGGCGCTGACGGCGTTGCCGACCGGGTTGACGACGCGGGCCACGCCGCGCTCCACCGGGCCGAAGGCGGAGGCGGCGGCTTGCCGGGCACCGTCGAGCGGGGACTGTTCACCGCCGCGGATATCGACCGTGATCAACGCGAACGCGATCGCGATCAGCAGCACCAGCAACAGCCGGCTCTCTCGTGTGTCCCTCACGTGCGGCGGCCGTGTCCTTCCTCGTAGGACCGGCCGGCTGCGGGCCCCGCCGGTCTCGTTCGGGGGTTGAGCGTTGTGCCTTGCTGTGACGGCGCGGTGGTGGAACGTCAATGCACCGTGTCTGTGGGAACGTTGCGGTATGGGTCAGCGATCCGGCGGACGGACCGGCTGCTTGTCCAGGGTGCCCGACCCGCGCGAACGCCGTGTGACGCCCGCGCGACGGGTCGGGACCCGAAGGTCAGCGGCGCGGCTGGGAGTCCAGGACCTGCTGGAGCGCCTCGAACTCCTCGACGCACTTGCCGGAACCGAGCGCGACGGAGTCGAGCGGGTCCTCGGCGATGTGGATGGGCATGCCGGTCTCGCGGCGCAACCGCTCGTCGAGGCCGCGCAGCAGGGCGCCGCCACCGGTGAGAACGATGCCGCGGTCCATCACGTCACCGGACAACTCCGGCGGGCACTTGTCGAGGGTCGTCTTGACCGCGTCGACGATGGAGTTGACCGGCTCCTCGATGGCCTTGCGGACCTCGGCGGCCGAGATGACGACGGTCTTGGGCAGGCCGGAGACCAGGTCGCGACCGCGGATCTCGGTGTGCTCGTCCTGTTCGAGGTCGTACGCCGAACCGATGGTGATCTTGATGGACTCGGCGGTGCGCTCGCCCAGCAGAAGGCTGTACTCCTTCTTGATGTGCTGGATGATCGCGTTGTCCAACTCGTCGCCGGCGACCCGGATGGACTGGGCGGTGACGATCCCGCCGAGCGAGATGACCGCGACCTCGGTGGTGCCGCCGCCGATGTCCACCACCATGTTGCCGGTGGCCTCGTGGACCGGCAGGCCCGAACCGATGGCGGCGGCCATCGGCTCCTCGATGATGTGCACCTGGCGGGCGCCGGCCTGGGTGGACGCCTCGATGACCGCGCGGCGCTCAACTCCCGTGATGCCGGAGGGAACGCAGACCACGACCCGCGGGCGGGCCAGGTAGCGCCGCTTGTGGATCTTGAGGATGAAGTAGCGGAGCATCCGCTCGGTGATCTCGAAGTCGGCGATCACGCCGTCCTTCAGGGGCCGCACCGCGACGATGTTGCCGGGGGTCCGGCCGATCATCTTCTTCGCCTCGGCGCCGACGGCCAGGATGCCGCCGGTGTTGGTGTTGATGGCCACGACCGACGGTTCGTTGAGGACGATGCCGCGGCCCCTGACGTACACCAGCGTGTTGGCGGTCCCGAGGTCGACAGCCATGTCACGGCCGATGAACGACATGTTGTTCCCCATGAGGATACGTCTGGCCTTCCCAACTGGAGCGAATGCTTACTTTGAGGTCGGCAGGAGGTGATGCGCTGTGAGGCGCGGAAGCCTCCATCGTAGTTCGTTGTGTTCCCACACGAACACGGCGGGAGGCCGTTCCGCCATTGTCAGCCGTACACGCACCCGCCCCCCTTAATGGTGACGTCGTGTCGCGGGAACGCGTTCCCCCGCTCGCGGCGAATACACCGAGGGGCGACCGATGATTTCATCGGTCGCCCCTGGTCACAAGGGGGTTGGCAGCTAACTTCGGATCAGGAAATGCCCGGGAAGAAAATCTTGATCTCGCGCTCGGCGGACTCTTCGGAATCCGAGGCGTGGATGAGATTTTCTCGGGTGATCGTTCCGAAGTCCCCACGAATGGACCCACTCGGTGCGGCAATCGGGTCAGTCGGACCGGCCAGCGCGCGGACGCCCTCGATGACCCGCTCGCCCTCGACGACCAGCGAGACGACCGGTCCGGAGGACATGAACTCCACCAGCGGCTCGTAGAACGGCTTGCCGACGTGCTCGGCGTAGTGCTGCTCCAGCACCTCGCGGTCCAGGGTGCGCAGTTCCAGCGCGGTGATCGTCCAGTTGGCCTTGCGCTCGATGCGGCGGATGATCTCGCCGATCAGACCGCGCTTGACGGCATCGGGCTTGAGGAGGACGAGGGTGCGCTGGCTCACGAAGGGACTCCCTGGTATCTGAACGACGGGTCAGCGGTGCCTTGAGGCTACCGGCACCGCGCCCCCGCCTTTCACCCGCCCACCCGCGATCCCGCGCCGGGACCGCCGGCGGCGGGGGGCTCAGCCGGCCGCGGCCGGCTCCGCCTCCGCCGCGAAGCGGGCCTTCGCCTCGTCGACCTTGCGCCCGAAGTGGACCGAGGCCCACCACAGGGCACCGAAGACCGCGCCGAGGAAGTACATCGTCGGAACGACCAGGCCGCTGGCGATCAGCGCGATCTGCAGCGCCCAGCCCAACTGGACCCCGCCGGGGCGGGAGAGCATCCCGCACAGCAGCAGGCTCAGCAGCATCGCGATACCGCTGACGATCCAGATGGTGGCCCGCGAGAGGTCGGTGACCTGCATCGCGACCAGACCGGCGAAGCCGATCACGAAGAACTCGCCTATCAGGGTGCTGGCACACAGCGTGCGCATGGTCAGTTCCTTCCCAGGAGCAGCCGGGCCTCGCCGACCGTGATCACCGAGCCGGTCACCAGGACCCCGGCTCCGGAGAACTCGCCCTCTTCCTCGGCGAGGGTGATCGCCGCCTCCAGCGCGTCGTCCAGCCGCGGCTCGACCTGGACCCGCTCGGCCCCGAAGACCTCCACGGCGATCGCGGCCAGCTCGTCCGGATCCATCGCGCGCTGGCTGGAATTACGCGTCACCACGACCTCGGCGAAGATCGGCTCGAACGCCTCCAGGAAGCCCCGGACGTCCTTGTCGGCGCTGGCGCCGACGACCCCGATCAGCCGGCTGAAACCGAACGCCTCGGTGACCGTCTCGGCCGCGGCATGCGCGCCGCCCGGATTGTGCGCGGCGTCCAGCACCACCGTGGGGCTGCGCCGGACCACCTCCATCCGGCCGGGCGAGCTGACCGCGGCGAACGCGGAGCGGATGGTGTCGATGTCGAGGGTGCGGGCGTGGCCCGCGCCGACGCCGAAGAACGCCTCGACGGCGGCGAGCGCGACCGCGGCGTTGTGCGCCTGGTGGGCGCCATGCAGCGGGAGGAAGATCTCCGGGTACTCGCCGCCCAGGCCCCGCAGGGTCACCATCTGGCCGCCGACCGCCACCTCACGGGTGAGCACCCCGAACTCCATGCCCTCGCGGGCGACCGTGGCGTCCACCTCGACGGCGCGCTTGAGCATCACCGAGGCGGCGTCCACCGGCTGCTGGGCGAGGACGACGGTGGCGTCCTTCTTGATGACCCCGGACTTCTCCCCGGCGATCTGCTCCGGCGTCTCGCCGAGGCGGTCGGTGTGGTCCAGCGAGATCGGGGTGATCACGGCGACGTCGCCGTCGATGACGTTGGTCGCGTCCCAGGTGCCGCCCATGCCGACCTCGACGACCGCGACGTCCACCGGGGCGTCGGCGAACGCGGCGTACGCCATCGCGGTGAGCACCTCGAAGAACGACAGGCGGTGCTCCTGCTGTGCGTCGACCATCTCGACGTACGGCGCGATGTCGCGGTAGGTCTCGATGAAGCGCTCGGCGGAGATGGGGCTGCCGTCGAGGCTGATCCGCTCGGTGACGGACTGGACGTGGGGGCTGGTGTAGCGGCCGGTGCGCAGCTCGAAGGCGCCGAGCAGCGCCTCGATCATGCGGGCCGTGCTGGTCTTGCCGTTCGTGCCGGTGATGTGGATGGACGGGTAGGCGCGCTGCGGCGAGCCCAGGACGTCCATCAGCGCGGCGATGCGGTCGATCGACGGGTCGAGCTTGGTCTCGCCCCAGCGGCCGCCCAGCTCCTCCTCGACGGCCCGCAGCGCGCGGTCGACCTCGGGGTCGGCGGGGCGGGCGGGGACCTGGTCCCCCTGCGGCGGTCCGGCCTGCGCGCGCAGGGTCCGGCTACCGGCTTCGATCACCGCGAGATCGGGGTCGCGTTGCGTCTCGGCGTCGACCATCTCGTCGAAGGCGTCGGCCGGGTCGGGAGTCGGGTCGGGATCGTCGTTCTGGGGGCGCTCGCTCACGACGACAAGTCTACGAGGCGCCACCGACAACGGGCCGGCACCGCCCCCCGTGCCACCGCTCCCCCGGCCCGGTCCCGGTCCGCCCCGCCCCGGTCAGGACAGCGCCGCCTGCATCATCGCCTTGGCGATCGGGGCGGCGAGGCCGTTGCCGGAGACCTCGTTGCGGGCCGCGTGCCCGTCCTCGACCATCACGGCCACCGCGACCTGGTGCCCCTTGCCGTCGTCCCCGTACGAGACGAACCAGGCGTACGGGGTGCCGCTGTTGTCGACGCCGTGCTGGGCGGTGCCGGTCTTGCCACCGACGGTCACTCCGCCGATCTTCGCGTTGGAACCGGTGCCCTTGTCCACGACCGTCTGCATCGCCGAACGCAGCTGCGCGGCGGTCCGGCTCGACATCGCCTTGTGGTAGGTCTTCGGGTCGTTCTGCTGGACGGTGTTGCCGCCGCCGTCGGTGAGCTTGTCGACCAGCTGCGGGGTCTTCAGGTCGCCGCCGTTGGCGATCGCCGAGGCGACCATCGCCATCTGGAGCGGGGTGGCCTGGTCGTCGAACTGGCCGATGCCGGAGAGCGCGGTCTGCGCCTGGTCCATGTCGGAGGGGTAGACGCTCTTGGTGGCGCGCACCGGGACGTCCATCTTGGCGTCGTTGAAGCCGAACTTCTCGGCCTGCGCCCGCACCTTGTCCTTGCCCAGGTCGACCGCCATCTTCGCGAAGACGGTGTTGCAGGAGTACTGGAGCGCGGTGCGGATGGTGGCGTTCTCGCAGGGCGCCGAGGCGCTCTCGTTGGTCAGCTGGGTGCGGGTGTTGGGCAGGGTGTACGGGTTGGGGCTGGTGGTGGGCTGGTCGACCGAGGAGTACAGGCCGTTCTCCAGTGCGGCGGCGGCGACCACCAGCTTGAAGGTGGAGCCGGGCGGCAGCGGCTGGCGCAGCGCGCGGTTGAGGTTCGGCTGGGCGGAGTCGTTCGCCAGGGCCTGCCACCCCTTCTGGTCGGCGGTGCCGGAGCCGGCGAACTTCCCCGGGTCGTACGACGGGGTGCTGACCATGCCCAGGATCCGGCCGGTCGCCGGGTCCAGGGCGATGGCCGCGCCGGTCTTGTCGCCGAGCGCGTCGTAGCCGGCCTTCTGCACCTTGGGGTCGATGGTGGTGGCCACGTCGCCGCCCTTGGGGCGCTCGTGCAGCAGGGTGTCGGCGGGGTTCTGGAGCCGGCTGTCGCTGCCGCCGAGCAGGTCGCCGTAGAGGCTCTCCAGCTGGGTGCTGCCGAAGATCTGCGAGGAGAAGCCGGTGACCGGGGCGTAGAGCGGGCCGTCCTTGTAGGTCCGCTTGTACTTCAGCGAGGAGGAGGTGGCGGCGGAGCCGGTGACCGGCTGGCCGTCGACGAGGATGTTGCCCAGCGGCGCCGAGTACTTGGCGATGTTCACCCGCGGGTTGTGCGGGTCCTCCCGGTAGTCGCTGGCCTTCGCGCCCTGGATCCACGTGGCCCAGCCCATCAGCGCCAGGACCAGGGCGAGGCAGAAGACCGAGATCCGTCGCAGGGGTCTGTTCATGTGGCGCGGCTCCTGGGTGCTGGGCGGGACCGGACGTGCGTTTCCGCCGGAACTCCGGCATTCCGCTCCACGGTGCCTCGCCTTCATGAGAGCGTCATGAGAACCGCCTACCACCTGGATGTGAGCGATCGGACCGTCGGACGGGACAACCTTTCCGCCGCGCGGGGCCCTCTTTCACGGCGGGGTCTGGAAAACCCTCCGGACCGCGCGCACCGCGGTCGTCGCACATCGGGAAAGCAGGAGCTGAAGAGGCGTGCCGGCAATCAGTCAGCGGATGCATTTGGTGCTGCTCACCGCATGGACCGTGCTGTGGTTCATGATCGTCGAACCGCACGGCGGCTTCTCCTGGCACTACCTGCGCACCGGCGGCGAGCTGATCTACCAGGGCAGCTCCGGCGACGGCACCGGCGGCCTCAACCTCTACGCGCACCACCCCGAGCTCCAGATGGGGCCGATCAGCTTCCTGACGGCCGGGCTGTTCAACCCGTTCCCGGAGGCCACCGGCCAGTTCCTCGCCGCGGCCCTGATGTCCGCGCTGGGCCTGGTCATCCTGGTGCTGGCCGGCCGCAGCGCCGCCCACCACTTCCTGGGCACCGGCACCAACCACCAGCGGCTGCGGCAGCGGGTGCTGATCGCCGGGCTGGCGTTCATCCCCATGTGGATCGAGGTGTCGGTCCGCTTCGGGCACCTCGACGACGTCCTGGCACTGTTCTTCACCGCCCTCGCGGTGCGCGCCCTCACCAGCGGCAACGCCGTCCTGACCGGGGCCTTCCTGGCGCTGGCGATGGACTCCAAGCCGACCGCGCTGGCCTTCGTCCCGCTGCTGCTGGCGCTCCCCCGGGACAGGTGGCTCAAGGCCGCCCTGTGGTGCGCCGGGCTGGTCGCCGTCGCCTGGCTGCCGTTCTTCCTCGGCGACGCCCAGTCCTTCGCCGCCGCCAAGTTCGCCATCCCGAACCAGCCGGCGTCCGCGCTGCGCTGGCTGGGCGCCGACGACCCCGAGACCCCCGGCTGGGTCCGCCCCGCGCAGTTCGCCCTCGGGCTGGTGCTGGGCGGCCTCGCGGTCTGGCGGGGCCGCTGGGCGGCGGTGGTGCTGCTCGGCGCCAACGCCCGGATCGTGCTGGACCCCAGCGTCTACACCTACTACACCGCGTCGGTACTGCTCGGCACGCTGCTGTGGGACGTCATCGGGCAGCGCCGGCTGGTGCCCTGGTGGAGCTGGCTGGCGCTGCTCGTCCTCTACGGCAGTGTCTTCGCCGTCCCGGACGACTCCGCGCGGGGCCTGATCCGGTTGGCGTTCGTCGCGGTCTCCACCGCGTACGTCCTGCTCTGGCCGGTCCGCGAGCGCGGCGACCGCGGTGGACGGCGGGGACGGCGCAGGCCCCCCGCCCGGATGGACGAGGGGCCTGCGGAAGGGACTGCGGGGGCCGGCGGTTGGCCGGCGCCGCCGGCTACGCCGTGGGCAGGGCCGCCACCTGCGCGGTGATCCGCTCGATGTCGGCCTCGGCGGCCGCCTTGCGGGTGCGGATCTTCTCCTTGACCTGCTCGGGGGCCTTGGCGAGGAACGCCTCGTTGCCGAGCTTGGCGGTGGTCTGGGCCAGTTCCTTCTCGGCCGCCGCCAGGTCCTTCGTCAGCCGCTTGCGCTCCGCCTCGACGTCGATCGCGCCGGACAGGTCCAGGGCGACGGTGGCGCCGGCGACCGGCAGGGACGCGGTGGCGGTGAAGTCCTCGCCGGTGGGCGTCAGGCGCAGCAGCGAGCGCATGGCGGCCTCGTGCGGCGCCAGCGCCGTACCGGTCAGGTCCAGTCGCGCGGGGACCTTCTGGCCCGGCTGCAGGCCCTGGTCGGAGCGGAACCGGCGGACCTCGGTGACGACCTGCTGGACCGTCTCGATCTCCCGCTCGGCCGCCGCGTCCCGGAAGCCGCCCAGGGCGTCAGCCCCGGGAACGACCACGGCCGTCGGCCACTCGGCGATGACCACCGACTCGCCGCCGGTCAGGGTCGTCCACAGCGTCTCGGTGACGAACGGCACGACCGGGTGCAGCAGCCGCAGGGTGACGTCCAGGACCTCGCCGAGCACGCGGCGGGAGGCGTCGGCGGCCGGGCCGCCCGCCATGAACGTCGTCTTGGACAGCTCCACGTACCAGTCGAAGACCTCGTCCCACGCGAAGTGGAAGAGGGTGTCCGACAGCTTGGCGAACTGGTAGTCGTCGTAGTACGCGTCGACCTCGGCGACGACCGAGTTGAGCCGGGAGAGGATCCACCGGTCGGTCGCCGACAGCGCGTCCGCGGGCGGCAGTTCGCCCTCCACCGTCGCGCCGTTCATCAGCGCGAAGCGGGTGGCGTTCCAGATCTTGTTGGCGAAGTTGCGGGAGCCCTGGACCCAGTCCTCGCCGATCGGCACGTCGACGCCCGGGTTGGCGCCGCGGGCCAGGGTGAAGCGGACCGCGTCCGAGCCGTAGGCGTCCATCCAGTCCAGCGGGTTGACCGCGTTGCCGAAGGACTTGGACATCTTCTTGCCGAACTGGTCGCGGACCATGCCGTGCAGCGCGATGGTGTGGAACGGCGGGGTGCCGTCCATCGCGTACAGCCCGAACATCATCATCCGGGCGACCCAGAAGAAGAGGATGTCGTAGCCGGTGACCAGGACGGAGTTCGGGTAGAACTTCTCGACGCTCGGGGTCTGCTCCGGCCAGCCCAGCGTGGAGAACGGCCACAGCCCGGACGAGAACCAGGTGTCGAGGACGTCGGTGTCCTGGTGCCAGCCCTCGCCGGTGGGCGCCTCGTCGTCGGGGCCGACGCAGACGACCTCGCCGTTCGGCCCGTACCAGACCGGGATGCGGTGGCCCCACCACAGCTGCCGCGAGATGCACCAGTCGTGGAGGTTGTCGACCCAGCCGAAGTACCGGGACTCCATCTCCTTCGGGTGGATCGCGACCTTGCCGTCGCGGACCGCGTCACCGGCGGCCTTCGCCAGCGGGCCGACCTTGACCCACCACTGCATCGACAGCCGCGGCTCGATGGTGGTCTTGCAGCGCGAGCAGTGCCCGACGGAGTGGGTGTACGGGCGCTTCTCGGCGACGATCCGGCCCTCGGCGCGCAGCGCGCCGACGATCGCCGACCGGGCCTCGAAGCGGTCCAGCCCCTGGAACGGGCCGTGCGCGGTGATCACGCCGCGCTCGTCGAGGACGGCCAGGTTCGCCAGGCCGTGGCGGCGGCCGATCTCGAAGTCGTTCGGGTCGTGCGCCGGGGTCACCTTGACCGCGCCGGTGCCGAACTCCGGGTCGACGTGCTCGTCGGCGACGACCGGGATGCTGCGGCCGGTCAGCGGCAGCTCGATCTCGGTGCCGACGAGGTGCGCGTACCGCTCGTCGTCGGGGTGGACGGCGACGGCGGTGTCACCCAGCATCGTCTCGGCGCGGGTGGTGGCGACGACGATCGAGGCGTCCCCCTCGCCGTAGCGGATCGAGACCAGCTCGCCGTCGTCGTCCTGGTACTCCACCTCGATGTCGGAGATGGCGGTCAGGCAGCGCGGGCACCAGTTGATGATGCGCTCGGCGCGGTAGATCAGCTCGTCGTCGTAGAGCCGCTTGAAGATGGTCTGGACGGCCTTGGAGAGGCCCTCGTCCATGGTGAACCGCTCGCGCGACCACGCGACGCCGTCACCGAGCCGGCGCATCTGGCCCGAGATCTGGCCGCCCGACTCGTCCTTCCACTGCCAGACGCGCTCGACGAACGCCTCGCGCCCCAGGTCGTGGCGCGAGGCGCCCTCCTTGGCGAGTTCGCGCTCGACCACGTTCTGGGTGGCGATGCCGGCGTGGTCCATGCCCGGCTGCCAGAGCGTCTCGTACCCCTGCATCCGCTTGCGGCGGGTGAGGGCGTCGATCAGCGTGTGCTCGAAGGCGTGGCCCAGGTGGAGCGAGCCGGTGACGTTGGGCGGGGGGATGACGACGGTGTACGGCGGCTTCTCGCTCTTCTCGTCCGCCTCGAAGTAGCCCCGCTCTACCCAGCGCTCGTACAGCGGCCCCTCTACATCGGCCGGCGTGTACTGAGTCGGCAGTTCGGGGACGCTGTGCTTGGGCTGCTGAGTGTTCTCGGTCACGACCGACAGTGTACGGGCGCGGATGTAGCGGCTTCGAATCGGTTTCGCCCCCGAGGCACCGGCTGTCAGCAGCGTCATACAGGATGGCCGCAGCGCATCACCACACACCCGGATGTCACCTGCGGCATCCCGGCGTCACCAGCAGTCACGAGGGGAACCGCTCCATGAGCTACAACCAGCCGCCGCCGGGTCCGTACGGGCAGCAGCCCCCGCAGCCGGGCCCCTACGGCCAGCCGCAGCCGCCGGCCCCGCAGCCCGGCTACGGCTACCCCCAGCAGGGCGGCCCGGTGCCTCCCCAGCAGGGCTACGGCTACCCCCAGCAGGCCCCGCCACAGCAGTTCCCGCAGCAGCCGCAGTTCCCGCAGCAGGCCCAGCAGCCGCCCTACGGCCAGCCCCAACAGCCCCCCTACGGCCAGCAGTCGCCCTACGGCCAGCCCCAGCAGACGCCGTACGGGGCGATCCCCCAGGAGCCGGAGTCCGGCGGCAACGGCAAGAAGATCGCCCTGATCACCGGCGGGGTCGCGGTGGTCGCGGCGATCGCCGTCGGCGCCTACTTCGCCTTCGGCTCGGGCGGCAAGGTGAAGCCGTACACGATCGCCCTGCCGGACAAGCTGCTCAGCGGGCAGTTCAGCAAGGACACCACGGGCGGTGCCGTGGGCAGCCCCACCGACTTCTCGAACGACAAGGAGATGAAGAAGTTCGGCATCTCCAACGGCAAGGGCGTCGGCGGCAAGTACAAGGACGTGGCCGGACTCGGCATGTCGGTGAGCGGCATGTACGGCGACGTGGCCGATCCGCAGGGCGCCGTGACGCAGGCGTTCGCCCAGTTCAACACCAACCTCGCGAAGGGCGGCGGCACCCCCAGCAGCCCGAAGGTCGAGGACGTCACGCCGCTCACCGAGTACTCGCCCGGCGACTTCGACGGCTCCGTCATGAAGTGCGAGACGAAGAAGCTGACCTACTCGGCGAGCGGGATGTCCGTGCCCGTCACCGCCTCCGTCTGCATGTGGGGCGACAACAGCGCCCTCGGCGTCGTCACCATGATGGCCGCGCCGAACCCCAACGGCGGTGGCTCCGCCACCACCCCCAGCGCCGAGCAGCTCGCGGAGAAGACCGCCAAGATCCGCAACGAGGTCCGCAAGGAGAAGTAGCGGCGGCCCGGCCCCACCCCCGCATGCCGTGCCACCACCACGGTCCCGTCCCCCCCACACCGCAGAACCGCCCGACAGCAACGCGGCTGTCGGGCGGTCCTGTTGGGAGGCGGGCGAGGGGAGGGCGGCTACGCGCTCTTCTCCTGGGGCTCGCCGGAGTCGCCGCGGGTGCGCGGGACCAGGGTCGGGTTGACGTTGGAGTGCACCACGTCCGCGGTGATGACGACACGGGCGACGTCCTTGCGGGACGGGATCTCGTACATCACCGCCTGGAGGACCTCCTCCATGATGGCGCGCAGGCCGCGGGCGCCGGTGCCGCGGAGGATCGCCTGGTCGGCGATGGCCTCCAGGGCCGGGCGGTCGAAGTCCAGCTCCACGCCGTCGAGTTCGAAGAGCCGCTGGTACTGCTTGACCAGGGCGTTGCGCGGCTCGACGAGGATCTGCAGGAGCGCCTCGCGGTCGAGGTTGTGGACCGAGGTGAGGACGGGGAGGCGGCCGATGAACTCCGGGATCATCCCGAACTTCACCAGGTCCTCCGGCATCACGTCCTGGAGCTGGTCCTTGGATTCGATCTCGCGCTTGGAGCGGATGGTGGCGCCGAAGCCGATGCCCTTGGCGCCGGACCGGGCCTCGATGATCTTCTCCAGCCCCGCGAAGGCACCGCCGACGATGAACAGCACGTTGGTGGTGTCGATCTGGATGAATTCCTGGTGCGGGTGCTTGCGGCCGCCCTGCGGCGGGACCGAGGCGGTGGTGCCCTCCAGGATCTTCAGCAGCGCCTGCTGCACGCCCTCGCCGGAGACGTCCCGGGTGATCGACGGGTTTTCGCTCTTCCGGGCGACCTTGTCGATCTCGTCGATGTAGATGATGCCGGTCTCGGCCTTCTTGATGTCGAAGTCCGCGGCCTGGATCAGCTTGAGGAGGATGTTCTCGACGTCCTCGCCGACGTAGCCCGCCTCGGTCAGTGCCGTCGCATCGGCAAAGGCGAAGGGGACGTTGAGCATCCGGGCGAGGGTCTGCGCGAGCAGGGTCTTGCCGGAGCCGGTGGGGCCGAGCAGCAGGATGTTGGACTTCGCCAACTCGATGCCCTCGTCGCCGCGGCCGGGGCCGTTCTCGCCCGCCTGGACGCGCTTGTAGTGGTTGTACACGGCCACGGAGAGCGCCTTCTTGGCGGGCTCCTGGCCGACGACGTAGCCGTTGAGGAACTCGTAGATCTCGCGCGGCTTGGGGAGTTCCTCCCAGCGCACTTCGGAGGTCTCGGCGAGCTCTTCCTCAATGATCTCGTTGCAGAGATCGATGCACTCGTCGCAGATGTACACACCAGGTCCCGCGATGAGCTTCTTCACCTGCTTCTGGCTCTTTCCGCAGAACGAGCACTTGAGCAGGTCGCCGCCGTCACCGATGCGTGCCACGAGGTGAATCCCCTTCGCCTGGGATCCGCATTGCTCCGCGGACCCGGGTGCTTGCCTATCGACGGTACCTTGCCGGGCCCCCCGTACGGGCCCCCCTTGGACCGACTCGGTTCACTCGGTCCAAGGGGGCAACGCTCCGGCGCAATTCGCGAAGATCGCGATCAGACCGAGACCGAGCTCTTCCGCGTCGAGACGATCTGGTCGACCAGACCGTACGCCAGGGACTCCTCGGCGGTCAGGATCTTGTCACGCTCGATGTCCTCGCGGATCTTCTCGATCGGCGTGGACGAGTGCTTGGCCAGCATCTCCTCCAGCTGCGTGCGCATCCGCTGGATCTCGCGGGCGGCGATCTCCAGGTCGGAGACCTGACCGCGGCCGGTCTCGCTGAACGGCTGGTGGATCAGGACCCGGGCGTTGGGCAGCGCCATGCGCTTGCCCGGGGTGCCGGCGGCCAGCAGCACGGCCGCGGCGGAGGCCGCCTGACCCATGCAGACGGTCTGGATGTCGGGCTTGACGAACTGCATCGTGTCGTAGATCGCCGTCAGCGCCGTGAAGGAGCCACCGGGGCTGTTGATGTAGACCGAGATGTCACGGTCCGGGTCCATCGACTCCAGGCACAGCAGCTGCGCCATGACGTCGTTGGCGGAGGCGTCGTCGATCTGTACCCCGAGGAAGATCACCCGCTCCTCGAAGAGCTTCGCGTACGGGTCGTACTCGCGCACGCCCTGCGAGGTGCGCTCGACGAAGCGCGGAACGATGTAGCGGGACTCCGCGGGCATGCCGGAGAACTCGGCCTTCGCGCTCTCGTAGAGACCGCTTCCGGGGAAGTTGTTCATCTGGAGGTTCACCGTCCTGGTGGCGAAATGGGGCTGGGGGTCGACTGCGGAGCGTGGGCCGGGGCTCAGGCCCCGGTGCCGCCCCCGCCCGGAACGCCGGTGGCGGAGGGCATGACGTCGTCGATGAGGCCGTACGCCTTGGCCTCCTCGGCGGAGAACCAGCGGTCGCGGTCGGCGTCCCTGGTCCACTGCTCCAGCGTCTGGCCGGTGTGCAGCGCGGAGAGCTCGCCCAGGCGCTTCTTGGTGCGCAGCAACTGCTCGGCGTGGATCTTGATGTCCGAGGCCGAGCCGGCCAGGCCCGCGGACGGCTGGTGGATCAGGATCTCCGCGTTCGGCAGTGCGAAGCGCTTGCCCGGGGTGCCGGCGCTCAGCAGGAACTGCCCCATCGAGGCGGCGAGGCCCATGGCGATGGTGACCACGTCGTTCTTGATGTACTGCATGGTGTCGTAGATCGCCATGCCCGCCGTGACCGAGCCGCCCGGAGAGTTGATGTAGAGGTAGATGTCCTTGTCCGGATCAGCGGCGAGGAGAAGCAGCTGCGCCGTGATCTTGTTGGCGATGTCGTCGTCGACCGGCTGGCCGAGGAAGATGATCCGCTCGCCGAGCAGCCGGTTGTAGACCTGGTCGCCGAGGCCACCGAAGGTCGGCTCAGCGGCGGCGGAAGGCATCGGGATCGTCACGTGTCCACCTGCTCGTTGTCGGACGGCTCGGGGCCGTCTCAGCGTCGTCTTCAGGGGCCGGGGACCGCGCCGCGTGGTGCGTCCGGCGCGCTTTCAGCAAGTCCCCTGCCCTCGTATCTACGGACCCTAACGCGCAGGTCGGACAACGCCATCCCAGACCGATAACTGTTCGCTGTGAGCGCAGGCTCACAGACCGGGACGACACACGGGCCCGAACACGCGGACGTGCGCGTTCGGGCCCGTGATCAGTCGGTCAGCGGTACGGCCGAGGCTCAGGCCTCGGACTTCTCCGCCTTCTCGTCGGTGCCCTCGGCCTCGGCGACGACGGCCTCGGCGGCCTCCGTCTCCTCCTCGTCCTCCAGGTCGACGACCTCGCCGTTGGTGTCCTTGACCGCGGCCGCCTCGACGACCACCGCGAGGGCCTTGCCGCGGGCGACCTCGCCCACCAGCATCGGCACCTGGCCACCCTCGACGACCGCCTGGGCGAACTGGTCGGGGCTCATGCCGGAGGACTGCGCACGCCGCATGAGGTGCTCGGTGAGCTCCTCCTGGCTGACGTTGAGCTTCTCCTTGTTGACCAGCTCGTCCAGGACGAACTGGGTCTTGATGCCCTTCTCCGCCTGCTCCTTGGTCTCGGCGTCGAACTCTTCCTCGGTCTTGCCCTGGATCTCCAGGTACTTCGCGAGGTCGAGGCCCATCTGGCCGAGCTGGTGGTGCTCCAGGTTGTGCTTGCGGGTGCGGATCTCGTCCTCGAGCAGCTTCTCGGGGATCGGGACCTCGATCAGCCCGAGCAGCGCCTCCAGGACCTTCTCCTGGGCCTGGGTCGCCTGGTCGAACTTCTTCATCCGCTCCAGGCGCTTGCGGCTGTCCGCCTTGAGCTCGTCGAGGGTGTCGAACTCGCTCGCCATCTGGGCGAACTCGTCGTCCAGCTCGGGGAGTTCGCGGGCCTTGACCTCGGTGACGTCCACCTTGACCTCGGCCTCCTTGCCCTGGGCGGAGCCGCCCTTGAGCTCGGAGGTGAAGGTGGCGCTGCCGCCGGCCTCCAGGCCCGTGACGGCCTCGTCGATACCGTCGAGGAGCTCACCGGAGCCGATGGTGTAGCTGACGCCGTTGGCGATGCCGTCGGCCAGCACCTCGCCGTCGACCTTGGCCTCCAGGTCCACGGTCACCACGTCGCCGTCGGCGGCGGCGCGCTCGACCACGGCCGTGGTGGCGAAGCGCTCGCGGAGCTGCTCGACGGACTTCTCGACGTCCTCGTCCGACACCTCGACGGCGTCGACCTCGACCTCGATGCCGGAGTAGTCCGGGATCTCCAGGGCCGGGCGGATGTCGACCTCGGCGGTGAAGGCCAGCAGCTCGTTGTCCTTGAGCTCGGTGATGTCGACCTCGGGCTGGCCGAGGACGTTGAGCTCGGCCTCGTTGACCGCGCTGGTGTAGAACTTCGGGAGCGCGTCGTTGACGGCCTCTTCCAGCACGGCGCCGCGACCGAACCGCTGGTCGATGACGCGGGCCGGGATCTTGCCGCGACGGAAGCCCTTCACCGTGACCTGCTGGTTGATCTTCTTGTACGCCGCGTCGAGGCTGTCCTTGAGCTCCTCGAAGGGCACCTCGACAGTGAGCCGAACCCGGGTCGGGTTCAGGGTCTCCACGGCGCTCTTCACGGTTCGGTCTCCTTGGGCTGACTTCGGGGGTTTTGCCTGAGATCCGCCGGCGTCCGGTCATTTCCCGGCCCGGCCGATCGCGCCCGGTACAGAGACATACGGGCACGCAGCTTGCATAGTAACCGCAAGGAGGAGGGCACCCACAACGCGATCTTGAACGGTCGCTTATGCCCGCTTTCCATCGCGCGGGCCGCATACCTACTGGTCGGGGTGGCCGGATTCGAACCGACGACCTTCCGCTCCCAAAGCGGACGCGCTACCAAGCTGCGCCACACCCCGTCGGTGCGACACGTAGGGTACATGGCCGCGGACGGTGTGGCTGCCCGTTGTTGAGGAGCGCGATGCGGTGTGCACTCGACCGCCTCCACCCGCTACGATGCTCTGCGTGCCGGGGTCCCACCGACTCGTTGGCGCTCGCGGGCGTAGCTCAATGGTAGAGCCCCAGTCTTCCAAACTGGCTACGCGGGTTCGATTCCCGTCGCCCGCTCACGAGAGAGACCCCCGGGCCGTCCGCCCGGGGGTCTTCGCGTTCCCGTCGGCGCGGCCCGCGGCGGGACCGCTGCGCGCCACCACTTCTCTCCCGCAACGGACTTCCCTAGGGTGGCCCGCATGGAGATCTGGCTCAACCCCGCGTGCTCCAAGTGCCGTGCCGCGGTGGAGATTCTGGACGCCGAGGGCGCCCACTACACCGTGCGGAAGTATCTGGAGGAGCCGCCGGGCGCCGACGAGTTGCGCGCCGTACTGGAACGACTGGGCCTGGAGCCCTGGGACATCACCCGGACCCAGGAGGCCGAGGCGAAGGAACTGGGCGTCGGGGCGTGGGGGCGCGCCGAAGCCGACCGGGAGCGGTGGATCGAGGCGCTGGCGACGCACCCGCGGTTGATCCAGCGGCCGATCATCACCGCCGACGACGGATCGGCGCTGGTGGGGCGCAGCGAGGATGCCGTACGCGACGCACTGACGCGGACCGGGGGCGGACGGACCCCCTGACGTCCGGTCTGTGGACCATGAGCGTTCCGGGCGCAGCCCTAGAACGTGATGTGGTTGATGGTCTGCGCGATGGAATTCAAGAATCTGTTGATCGACGGCGCCATGCCCGTGGAGGCAAGGAAGAAGCCGAAGAGTATGGCGACGAATGCCGGTCCGGCCTTGATCGCCTTCTGTCTGATCAGTACGACCAAGATGATGCCCAACATCAGGACAACTGATAGCGACAGAGCCACAACTGATCACACCCTCGGTCGGAACGCCTCACCGGCCCTGGGGCATGCCGCGCACACCCCCGGCACCCATCGTGCCACCAACTCCCTGCCCATCGCAGGCGGGTGACGAATCATCGGCCAACGCTTTGCTCGTTCCCGATCGTTCATTCCGAGCGGCTTCCGGTCGGCCCGAGGGGCCCCCACACCCGCTCGGACCGGCCCTCAAACACCCTCGCACCGCCGCACAACGGTCACTGGTTAATGGTTTGGTAACCTAAGTATTGACCAGTTCTTGACGCCGTCTTGACCTTTTGAACGACCGGGACGTGCCCGGAGTCACACTGACGGCGCGCTGACGACCAGGAGGAACGGGCCCATCGGACACGCAGACACCCTGATCGCCATGGGCGGTGCCTTTCTCGCCGCCGCCGTCCTCGCCCGCCTGGGCGGGCGCATCGGACTCCCCACCATCCCCCTGTTCATCCTGGCCGGAATCCTGCTCGGCCCGAACACCCCCGGCATCGTGCTCGTCGCCGACCCGCACGACCTGGAGATGCTCTCCCTCCTCGGCCTGGTGCTGCTGCTCTTCTACCTGGGCCTGGAGTTCCACGTCGACGACCTCAAGACGGGCGGGCGCCGGATGGCGTTGGCCGGCGGGGCGTACCTGACGCTGAACGTCGGCGCCGGGCTCGGCTTCGGCTTCGCGCTCGGCTGGGGCACGTCCGAGGCGCTGGTGCTCGCCGGGGTGCTCGGCATCTCGTCGTCCGCGATCGTCACCAAGGTGCTGGTCGACACCGGCCGGCTGGGCAATCCCGAGACCAAGCCGATCCTCGGCATCATCGTCGTCGAGGACATCTTCCTCGCCCTCTACCTGGCCGCGCTGCAACCGGTGCTCTCCGGGGCCGACTCGCTCGCCTCGGCGGCGCCGGCCGCCGGGAAGGCGTTCGGCTTCCTGCTGCTGCTCGCCGCGGCGGCCCGTTGGGGCACCCGGGTCGTGGGCCGGCTGATCGCCACCAAGGACAACGAACTGCTGGTGATCTCCTTCCTCGGTGCCGCCGTCCTGGTCGCCGGGGTCTCGGAGTGGTTCGGCGTCGCGGACGCCATCGGGGCGTTCATGGTGGGGCTGATGCTCGGCGGGACGAGTTCCGGGCCGCGGATCCGGAAGCTGGTGCACCCGCTGCGGGACGCGTTCGGGGCGATCTTCTTCTTCGCGTTCGGGCTCTCCATCGACCCCGGGGACCTGCCGAGCGTGGTGTGGCCGGTGCTGATCGCGGTGGCGCTGACCCTGCTGATGAACGTCCTCGCGGGGCTGGTCGCGGCCCGAATCTACGGTTTCGGGCCCGGGCCGGCCGCGAACATCGCCACCGCGCTGCTGGCCCGCGGCGAGTTCGCGCTGATCCTGGCCACGATGGCGGCGGCGGCCGGACTCGACGAGCGGCTGGCCCCGTTCATCGCCGGCTACGTGCTGGTCCTGGCCGTCCTCGGCCCGCTGGCGGCCGGCCGCTCCGGCGTGCTGGCCCGGGTGCTGCCGGGCGGCGGCGCGGCGCGGGCGGCGGCACCGGAGGCCCCAGGGGCGGCGGACCCAGCCGATGCGGCGGCGGTCAGCCGTCCCGACAGATCAGCAGCAGCGCCCGGTCGTCGTTGACGTCCTTGGCGACGGCCTCGATCAGGTGCCAGGCGGCGCCGGCGAAGCCGCCGTGCACGTAGCGCTCGGCCTCGCCGGTCAGCCGGTCGATGCCCTCGGCGATGTCGCGGTCGGCGGCCTCCACCAGGCCGTCGGTGAACAGCATCAGGACGTCGCCGGGGCGCAGCGTGCCCTTGACCGGGTCGAACTGGGCGCCGTCGTAGACGCCGAGCAGCGGCCCCTCCCCCGCCTTCTCCTCCCAGCGGCCGGTCCCGGCGCTGAGTTGGAGGCCGGGGAGGTGGCCCGCGGAGAACAGCTCGTAGTCGCCGGACTCCAGGTCGAGGACGAGGTGGACGGAGGTGGCGAAGCCCTCGTCCCAGTCCTGGCGCAGCAGGTAGCCGTTGGCGGCCGGCAGGAAGCCGTGCGGCGGGAGCGAGCCGAGCAGGCCGCCGAAGGCGCCGGAGAGCAGCAGCGACCGGGACGCCGCGTCCATGCCCTTGCCGGAGACGTCGGTGAGCACGACCTCCAGGACGTTGCCGTCCTGGGTGCGGGAGGCGACCACGAAGTCGCCGGAGAAGGACTGGCCGCCGGCCGGGCGGAGCGCCATCTCGTGGTGCCAACCGTCCGGGAGCTTGGGCAGTTTGCTCTGCACGCGGATGCGTTCGCGCAGGTCGAAGAGCATGGTGCCGCCGCGTCGCCAGGGCACACCGACCCGGCTGCGGAACTGCGCGACCAGGAGCCCGGAGAGGCCGACCGCGGCGACCACCAGGACCGTGCCGGGAGTGATCCGGTCCCGCCCCTCGTCGTACGGGCCGAACAGCGCCGCCTCGACGATCAGGGCGGCGGCGGAGGTCGCGTACAGGGCGAGGAGGTTGGCCGGCCGCAGCAGCAGTCCGCCGGCGACGATCGGGAGGACCAGTGCGGTCGGCGCGATCCACTCCGGGTGCCAGAGGGTGCCGAGGGCGATGGCGGGGACGGCGGCGAGCAGGGCGGCCAGGGCGACCCAGTCGGAGCCGTCGCCGCGGAAGTAGTCGACCCCGGCCTTGCGCATGCCGATCCGGGCCCGGTGCAGCCGTTTGCGCATCCGGGCCCTCAGGCTTTCCGCTCCCGCGCCGCGTGTCATTGTCCTGGGACCTTATCCACCCGTTCGGCGGCGCGTCGATTCGTTGCACGTCACCCCGGGGAATTGCAGGGAATTCACGTTCGAAATGCGGTCGCGCGGCCGGAGGGGCGGCTGCTAGGGATGGCTCATGACAACAGAGTTGCGGCAGTTGCGGGACGCCGAGTGGGATGCCTGGTACGACAAGCTGGACGTGGCGTTCGGCGGGGTTCCCGACGGACCGGAGCGACGCGCGTGGTGGCGGTCGATCACCGAGGTCGAGCGGGCGTTCGCGGTCCGGGACGGCGCGGAGATCGTCGGCACCGGCGGATCGTTCTCGTTCGGACTAACGGTGCCGGGCGGCGCGGAACTGGCCGTGGCGGGGGTCACCCTGATCAGCGTCCAGCCGACCCACCGGCGGCGCGGCGTGCTGCGCTCGATGATGCGGCACCAGCTGGCGGACGTGCACGAGCGCGGGGAGGCGCTGGCGGTGCTGACCGCCACCGAGCCGGCGATCTACGGGCGGTTCGGGTACGGCCCGGCCACCCAGGACCTGCGGATGACCGTCGACACCGTGCGGTTGGCCGCACCGGAGCTGCCCGGCACGGACGGCGTCCGGCTGCGGCTGGTGGACCCGGTGGCGGCGCTCGCCGCGTGCGAGGAGGTCTACGGGCGGCTGGTGCCGACCCGGCCCGGGATGCTGGCGCGCCGCCCGCACTGGGAGCGGTCGGGGGTGCTCGACCCGGCGGACGAGCGGCAGGGGGCCGGTCAGTTGCAGTGCGTGCTGGCCGAGGTCGACGGCGAGGTGCGGGGCTACGCCCGGTACGCCGTCAAGCCCGACTGGGACCACGCCGGGCCGTGCGGCACGGTGCTGCTGCGCCAGGTCGACGCGCTGGATCCGGTGGCGTACGCGGCGCTGTGGCGCTATCTGTTCGGGATCGACCTGACGTCGTCGGTGCAGGTGCGCGGTCGGCCGGTGGACGACCCGCTGCTGCACATGGTGGCCGACCAACGGCGGTGCGAGCTCGGGGTGCGGGAGGCGCTGTTCGTCCGGCCGGTGGACGTCGGGGCGGCGCTGGCGGCGCGGACGTACCAGGCGCCGGTGGACGTGGTGCTGGAGGTGGCCGACGACGTCTGTCCGTGGAACGCGGGGCGCTGGCGGCTGTCCGGGGACGCGAAGGGCGCGAGCTGCGAGCGGACCACCGATCCGGCGGAACTCGCGCTGTCCGTGCGGGAGTTGGGTTCGGCCTACCTGGGCGGGTTCGCGCTGTCGGCGCTGGCCGCGGCCGGGCGGGTGCGGGAGGTGCGGCCCGGGGCGCTGGCGGCGGCGTCGGTGGCGTTCGGGTCGGACGTGGCGCCGTGGTTGCCGCACGGCTTCTGACGGTTGCCGGCGCCGCCCGCGGGGTCGGTCAGGGGCGGGCTGCGGCGGGCTGGCAGCCGGGGCACCAGAAGAGGTTCCGGGCGGCGAGGTCGGCGGTGCGGATCTCGCCGCCGCAGAGGTGGCAGGCGGCGCCGGTGCGGCGGTAGACGTAGACCTCGCCGCCGTGGTCGTCGACCCGGGGCGGGCGGCCCATGGCCTCCGGGGTGTGCTCGGGGCGGACGGTGTCGATCCGGTTGTTCTTCACGCCCTCCTGCATCAGGGCGACCAGGTCGTCCCAGAGGGCGTCCCACTGGTCCCGGCGCAGGGCGCGGCCGGGGAGGTAGGGGTCGATGCCGTGCCGGAAGAGGACCTCGGCGCGGTAGACGTTGCCGACGCCGGCGATGACCTTCTGGTCGAGCAGCAGCGCCGCGACGGTGGTGCGGCTGCGGGCGATCCGCTGCCAGGCACGGTCGCCGTCGTCGTCCGGTCGCAGCGGGTCGGGGCCCAGCCGCTCGTGTATCGCCTGCTTCTCGGCGCCGGTGATCAGTGCGCAGGCCGTGGGGCCGCGCAGGTCGGCGTGGTGGCCGCCGCCGACCAGCCGGAGCCGGACGGTGTCGGTGGGCGGCGGGGCCGGGGTGGTGCCGAAGCCGAGCTTGCCGAAGAGGCCGAGGTGGACGTGGATCCAGCGATCCGGGCCGAAGCCGAGGAAGAGGTGCTTGCCGTGGGCCTCGGCCGTCTCCATGACCTGGCCGTCGACGAGCGCCGCGCCCTCGGCGAACTTGCCCTGCGGGCTGCTCGCGCGGACTGTCCGTCCCTGGAACCGCTCGCGGTGGTCCGCGGCCAGGCGGTGGATCGTGTGCCCCTCGGGCATGGGGTGGTGTCCTCCGGACGGACGGCGGTTTCGGGTGCGGCCCGGCGACCGGCGTGCCCACCCGTTCCGCCGCGCGGTACGGGTGGGCACGGGCCGGCCGGTGCCGGGGTCAGTCCTGCTGCGGGTGGTGGGCCGGGATCGGGGGGAGCTCACCGGTGGTCTCGTAGCGGGAGAGCATCTCGATGCGGCGGGTGTGCCGCTCCTCGCCGGAGTACGGGGTGGCCAGGAAGACCTCGACGAAGCGGGTGGCCTCCTCGACGGTGTGCATCCGGCCGCCGACCGAGACGACGTTGGCGTTGTTGTGCTCGCGGCCGAGCTTGGCGGTCTCCTCGCTCCACGCCAGCGCGGCACGGACGCCCTTGACCTTGTTGGCGGCGATCTGCTCGCCGTTGCCGGAACCGCCGATCACGATGCCGAGGCCCTCCGGGTCGGCGGCGGTCTGCTCCGCGGCGCGCAGGCAGAACGGGGGGTAGTCGTCCTGGGCGTCGTAGATGTGGGGACCGCAGTCGACGGGCTCGTGGCCGTGGGCCTTGAGCCAGTCGACGAGGTGGTTCTTGAGGTCGAAGCCGGCATGGTCGGAACCGATGTACACGCGCATGGCATGAGTGTGGCATGTCGTTCGCGGGGTAGACGCCATCGGGGCGGCGGCCCGTCCCCCACTCCGCGGCCTGCATCTTCAGGCAACTCCCCAGTAACGACAACGATCGGGATTCAGCCTCTTCCAAACGATCGTTAACAACGTTCTAATGCCTGGGTTCGACACCGAGAACCATCGAAGGACGGTGCACATGGGCGCGCACCCGCCTACCTCCCACGCGGTTCCTGCCGCCGGTGAACCCGGCAACGGCTCCGCGAACCGGTCGCCCGAAGGGCTCCAGGCCGGCCTCAAGAACCGCCATCTGTCCATGATCGCCATTGGCGGAGTCATCGGCGCCGGCCTGTTCGTCGGATCCGGGGCCGGCATCAAAGCCGCCGGCCCGGGGATCCTCCTCTCGTACGCGCTGACCGGTCTGCTGGTCGTGCTGGTGATGCGGATGCTGGGCGAGATGGCCGCGGCCTCCCCCACCTCCGGCTCGTTCTCCGCGTACGCGGACCGGGCGCTGGGCCGTTGGGCCGGCTTCACCATCGGCTGGCTGTACTGGTTCTTCTGGTCGGTGGTGCTGGCGGTCGAGGCGACCGCGGCGGCATCGATCCTGACCGGCTGGATACCGGCGGTGCCGCAGTGGGCCTGGGCGCTGCTGGTGATGATCGTGCTGACCGGCACCAACCTGGTGTCGGTCGGATCGTTCGGCGAGTTCGAGTTCTGGTTCGCCGGCATCAAGGTCGTGGCGATCGTGATCTTCATCGTGGTCGGCGCGCTGGCGATCTTCGGACTGCCGCCGGGGCAGCACGCGGTGGGCACCGCGAACCTCCTGGGACACGGCGGGTTCCTGCCGAAGGGGCCGGGGGCGATCCTCTCCGGAATGCTGCTGGTGGTCTTCTCCTTCATGGGCAGCGAGATCGTGACGCTGGCGGCGAGCGAGTCGCCGAACCCGGTGGCGGCCGTCCGCAAGGCCGTGAACAGCGTGATCTGGCGGATCGCGCTCTTCTACATCGGGTCGATCGCGGTGATCGTGACGCTGCTGCCGTGGGACGACCCGGAGGTGACGAAGAGCCCGTACGTGGCGGTGCTGAAGTCGCTGCACATCCCGGGCGTGGACGTGGTGATGGACGTCGTGGTGCTGACCGCGGTGCTGTCCTGCCTGAACTCCGGGCTCTACACGGCGTCCCGGATGGCGTTCTCGCTCGGTGAGCGCGGCGACGCGCCGAAGGCGTTCGCGACCGTCAACAAGGGCGGCGTGCCGGCGGTGGCGATCTGGGCGTCGGTGGCCTTCGGGTTCATCGCGACGATCTTCAGCTACACCTCGAAGGACACCATCTTCCAGTTCCTGCTGAACTCCTCGGGCGCGGTGGCGCTCTTCGTCTGGCTGGTCATCTGCTTCTCGCAGCTGCGGATGCGCCGGACCATCGAGCGGGAGATGCCGGAGCGGCTGACGGTGCGGATGTGGCTGTACCCGTGGCTGACGTACGCCACCATCGCGCTGATCGTCTTCGTCGTGGGCTACATGTTCTACGACAAGGACGGCCGGGAGCAGATGGTGCTGTCGGTGGTGGCGGCCGCGGTGGTGCTGGTGGCCGGGCTGGTGCTCCAGAAGCGGCGCCCGCGCGCGGCGGAACCGGCCGCGGCGGCCGAGGCGCCCGAGCAGGTGTGACGACGCGGACAGCCGGCGGGGCCCGCACCCAGGGTGGGTGCGGGCCCCGCCGGCGTCGGTGCGGGCGGTCAGCCGCGGCGGCCGGCCAGCTTCCAGGCGGTGGGCAGCGCGCCCATCGCCAGGGCGATCTTGACGGCGTCGCCGATCAGGAACGGCACCATGCCGACGGCGACGGCCTGGCCGAAGGACATGCCGGTGCTCAACGCGAGGTAGGGGACGCCGATCGCGTAGATCACGGCGTTGCCGGCGACCATCGTGGCGGCGGTGCGGAGCACCCCGCGGTCGCCGCCGCGGCGGGCCAGTGCGCCCACGGCGGTGGCGGCGAGCAGCATGCCGAGGACGTAGCCGAAGGTGGCCCCGCCGGCGCCCGAGGCGCCGCCCGCGAACCACGGCACGCCGGCCATGCCGAGCAGGGCGTAGAGCGCCAGCGACAGCAGCCCGCGGCGGGCGCCGAGCGAGGTGCCCACCAGCAGGGCGGCGAAGGTCTGGGCGGTGACCGGGACCGGGGAGCCGGGGACCGGGACCGCGATCTGGGCCGCGATGCCGGTGATCACGGCGCCGCCGGCGACCAGCGCGGCGTCGCGGACGCGGGCGCGGGTGGCGGTGGCGGCCGGCAGCAGGTCGGCGAGGACCGCTCCGGGCAGGAGGGTGGGGGCGGCTGTGCTCATCAGGGGACTCCGCGGGTGTGAGGGGACCGTCCGGGTGGAGCGGTCCGGCGGGACGTGATGACGTTAGTTCAGGGGGGCGGCGGCGATCATCGTGTAGCGGTGACAAAGCCGTACCGGCCCGCTTGGGGAGTTCCGGACAACCGCCAGAATGCCCGAGCCCTTCGGCGCGCGATACGTCTTCGCAGGTCACGTGATGCTCGTCACGGGCCGGGCGGTGGTGCGTGGCCGGTTTTGTGCTAGCCGGCCGGGGGCGGGGACACTGGGACGGCTCCGCGGTCACCTGTGGAGTTCCCCCAAACCGGGCGGCGATCCCGCCCCTTGCGAGAGTTACGAGCCGATGCACGACGCACCGCCCCTGGTCGAGAAAGAGCCGCTGTCCGCGGGGCTCAAGCAGCGCCACCTGACGATGCTGGGCCTGGGCGGGGTGATCGGGGCGGGGCTGTTCGTGGGCTCCGGCGCGGGCATCGCGGTGGCCGGACCGGGGATCGTGCTGTCGTATCTGATCGCCGGGGCGCTGGCGATGCTGATCATGCGGATGCTCGGGGAGATGTCCGCGGCGATGCCGGCCTCCGGGGCGTTCTCGGTGCACGCGGAGCGGGCGCTCGGGCGGTGGGCCGGTTTCAGCGTGGGCTGGTTGTACTGGTTCCTGCTGGTGGTGGTGCTGGCCGTGGAGGCCACCGGCGCGGCGCAGATCGCGCACGGTTGGCTGCCGGCGGTGCCGCAGTGGGGGTGGGTGCTGCTCTTCATGGTGGTGTTCACCGTCGCCAACCTGGCCGCGGTGAAGAACTTCGGCGAGTTCGAGTTCTGGTTCGCGACGTTGAAGGTCACCGCGATCGTGCTGTTCCTGGCCCTGAGCCTGCTGGCGGTCTTCGGGGTGCTGCCGGACACCGAGCCGGTGGGGCTGACCAACCTGACCGGGCACGGCGGGTTGTTGCCGCACGGCTGGTCCGGGGTGGTCTCCGGCGTGCTGGCGGTGGTGTTCGCCTTCGGCGGCCTGGAGGTCGTCACCATCGCGGCGGCCGAGTCGGACGATCCGGCGCGGGCGGTGGGCCGGGCGGTGCGCAGCGCGGTGTGGCGGATCCTCTTCTTCTACGTGGGCTCGATGCTGGTCATCGTCACCGTGCTGCCCTGGTCGTCGATGGAGCCGGGCAAGAGCCCGTACGTGATGGTGCTGGACCGCGTCGGGGTGCCGGGTGCCGGGCAGATCATGAACGTCGTGGTGTTCGTGGCGCTGCTGTCGGCGCTGAACGCCAACCTCTACGGCTCGTCGCGGATGGTGTTCTCGCTGGCCGAGCGCGGCGAGGCGCCGCGCGGGCTGTTGAAGGTGTCCGGCGGCGGGGTGCCGCGGCGGGCGGTGCTGGCGTCGGTGGCGTTCGGCTTCGTCTCGGTGCTGCTCAACCTGGAGTGGCCGGATTCGGTGTTCCTGTACTTGCTCAACGCGGTCGGCGCGGTGCTGCTGTTCGTCTGGGGACTGATCGCGGTCTCCCAGTTGCGGCTGCGGCCGCGGATCGAACGGGAGGCGCCGGAGCGGCTGGTGCTGCGGATGTGGGCGTTCCCCTATTTGACGTGGGTGGCGCTGGCGGCGATGGGCGCGGTGATCGTGCTGATGCTGACCGATGACACCGCCCGGCCGCAGTTGCTGTGGTCGGCCGGCGCGACCGCCGCGGTGCTGGTGGTGGCGGGGTTGCGGGAGTTGAGGGCCCGTCGGGTGCGGGGCTGAGGGCCGGACGCCGGGCGACGGGCCGCCGCGGGGCGCGCCGGCCCGTTGGGGCGGTTCCGCGCGGGTAGGTCGCCTTTGAGATGTACCTCACATCTCGCCACATTCGACGATGTATCAGACACTCTCGGTCACGATCGCGTCTGAATACCGAACAATCGCTGCACGACTGTTGCCCTGAGCGGACAGGGACACTCAGACTGAGCCAGCTTTGCCGAGGACCCCGGAGTGAGCCGTCCGCGGCCCCGGGAGAACGCAGTATCGCCCCGCCCGCATCTCACCTACTGGGACAGGTACGACATGAATCGGACACCCTCGTCCGCCGCGTCCGCCGGTGCGCGGAACGCCGCGGCCCCGGGCACCGGCCAGGACGGCGGCGCGCTGTCGCACGGCCTCAAACAGCGCCACCTCTCGATGATCGCCCTCGGCGGGGTGATCGGGGCGGGCCTGTTCGTCGGCTCCCGCGAGGGCATCGCGGCGGCCGGCCCGTCGATCGTGCTGGCGTACGCCGTCTCGGGCGCACTGGTCATGTTGGTCATGCGGATGCTCGGCGAGATGTCCGCGGCGCAGCCGTCCTCCGGTTCCTTCTCGGTGCACGCGGAGCGCTCCATAGGCTCCTGGGCGGGCTTCACCGTGGGGTGGATGTTCACCGCGCTGCTGTGCGTGGCGGTGGCGGCCGAGGCGCTGGGCGCCGCGGACGTGCTGCACCAGTGGTTCCCGTCCACCGAGCCGTGGATGTGGGTCCTGCTGATCATGGTGGTGTTCACCGCGACCAACCTGACCGCGGTCGGCAACTTCGGCGAGTTCGAGTTCTGGTTCGCCGCCCTGAAGGTCGCGGCGATCGCCCTCTTCCTGATCCTGGGCGTGCTGGCCATCCTCGGCCTGCTGCCCGGCACCTCGGCCCCCGGCACCAGCCACCTCACCGGTGACGGCGGCTTCCTGCCCAAGGGCGTCGACGGACTGATGGTGGGTCTGCTGGCGTCGGTGTTCGCCTACGGCGGCCTGGAGACGGTGACCATCGCGGCCGCCGAGTCCAAGGACCCGGCCCGCGGTGTGGCCCGCGCGGTGCGCACCGCGATGTGGCGGATCGCCCTGTTCTACGTCGGCTCGATGGCGGTCATCGTCACCGTCATCCCGTGGAGCGCGCCGTCGATCGCCAAGAGCGGCCCGTACGTGGCGGTGCTCGACTACCTCAAGATCCCGGCGGCCGGCCAGATCATGAACGTGGTCATCCTGATCGCGCTGCTCTCCGCGGTGAACGCCAACATCTACGGCTCGTCGCGGATGGCGTACTCGCTGATCGCCCGCGGCCAGGGCCCGGCCTTCCTCGGCAAGGTGAGCGGCGGGGTGCCGCGCCGGACGGTGCTGCTGTGCGCCATGTTCGGGTTCTTCGCGGTGCTGCTCAGCTTCTGGTGGCCGACCACCGTCTTCCAGTGGCTGCTGAACATGGTCGGCGCCGCGGTCCTGGTGGTCTGGGGCTTCATCGCCGTCGCCCAGCTGCGCACCCGACGGCGGCTGGAGCGCGAGGCGCCCGAGAAGCTCATCGTGAAGATGTGGGCCTTCCCGTATCTGACGTGGGTGGCGCTGGCCGGCGTCGCGGTGGTCCTGGTGCTGATGCTGCGCGACGAGAACCAGCGGCTCCAGCTGCTGTTCACCGGTGGCTTCGGCCTGGTGTTGACGGTGATCGGCGTGGTCCGGCAGCGGGCGCTGAGCCGGCGCTGACACCGTGACCGGGCCCGTCGGCCCACCTGTTCCCGAGGCGGGGCGGGACCTCCTTCCGAGGTCCCGCCCCGCCTCCGTCTTTGGAACCAGGACGCCCGACACGCCGGGCCCGTGATCACTCCTGCTGGTAGCGTGCTCTTGCACATTGATTGCAACTACGGCGTTTACGCAGCTTGGAGGCGGGGTCGGCATGGCGACCTACACACTTCCGGAACTCCCCTACGACTACTCGGCGCTGGCCCCGGTCATCAGCCCGGAGATCATCGAGCTGCACCACGACAAGCACCACGCGGCGTACGTGAAGGGCGCCAACGACACCCTTGAGCAGCTCGCCGAGGCGCGCGACAAGGACCAGTGGGGCACCATCAACGGCCTGGAGAAGAACCTCGCGTTCCACCTCTCCGGCCACATCCTGCACAGCATCTACTGGCACAACATGACCGGTGACGGCGGCGGCGAGCCGCTGGACAAGGACGGCGTGGGCGAGCTGGCCGACGCCATCGCCGAGAGCTTCGGCTCGTTCGCCAAGTTCAAGGCGCAGCTGTCCAAGGCGTCGGCGACCACCCAGGGCTCCGGCTGGGGCGTGCTGGCCTACGAGCCGGTGACCGGCCGTCTCATCGTCGAGCAGATCTACGACCACCAGGGCAACGTCGGCCAGGGCTCGGTGCCGATCCTGGTCTTCGACGCCTGGGAGCACGCCTTCTACCTCCAGTACAAGAACCAGAAGGTGGACTTCATCGAGGCCATGTGGAACGTCGTGAACTGGCAGGACGTGGCCAAGCGCTACACGGCCGCCAAGGAGCGCGCGAACAACCTGCTGCTGGCGCCGTGACCCGGTAGCCGGCCGAGACGTCCTGCCTCGTGATCGTCTTCTCACCTTTCACCCGGCGGACGGAACAGAGCGAAGCCCCGCGAGGACGTGACTCGCGGGGCTTCGTGCGTGCGGGACGGGACGGCGGCGGCCCGACGCTCAGTCGAAGGACGGCGCCTCGGTGCGGGTCCGCTTGATCTCGAAGAAGCCGGGGGTGGACGCCACCAGCAGCGTGCCGTCCCAGAGCCTGGCCGCCTGCTCGCCCTTGGGCGCGGGCGTGACGACCGGGCCGAAGAAGGCGATCTGCCCACCCGTCGCCCGACCTCCGCCCCCGGAAGAGCTCGCTTCGCTCGCGCTGTCGTCATCCGGCCCGGGCACCGCGATCACCGGAGTGCCGACCTCCTGGCCGACCAGGTCGATGCCCTCCTTGTGGGAGGCGCGCAGCTCGGCGTCGTAGACGTCCTTGTCGGCGTAGTCGATCAGGTCGGCGGGCAGGCCGGCGTCGGCGATGCCGGCCGCGAGGGACTCGCGCGTGACGCCCTCGCCGGCGGTGTGGAAACGGTTGCCGAGTGCGGTGTAGAGGCGGCCGACGACCTCGTCGCCGTAGAGCTGCTGCGCGGCGATCACCACGCGGACCGGGCCCCACGCCTTGCCGCCCGGGCGCATGTTCTCCGCGTACTGGGCGGGGAGTTCGTCGAGTTTGTTCTCGTTGAGCACGGCCAGGCTCATCACGTGCCAGCGCACCTGGACCGGGCGGAGCTGCTCGACCTCCAGCATCCAACGGGAGGTCAGCCACGCCCAGGGGCAGAGCGGGTCGAACCAGAAGTCTGCCGGGGTCTTCGCGGTCTCGGACACGGGGTCTCCTCTTGAGAGCGTCAACGACGTTGTTCCGTGGACGCTTCAACCGACGGCGCGCGTGCCATGATTCCCGGTGTTCGATATCCGAGACGAGGGTGAGGGAGGCGCGCGGTGCCAGGTGAGAATCTGTCCCGGGAAGAGGCACGTGAGCGGGGCCGGCTGCTGACGGTCGAGGGGTACGACGTGGCGCTGGACGTCCGCTCAGCGGTCGCCCGAGGCGCGGACGCGGCCACGTACCGCTCCCGCACGACGATCCGCTTCCGCTGCGCCGAGCCCGGCGCCACGAGCTTCGCGGACCTCCTGGCGCCCTCGGTCAGCTCGGTCACCCTCAACGGCCGGAAGCTGGACCCGTCCGCGGTCTTCGACGGCACCCGGATCGCGCTGGCCGACCTGGCCGCCGAGAACACCCTGGTCGTCGACGCGCAGTGCGCCTACAGCCGGACCGGCGAGGGGCTGCACCGCTTCGTCGACCCCGAGGACGGCGAGGTCTACCTCTACACCCAGTACGAGCCCGCCGACGCGCGCCGGGTCTTCGCCACCTTCGAACAGCCCGACCTGAAGGCCCCGTTCACCTTCGAGGTGACCGCGCCCGAGGGGTGGCTGGTGCTCAGCAACGGCGCCCAGGAGGGCCCCGCCGAGGCGGGCCGGCACCGCTTCGCGACGACCAAGCCGATCTCGACGTACATCACCGCCGTGGTCGCCGGTCCGTACCACTACGTCACCGACACCTACCGCCGCACCTTCGAGGACGGCACCGAGCTGACCGTCCCGCTGGGCGCGCTGTGCCGCAAGGGGCTGGCCCGGCACTTCGACGCGGACGACGTCTTCGCCGTCACCAAGCAGGGACTGGACTTCTTCCACGACCACTTCGACTTCCCGTACCCGTTCGGGAAGTACGACCAGGCGTTCGTGCCGGAGTACAACCTCGGCGCGATGGAGAACCCCGGCTGCGTCACCTTCCGCGAGGAGTTCATCTTCCGCGGCAAGGTCACCGAGGCGTCCTACGAGCGGCGCGCCAACGTCCTCCTGCACGAGATGGCGCACATGTGGTTCGGCGACCTGGTCACCATGGACTGGTGGGACGACCTGTGGCTGAAGGAGTCCTTCGCGGACTTCATGGGCAGCTTCGCGCAGGTCGGCGCGACCCGCTTCACCGACGGCTGGATCACCTTCGCCAACCGCCGCAAGTCCTGGGCGTACCGGGCCGACCAGCTCCCCTCCACCCACCCGATCACCGCCGACATCCGGGACCTGGAGGACGCCAAGCTCAACTTCGACGGCATCACCTACGCCAAGGGCGCCAGCGTCCTCAAGCAGCTGGTGGCGTACGTCGGCCAGGACGCGTTCCTGGAGGGCGCCCGGCGCTACTTCAAGCGGCACGCCTACGGCAACACCCGCCTCGCGGACCTGCTGGCGGTGCTGGAGGAGACCTCCGGACGGGACCTGGCGGCCTGGTCGCGCGCCTGGCTCCAGACGGCCGGCGTCAACTCCCTCACCCCGCAGATCACCTACGACGCGCAGGACCGGATCACCGAGCTGAGCATCCTCCAGGAGGCGTCGGAGAGCCACCCGGAGCTGCGGCCGCACCGGGTCGCGGTGGGCCTGTACCGCCGCCTCGACGCGGACTCGGCGCTGGTGCGCTACGCCCGCGCCGAGGTGGACGTGGCCGGGCCGCGGACCGCGGTGCCGGAGCTGGCCGGGATCGAGCGGCCGGAGCTGGTCCTGGTCAACGACGAGGACCTGACGTACTGCAAGACGCGCTTCGACGAGGGGTCGCTGGCCACCCTGCGGGCCCGGCTCGGCGACCTGACGGACCCGTTGGCGCGGGCGCTGTGCTGGGCCGCGGTGTGGGGACTGACCCGGGACGGGCTGATGCCGGCCCGCGACTTCCTGGACCTGGTGCGGCGGTTCGCCGGGGCGGAGCCCGTCATCGGGGTGCTCCAGTCGGTGCTCGGCCAGGCGGAGGCGGCACTGGAGCACTACGTCGCGCCCGAGTACCGCGAGCGGGCCACCCGCGAGCTGGCCGAGAACGCGCTGCGCGAACTGCGGCTGGCCGAACCGGGCAGCGGCCACCAGCTGAGCTGGGCCCGGCACTTCGCCGCGGTGGCCACCACCGCGGCCGACCTCCAGCTGCTCCAGGGGCTGCTGGACGGCACCGCGAAGATCGACGGGCTGGCGGTCGACCAGGAACTGCGCTGGGCGTTCCTGCTGCCGCTGGCCGCGCACGGGGTCGCCGACGCCGCGGCGATCGACGCCGAACTGGCCCGCGACGACACCGCGTCCGGCAAGCGGCACCAGGTGCGCTGCCTGGCCGCCCGCCCCTCGGCCGAGGTCAAGGCGGCGGCCTGGGCGGACGTGATCGACTCCGACGCGCTCTCCAACGCCCTGGTCGAGGCGACCATCAGCGGCTTCGCGCAGCCGTCGCAGCGGGAGCTGCTGGTGCCGTACGCGCCGCACTACTTCGCGGCGATCGAGCGGATCTGGCGGGAGCGGTCCATCGAGATCGGGATGTCGGTGGTGCGCGGGCTGTTCCCGTCCTGGCAGGTGGACCGGGCCGCGCTGGACGCCGCGGACGCCTGGCTGGCCGAGCACGCCGAGGCCGCGCCGGCGCTGCGCCGACTGGTGCGCGAGGAGCAGGACGACCTGGCGCGGGCGCTGCGTGCACAGGCTTGTGACGAGGCGGCCGGGCCCAGGCCGTAACCCGGCGCCGGACCAGCCCCAATCGGCCGTCGAACGCCCGTACTTGAGGGCGGGATTGTCCCGCTTGTGCCACAGGCGGGTAACAGCGGTTAGGGGGTGGAGCGGGACCGGGAATCTGCCGGGCATGAACCACGACGCCCCGCTCTCCCCGCTCCCCCTCCACCACCTCGCGGACGGCCACTGCCCGGTGCTGACCACCCATCAGCTCCGGGCGCACGGCGTGCCGCCGGCCGAGATCGCCGAGCGCTGCCGGCCGGGCGGGCCCTGGCAGCAACTGCTGCCCGGCGTGCACCTGCTGCACCAGGGCCCGCCCACCAGTGAGGAGCGGCTGCACGCCGCGCTGCTCTACGCCCGCCACCGCGGCCCGTCCGTGCCGAGCCAGCCGCGGAGCGCCGAGGCCGCCCGGGATCCGATGATCACCGGACTGGCGGCGCTCGCCCTGCACGGCTTCGCCGCCGCCCCTCCGCTGCTGTCCCTGGACCGCATCGAGGTGCTGGTGGCGCGCACCCGGCGGCTGCGCTCGGCGGGCTTCGCCGACATCCTCCGGGGCGCGGACCTGCCGGACCCGCAGGACGTCACCGGGGTGCCCACCGCCCCGGTCCCGCGGGCGCTGGCGGACGCGGTGGCCGGCCTCACCGACGGGACCCTGGTGCGCCGGCTGCTGACCGAGGCGGTGCGCGGCGGGCACTGCGAGGCCGCCTCGGTGGTGCGGGAGCTGAGCCGGGCCCGGCTGCTGACCCGGCCGCACGTGGTGGACGCGGTCGACGCCCTGATGGCCGAGGGGCGGGCCCTGGCCGAGCAGCGGCTCTACGGCCTGGTGCACGCCTACGGACTGCCCGACCCGCTGTGGAACGTCGACCTGCGGCTGCCGGGCGGCCCGTTCCTGGGTGGGGTGGACGCGTACTGGCCGGAGTACGGGGTGGCCGTGGAGATCGACGCCCGCACCCCGCGCCCGTCCGACCACGGCCCCGCCGACGCCGAGCGGGACGAGCACCGCGAGCACCTGGAGCGGCTGGGCATCACCCTCGTCCGCTGCCGGCCGCGGACCCTGCGGGAGGCCCCGGAGCAGCAGGCCACGGTGGTGCGCACGGCACTGATGGCGGCAGCCGACCGGGAGCCGCCGCGGTACGTGGTGGTCCTCCCGCGCTGACCACGCCCTCACGGAGGGTGACGTTCCGCAATCGTCGGGCACGCTCCGTGCGCAACCGTGCGGTCCGCTTCTCCATCTATTGGAATGGATTGGACAAGGCGACGGGTCTCACACACATGATGGGAGCGCCACTGAGCAGGTGTTCCAGCAGACACCCGGAGCCAGGCCAGCGGGCCAGGTCAGAAAGAAGGAGTCCCATGAGGATCGGAATCGTCGGAGCGACCGGACAGGTCGGCGGCGTGATGCGGCGCATTCTCGCCGAGCGCAACTTCCCTGTCGAGCAGCTGCGGCTGTTCGCTTCGGCCCGGTCCGCCGGACGGACGCTGCCCTGGCAGGACACCGAGATCACGGTCGAGGACGCGGCCACCGCGGACTACTCCGGTCTGGACATCGTCCTCTTCTCGGCCGGTGGCACCACGTCCAAGGCGCTGGCGGAGAAGGTCGCCGCGGCCGGCCCGGTCGTGATCGACAACTCCTCGGCCTGGCGCCGCGACCCGCAGGTGCCGCTGGTGGTCTCCGAGGTCAACCCGCAGGCCATCACCGACCGGCCCAAGGGCATCATCGCCAACCCGAACTGCACGACCATGGCCGCCATGCCGGTGCTGCGTCCGCTGCACGAGGAGGCCGGACTGGTCTCCCTGGTCGTCGCCACCTACCAGGCGGTCTCCGGCAGCGGCCTGGCCGGCGTCGCCGAGCTGGACGGGCAGACCCGCAAGGTCGTCGAGCAGGACGCCACCAAGCTGACGCACGACGGTGCCGCGGTGGAGTTCCCGAACCCGGAGACCTACGTCCGCCCGATCGCCTTCAACGTCCTGCCGATGGCCGGCTCGATCGTCGACGACGGGCTGAACGAGACCGACGAGGAGCAGAAGCTCCGCAACGAGAGCCGCAAGATCCTGGACATCCCGGAGCTGAAGGTGTCCGGCACCTGCGTCCGCGTCCCCGTCTTCAGCGGCCACTCCCTCCAGGTCAACGCCCGCTTCGCGCGCCCGATCTCCCCCGAGCGCGCCCAGGAGCTGCTGGCCGGCGCCCCCGGCGTCGCGCTCTCCGACGTCCCCACCCCGCTCCAGGCCGCCGGCCAGGACGCCTCCTTCGTGGGCCGGATCCGCCGGGACGAGACCGTCGACAACGGCCTCGCGCTGTTCGTCACCAACGACAACCTCCGCAAGGGCGCGGCGCTGAACGCCGTCCAGATCGCCGAGCTGGTCGCCGCCGAGCTGCGCGGCTGACCCGCCCGCCCACGGCACGCACCGCGGCCGTTGCGGCGCCCCGCCGGGTCAGGGGCGGCGCACCTCGTACAGGAAGCAGCCGTACTCCAGCGCCCGGACGTGGACGGCCGCCACCTCGGGGTCGGCGAACGCCTCGTCGAAGGCCGCCTCGAAGCCGGCTCCGGCGTCCTCGGGGATCTCGAAGTACCGCCCGCCGGCGATCCGGCCCTGCCGGTCGTAGCGCCGCAGGGTCCGCAGGGCCCCGGCGCGGGCGTGCGGGTAGGGGTCGGCGGCCGGGTCCGGCCCGGGGCACGGTTGGGCGTGGATGAAGACCGGTCCCTGCTCGTCGTAGGCCCCCGGGGCGGCGCCGGTCTCCGCGGCCCAGCGGCGCAGCGGCGCGTAGGAGACCAGGGCGACCCGCTCGCCCTCCTCTATGGCCCGCAGGCAGCAGCGCAGCGGGCTGCCCACGCAGTCCACCGGCGCCCCGTCCGCGCGGGCGGTGTAGGGCTCCATGGGGCGGCCGGCGTCGTCGGTGCCGCGCAGCTCGGTGAGGGTGGCGGCCGGGATCGGAAGCGGTGCGTACGTCGTCATGCAGACAGGTTCGGCGCTCCGCGGCCGGGCCGCTGGCGGGATCCGGACGTCGTCCTGGCCGCGGCGGCGCCGTGGAAGGATGGCCGGACGCTGCGATATGACCGATCGTGAAGGAGAGGGACGGGTGCCTGGTACGAATCTGACCCGGGAAGAGGCCCAGGAGCGCGCGCGCCTGCTGACCGTGGACGCGTACGCGATCGAGCTGGACCTGAGCGGGGCACAGGAGGGGAGCGGCACGTTCCGGTCGGTGACGACGGTGCGGTTCGACGTCGCCGGCGAGGACGGCGCGGCGTCGTTCATCGACCTGGTCGCGCCGACCGTGCACGAGGTGGTGCTGAACGGCACGGCGCTCGACGCGGCGACGGTGTTCGAGGACTCGCGGATCGCGCTGTCCGGGCTGCGGCAGGGCCGCAACGAGCTGACGGTGGTCGCCGACTGCGCGTACACCAACAGCGGTGAGGGGCTGCACCGGTTCGTCGACCCGGTGGACCAGCAGACCTACCTCTACACGCAGTTCGAGGTGCCGGACGCCCGCCGGGTGTTCGCCAGTTTCGAGCAGCCGGACCTGAAGGCCACCTTCCAGTTCACCGTGACGGCGCCGCAGGGCTGGACGGTGGTCTCGAACTCGCCGACGCCGGAGCCGGTCGGCGCGGACGGCACGGTCTGGCGGTTCGCGCCCACGCCGCGGATCTCCACCTACATCACGGCCCTGATCGTCGGGCCGTACCACAGCGTGCACAGCACCTGGGAGGGCGCCGACGGCCGGTCGGTGCCGCTGGGGATCTACTGCCGGCCGTCGCTGGCCGAGCACCTGGACGCGGAGGAGATCTTCGCGGTCACCCGGCAGGGCTTCGACTGGTTCCAGGAGAAGTTCGCCTACGACTACCCGTTCGCCAAGTACGACCAGCTCTTCGTGCCGGAGTTCAACGCCGGGGCGATGGAGAACGCCGGTGCGGTCACCATCCGCGACCAGTACATCTTCCGCTCGAAGGTGACGGACGCGGCCTACGAGGTGCGTGCCGAGACGATCCTGCACGAGCTGGCGCACATGTGGTTCGGCGACCTGGTCACCATGGAGTGGTGGAACGACCTGTGGCTGAACGAGTCGTTCGCCACCTACACCTCGATCGCCTGCCAGGCGTACGCGCCGGGCAGCAAGTGGCCGCACTCCTGGACCACGTTCGCCAACTCCATGAAGACCTGGGCGTACCGGCAGGACCAACTGCCGTCCACCCACCCGATCATGGCGGAGATCCACGACCTGGACGACGTCCTGGTCAACTTCGACGGCATCACCTACGCCAAGGGCGCCAGCGTCCTCAAGCAGCTGGTGGCCTACGTCGGCATGGACGAGTTCTTCAAGGGCGTGCAGGCGTACTTCAAGGCGCACGCCTACGGCAACACCCGGCTGAGCGACCTGCTGGGCGCGCTGGAGAAGACCAGCGGCCGGGACCTCGCCACCTGGTCGAAGAAGTGGCTGGAGACGGCCGGCATCAACGTGCTGCGGCCCGAGATCGAGGTGGCCGAGGACGGTACCGTCACCGCCTTCGCGGTGCGCCAGGAGGCGCCGGCGCTGCCGGCCGGGGCGACCGGCGAGCCGGTGCTGCGGCCGCACCGGATCGGGATCGGCTACTACGACCTGACGGACGGCAAGCTGGTCCGCACCGGCGGCGTCGAGCTGGACGTGGACGGCGAGCGGACCGAGGTGCCGTTCCCGGCGGGCTTCCGCCGGCCGGACGTGATCCTGCTCAACGACGGCGACCTGTCCTACGCCAAGGTGCGGATGGACGAGCAGTCGCTGAAGGTCGTCACCGCGCACCTCGGGGACTTCACCGAGTCGCTGCCGCGGGCGCTGTCGTGGGCCTCGGCCTGGGACATGACCCGGGACGGCGAACTGCCGGCCCGGGACTACCTGGCGCTGGTGCTCTCCGGCATCGGCAAGGAGACCGACATCGGCGTGGTCCAGTCGCTGCACCGCCAGGTGAAGCTGGCGCTGGACCTGTACGCGGCGCCGGAGTGGCGCGAGAGCGGCCTGGCGACCTGGACCGAGGCGGCGCTGACGCACCTGCGGGCCGCCGAGGCCGGCAGCGACCACCAGTTGGCGTGGGCCCGGGCGTTCGCCGCGGCGGCCCGCACCGACGCGCAGCTGGACCTCCTTCAGGGCCTGCTGGACGGCACCCAGGAGCTGCCCGGGCTCGCCGTGGACACCGAGCTGCGCTGGGCGCTGCTGGAGCGGCTGGCGGCCACCGGCCGGGCCGACGAGGCGGAGATCGCGGCCGAGCTGGCGCGGGACGCGACGTCGGCGGGCGAGCGGCACGCGGCGACGGCGCGCGCCGCCCGGCCGACCGCGGAGGCGAAGGCCGCGGCCTGGGCCTCGGTGGTGGAGTCCGACGCGCTCCCCAACGCCGTGCAGGAGGCCGTCATCGCCGGCTTCGTCCAGCCCGACCAGCGGGAGCTGCTGGCGCCGTACACCGCGCAGTACTTCGCGGCGGTCAAGGGCGTGTGGGACAGCCGCAGCCACGAGATGGCGCAGCAGATCGTGGTGGGCCACTACCCGGCCCTCCAGGTCTCCCAGGAGACCCTGGACGCCACCGACGCCTGGCTGGCGCAGGTCGACCCGAGCCCCGCGCTGCGCCGCCTGGTGACCGAGTCGCGGGCCGGCGTCGAGCGGGCGCTGAAGGCCCGGGCGGCGGACGCGGCCGCCGGGGCCTGACCGGCGCGGTACGAGAAGCGGTACGAGAAGGGGCGTGCCCCCGGAACCGGTGCGGTTCCGGGGGCACGCCCTTGCTGCGGGCCCGGGCCCGCGAGGTGGAATCGCCCGGCGGACGGGCGTCAGGAGCGTGACCGTCCGCCGGGCGGGTCGAGTGGCCCCGCCGCGCGGCGCGCGCGGGGCGGACCGCCGGGCCCCGTCCCCCTCCTACGGGGCCCGGCGGGACGGGCGGATCAGCCGCTCAGCTCGTCGAAGCGGCGGACCAGTTCGGCCCGGCCGGCCTCGGTGAGGTCGCCGTGCACCCGCATCCGGGCCAGGCCGCCGTCGGGGTAGACGTCCAGGCGGACGTGGGTGGCGGTGACCCGGCGGGGCAGCACGAAGCGGTGCGGGGTGTCGGGCTGGAGCTTGGTCTTGGGCAGCACCTCGAACCACGAGGAGGCGTCGTCCGGGTTGCCGTCGCAGGCGGAGAGCCGGGCCCAGCCGGCCGAGTTGCCCTTGAGGTAGGCGGTGTCGATCTCGACGGCGCGGACCTCGCCCTGCGCGGCGAGCTTGAAGAGCACCCAGTCGTTGGTGCCGCGGACCCGGCGGCGGCGGTTCTCCCAGCCGTCGTCCATCTTGCGCGACAGGTCGGGCTGGATGATCTGGGTGGGCGAGGAGTAGAAGCGGTCCGACGCGTCCTCGACGGTGCCGCCGTGCATCACCGAGGCCAGGTCCAGGGTGCCCAGGACGTCCAGCCACTCCGGGTCCGGGACGACCTCGCCGTAGACCCGCAGGCGGGCTATGCCGCCGTCGGGGTGCTGCTTGAGGCGGAGGTGGGTGAAGCGGCGCTCGGCGGTGACCTCGAAGCCGTTGGCCGCGTGGCCGCGCACGGGGGTGCGGGGTACGAGCTCCTCCCACTTCACGCCGTCGGCGAGCAGGTCCTCGGGGCTGGGGCTGCCGGGCAGCGCGGTGGCCTCGACGGTGACCTGCTGCGGGTAGTTGCCGCGGAAGTGGGCGGTGTCGACGATGATGCCGCGGATCACGCCGGGGGCGGCGAGGCGGATCAGCGCCCAGTCGTGCTCGTCCTCGGTGGGGAAGGGGTGGTCGCCGTCGGCGCCCCGGCGGCGCCGGGTCTCCCAGCCGTCCATGATCTTGCCCTTGTGACCGAAGTGCTCGGGGTCGAAGACCGCCGGGTTCGACTTCAGCAGGTTCTCCCGCTCGGCGAAGAACTCGTCGTTGGCGGCGATCACACCGGCGCCGAAGCGGCGGTCGGCCAGGTCGACGAGCGACGTGAAGGAGAAGTCACCGCCGCGGTAGTCGGCGTACGGGTCGCCGCCGGAGTACGGCTGGGCGTCGTTGGCGTGCGGATCGGTGGAATCGGCGGCCGGGGTGGCGGACATGCGTTTCCCTTCTGCTCCTGCGTGCGGTGCTGGGGACCGGTCCACCGTCGCAGCAGAACACCCGACAGGTCCATCGAAAGTTCGTGAGGAATATCTTCAGCGGGACTGAAAGGTCGCGGTTGAGCGGACGCTTTCGGTCCGCTCGGGCCGGCGGCCGGCCCACGGCGTCGGGGTCACTCGCCGCCGGTGCGGCCCACGGCCGCCTGGGCGGCGGCCGCCTGCCGCAGCGCGGCCAGCACCCGGGCGAGCCCGGGCGCCCCTTCGGAGCCGCGCCGGGCGGCGGCGACCACGTGGCGGCGCGGCTGGTCGGCGTGGAGCACCCGCAGCGCGACCCCGCTGCCGCGCCCGGGGGCCCGCAGGCCGCCGGCCATCGCCATCCGGGGCACCAGGGCCACGCCCATCCCGGCGGCGACCATCGCCCAGATCGCGCTCCAGTCGGCGGCGGAGTGCGCCTGTTCCGGGACGAACCCGGCGTTCTCGCAGGCGGCGGTGGTGATCTGGGACCACGGGCCGCTGCTGCCGAAGATCCACGGTTCGCCGGCCAGGTCGGCCAGCCGCAGCCCCGGCTCGGCGGCCAACGGGTGGCCGGCCGGCAGCGCCACGTCCAACGGGTCGGCGAGCAGGGAGACCCGGCTGAACTTCGGGTCGCGCGGGGTGGGCGCGTGCGCGGCCAGCGACAGCGCCAGGTCGACGCTGCCCTCGGCCAGCAGCTCGTACGCGGCCTCCGCCTCCGCCTCCCGCACGGTCACGGCCAGGCCCGGGTGGGTGCGGCGCAGCTCCTGGACGGCCGGCACCACCAGGGCCGGGATGGCAGTGGAGAACGCCCCGACCCGCACCGTGCCGGCCTCGCCCTGGAGGTAGCCGAGCAGGTCCGCGTCGGCCCGTTCCAGCTGCGCGAAGACCGCCTCGGCGTGCCGCAGCACCAGTTGGGCGGCGCCGGTGAGCCGGACCCGCCGGCCGTGCGCCTCCAGGAGCGTCACCCCGAGGGACTTGGCGAGCCCGGTCAGCTGCTGCGAAACCGCCGAGGGCGTCATGTGCAGCGCCTCGGCGGTCGCGGTGACCGTGCCCAATTCCTCCAGGGTGCGCAGGATGCGCAGCTTCTTGATGTCCCAGTCGGCCATGCGGGCAGCGTACGCACCCGGCGCGGCCGGTCCGGTCACCGTCTGCCGCCCGCCGCCCCCAGGGCCACCCCGGCGACGATCAGCGCCATGCAGAGCACCTGCACCGCGGTGATGCCCTCTCCCAGGACGGCCAGCGAGAGCAGCGCCACGCAGACCGGCTGGAGGTAGTAGACGACCCCGGCGCGGGCGGCGCCGACCAGGGCGATCGCCTTGTTCCAGGTGAAGTAGGCGACGGCGGAGGAGCACACGCCGATGTAGAGCAGCGGTCCGGCCGTGCCGGCGGTGAGCGGGAAGCCGCCCTCGACACCGAGGGAGACGGCGTAGGCGGGCAGCAGCATCGCGGCGCCCAGTGCGAACGTCGCGAACAGGAACGAGAGCCCGCCGATCCCCTCGGGGCGGCGGCGCAGCAGTGCGCTGTAGCCGGCGAAGGTGGCGGTGGCGGCGAGCATCCACAGGTCGCCGCCGGCGAAGTCCAGGTGCAGCACCGCGGCGGGCGAGCCCTTGCCGACCAGGGTGACCACGCCCAGCAGGGCGAGCACCATGCCCGCGGCGCGGCGGGCGCCCAGCGGTTCGCGACCGCCGCGCCGGCCGCCGATCAGGTCGAAGAGGGCGATCATCATCGGCGAAGCCGCCGCGATCATCGCCATGTTGGTGGCGGAGGTGCTCTTCCCGGCCGTGTAGATGAGGGTGTTGAAGAGCGTGACGCCCAACAGGGCGGCCAGGGACAGGAATCCGAGATGCCGACGGATCACCGGCCACTCCCGGCGGACCTGCCCCAGGGCGAATGGGGCGACCGCCAGCAAGGCGATGATCCAGCGCCAGAACGCGGTCTGGACGGGCGGCACGGTGTCGTGCAGGGCCCGGGCGATGACGAAGTTGCCGGACCAGACGACGGTCGCCGTCAGGGCCAGGGTCAGCCCCACGGCCTGCGTGGACGGTGTGCGGTGTGCGCGGGCCCGCTCCAGGACTGCCACGGTTTCCTCTCCCTCGATGGTGGATACGGATCCACCGTGGCAGTCAGCCAACCATCAGGTCCATCGAATAATTCAGACCATTCCTTTCAGGGAAACTGAAAGGAATGGTCGAAGCGGCACTCAGCCGCGGGCCGCCCGGCGGGCCAGGATCGCGGCCTGCCGCTCGTCGAAGCGGCGCGCCTGCCCGTCCAGGCCCTCCAGGAACGCCCCGAGCTCCTCCTGGGCGGCGAGCCCCTCCGGGCCCAGCCCGCCGCGCTCCAGGACCCTCAGGTGGCGCAGCACCGGCTGGAGCACGTCGTCGTGGTGGATCCGCAGGTTGTAGATCCCGCCGAGGGCCATCTGCACGGCGGCCCGCTCGAAGCCGGGCATGCCGTGGCCGGGCATCCGGAAGCCGGTGACCACGTCCCGCACGGCGCACATCGTCCGGTCGGGGGCCAGCTCGAAGGCCGCACCGAGGAGGTTGCGGTAGAAGACCATGTGGAGGTTCTCGTCGTTGGCGATCCGGGCCAGCATCTGGTCGCACACCGGGTCGCCGGAGTGCCGGCCGGTGTTGCGGTGCGAGATCCGGGTGGCCAGCTCCTGGAAGGCGACGTAGGCCACCGAGTGCAGCATGCTGTGCGCGTTGTCGGACTCGAACCCGGCGGACATGTGGGCCATCCGGAACCGCTCCAGCTCGACCGGGTCGACGGCACGGCTGGTGAGCAGGTAGTCGCGCATCACGATGCCGTGCCGACCCTCCTCCGCCGTCCAGCGGTGGACCCAGGTGCCCCACGCCCCGTCCCGCCCGAAGAGGGTGGCGATCTCGTGGTGGTAGCTGGGGAGGTTGTCCTCGGTGAGGAGGTTGACCACCAGCGCGGTGCGGCCGATCGAGGTCACCTTGGACTGGTCGGGGGCCCACGCCTCGCCGTCCAGCACCCCGTCGAAGTTCCGCCCGTCGCTCCACGGCACGTACTCGTGCGGCATCCATTCCTTGGCGACCTTCAGGTGCCGGTTCAGCTCCTTCTCGACGACCTCTTCGAGGGCGTACAGCAGCCGGGCGTCGGTCCAGGCGGCCTGGCCGCGCGCTCCGTCGAGGCGGTCGGGGGCGATGGTCACGAGGGAACTCCAGGGGACGACGGACCTACGGCTCCGTAGGTTTGGACTTACGGCCCCGTAGGTTACGCCATCGTAGGTACGGCCCGGTTAAACACTTCCCCAAGGGGTGAATCACCCGGAACATCCGCAACTGACGCTCCATGTCCGGTTTTTCGTGACCTTTGCCGGGCAACGCAAAGGGGCGCCCACCGGTCCGGGAAGAACCGGTGGGCGCCCCTTGTGAAGGCGTCGCGGATGCGGGCGCGCGGCCCGCGCGAGACTGTCGTCAGCCCTTGGACTTGGCCTGCTTGCGGGACTTGTCGGTCATCACGACGAGCCCGGCGATGACGAGGAAGAGCACGATGGGCGTCACGACGTAGAGGCCGAGCGTCTGGATCACGTTCAGGCCCGGACCCGGGTCGTCACCGTCGTCGCGGGTGAGCGCAAACGCGGGGGACGACATCAGCAGCATCAGCGCGGTGCCGGCGGTGATGGTTCCGGCGCGCAGGGCGGTGTTCTTGACCTTGTTGCTCACCCGTTCAACGTAGCGGACGGCACTCGGCCGCGCGCGTCCGGGGTGGGGCTAGCGACGTCCCGGCAGGCCGGACCGGCGCCGCGGGCCGTGCCGGCTCAGGGCGCGGCGGTGGCCAGCTCCCGCATCAGCGCGTGCAGGCGGGGCGAGGCGGCCAGTTCTTCGAGGGTGTGCGGGCGGCCGTCGGGGCCGGCGATGGGCAGGCGCCAGTTGGGGTACTCGTCCCAGGTCCCGGGGAGGTTCTGCGGGCGGCGGTCGCCCACCGCGTCCGGGAGCCAGATGCCGACCATCCGGGCCGGGGTGCGCAGCAGGAAGCGGTGGACGGCCCGGACCACCGCCTCCTCGTCGCGGACGCCCTTGGGCAGCAGCCCGTGGCGGGTGAGCGCGCCGAGCCATTCGCGCAGTTCGTGGGCGGCCCGGGAGCGCTCGCGCTCGGGCGGGCCGGCGAGCAGGCCGAGGCGGGCGCGCAGCGCGACGTCGTCGCCGGCGAGCCGGGCGGCGGTGGGCGGCAGGTCGTGGGTGGTGACGGTGGCCAGGCAGCCGGCCCGCCATTCGCCGGGGGCCAGGATCCGGGCCGGGGCCACGGTCCCTTCCGACGCCGGCGCCGGATCCCCGGCACCGCCGGCCGCGGCGCCGTCCGTCGCGGCACCGTCCGTCGCGGCGTCGCCGTTGCCGTAGGCACGCTCGAACCACAGGACCGAGGTGCCCAGGACGCCCCGTTCCGCGAGCGCCTCGCGGACGCCCGGCTCGACGGTGCCCAGGTCCTCGCCGATCACCGCCGCGCCGGCCCGGTGCGCCTCCAGGGCCAGTGCGGAGAGCATCGCCTCGCCGTCGTAGCGGACGTAGGCGCCCTCGGTGGGCGGCCGGCCCTCGGGGACCCACCACAACCGGAACAGGCCCATCACGTGGTCAATGCGGAGCGCGCCGGCGTGCCGGAGCAGACCGCGCAGCAGGGCGCGGTAGGGCGCGTAGCCGGACCCGGCCAGGGCGTTCGGGCGCCAGGGCGGCAGACCCCAGTCCTGGCCCCGGGAGTTGAAGGCGTCCGGGGGCGCCCCGATGGACATGCCGGCGGCGAAGGCGTCCTGTTGGGCCCAGGTGTCCGCGCCGGAGGGGTGGACGCCGACGGCGAGGTCGTGGACGAGCCCGATGGCCATGCCGGCCTCCCGGGCGTCCCGTTGGGCGGCGGCCAACTGCTGGTCGGTGAACCAGGCGAGCCGGCAGTGGAAGTCGATCCGGTCCAGCAGGTCGTGGCGGATCCGGCCGGTCTGCGGGGAGCGGGGGTCGCGCAGTCCGGTCGGCCAGCCGCGCCAGTCGGAGCCGTGCCGCTCGGCGAGCGCGCACCAGGTGGCGTGGTCGTCCAGGTCCCGGCCCTGTTCGGCGAGGAACGCGCAGTAGGCGGCGCGCCGGCCGGGACTGAGCGGGACGGCGGCGAGGAGTTCCAGGGCCTCCCGCTTGAGGGCCCAGACGGCGTCCCGGTCGATCAGTCCGCCGCGGTCGAGGACGTCCTCGCGCAACGTGCGGGCCCGGGCGGCCAGTTCGTCGGCCCGCACGCGGGCGTCGCCGGTCAGCAGGGCGTACTCGGGGACCTGCTCGATGCGCAGGTGGACGGGGTCGGGGAAGCGCCGGGAGGAGGGACGGTAGGGGGACGGGTCGGTGGGCGCCCCGGGGACCGCCGCGTGCAGCGGGTTGAGCTGGACGAAGCCGGTACCCAGGGCGCGTCCGGACCAGGCGGCGAGGTCGGCGAGGTCGCCGAGGTCCCCCATGCCCCAGGAGTGCCGGGAGAGCAGGGAGTAGAGCTGGACCAGGAAGCCGTGGCTGCGGCCGGGCGGGGCGGGCACCGCGTCGGGGGCGACGATCAGGTGGGCGCGGGCGCTGCGACCGTCGGGGGCGTCGGCGCGGAGGTCGTGGACGCCGAGCGGGAGGCGGGCCAGCGCGGTCGGGTCCTCGGTGCCGCCGTGCGGGGTGCCGTCGCGCACCTCCGCGCCGAGGACGGTGCCGTCCTCGGTGCCGACGCGCAGGACGGTGCCGTCGGGGAGGTCGGGCAGGCGTGGGGCGCGGCCGCTGCGGGCGGTGACGGTGGGGGGCAGCAGGGCCCGGCCGGCGGTCCGCTCGTGGGCGGCGAGGGCGGTGCGGACGGCCTGGGGGGTGGAGGCGTCGACGCCGAGTGCGGCGAGCACCGCGACGACGGTGTCGTCGGAGACGTGGACGGTGCGGCCCGGCGCGGGCTCGTAGGAGGTGGCGATGCCGTGGAGCCGGGCGAGCCGGGCGCGGCCCATGGCGCTCAGACCTCCATCGACTCCGTGCCCAGTCCGGTGGCCGTCGGCTCGCTGGTCAGCGGGAGTTCGGCGGAGATGGGGACCTCGCTGGTGAGCGGGGCGCTGTCGGCGAGCGGGGGCTCGCTGGTGAGCGGCGGCTCGGCGAAGCTGAACGAGCCGGAGCCCTCCAGGCCGGAGTCGGGGCCGGACACCCCGTCGAAGAGCCCGGGCTCGCCGCAGGGTTTCGCGGCGAGCGCGTCGAGGAGGAGTTGAGCGGATGCGGCCACGAGGGGCCTCCCGTTCATCGGTAGTGGGACACGTCTGCCCTACCCAGTCGACACGAGAGCAGACGTCTCTACCCAGTAAACGTGACTCACGTCACAGTAGGGCCCGTGCCGGCGATTTCGCGGCGGGGAGCGCCGTGTGGCGCACAGAACGCCGGACGACGCCGCCTCGGGGCGCAATTCCTGCGGTGGGGACATGTCATGTCCGGGTCATAAAGACGGGTCGTGGAGGGGCCGCCCCGACGGATGTCCAGGAGCGCGGGACGGGCCCGGTTGACACCCTCTCCGGCACAATGGTGGGCTCACGGCCGAAGGTCTGTCCGAACGGGCACTGAGGGTGACGGAACCCGCGGTGCCGCCCCACCCGCACCACGACCACCCACCCGCACCGCGGCCCCCGTCGACCGGGCGGGCCCGGGCGCGCGGTGGCGACGCGGCGGCCGGGCGGCGGGCCACAGGGGGAACCGGCGGGAGCCGGTGAGCGCGAGAGACGGGGACGAGGAGCGACCGTGCGAGTCCGGGGCGTGTGGGGCGGTAGGGCCGGTACGGGCAGGGGTGGCAGCCGGGCGCGGCTGGCCGGGACCACCGCACTGGCCGCGGCCGTCATAGGAGGGCTGCTCGGCGGCGCACCGGCCGCCCACGCGACCCCGACCGGCCCCGCGGCGGGCACCCCCGACCGGCCCGACCGCCCCGCCGACGCCGGTGCGCCGCCCGCGGTCTGGCCGCGCCCGCAGTCGATGCGGCGGCTCGGCGCGGCCGTCCCGCTCGGCCCGACGGCGGTGCTGGTGGCCGCGCCGGACACCGACCCGTACGCCCTCGACGTGCTGCGCGGACTGCTGCGGGACGCCGGAGTGCGCACCGTCCGGCAGATCGCGCCCGGTGAGCGGCCACCCGCGGGCGGGCCGGTGCTGCTGGTCGGCGGGGCGCCCGCCGACGACGCCCTACGGGCGCTGCGGGTGCCGCCCCGCGGCGACCTGCCGTCCGGCGGCTACCGCCTGGCCGTGGGCCAGGTCGCCGACCGGGACACCGTCGCACTGGACGGCGTCGGCCCGGACGGCCTCTTCCACGCCGCCCAGACCCTGCGCCAGCTCGTCACCGACGCCCCCGCCGGCGAGGCCGGTGCGCGGCAGCTGGCCTCGGTGACCGTCCGGGACTGGCCGGCCACCGGCGTCCGCGGCACCACCGAGGGCTTCTACGGACAGCCGTGGAGCCGGCCGCAGCGCCTGGCCCAGCTGGACTTCATGGGCCGCACCAAGCAGAACCAGTACCTCTACGCGCCCGGGGACGACCCCTACCGGCAGGCGCGGTGGCGCGACCCCTACCCGGCCGCGCAGCGCGCCGACTTCCGGGCGCTGGCCGAGCGGGCCCGCGCCAACCACGTCACGCTCGGCTGGGCGGTGGCGCCCGGCCAGGCGATGTGCCTGTCCTCGGCGGACGACCTGCGGGCGCTGCGCCGCAAGGTGGACGCGATGTGGGCGCTGGGCGTGCGGTCCTTCCAGCTCCAGTTCCAGGACGTCAGCTACAGCGAATGGCACTGCGCCGCCGACGCGGAGACCTTCGGGACCGGGCCGCAGGCCGCCGCCAAGGCCCAGGCGGGCGTCGCCAACGCACTGGCCCGGCACCTCGCCGAGCGGCACCCCGGCGCCGCCCCGCTGTCCCTGATGCCGACCGAGTTCTACCAGGACGGCGCGACCGCCTACCGCAGTGCGCTGGCGGCGGCGCTCAACGACCGGGTGGAGGTGGCCTGGACGGGCGTCGGGGTGGTTCCGCGGACCATCACCGGCGGCGAACTGTCCGCCGCCCGCGAGGCGTTCGGCCACCCGCTGGTCACCATGGACAACTACCCGGTCAACGACTACGCACAGGACCGGATCTTCCTCGGCCCCTACACGGGCCGCGAACCGGCCGTCGCCACCGGCTCGGCGGCGCTGCTCGCCAACGCCATGGAGCAGCCGCTGGCGTCCCGGATCCCGCTGTTCACCGCCGCCGACTACGCCTGGAACCCGCGCGACTACCGGCCCGCGCAGTCCTGGGAGGCGGCCATCGACGACCTCGCCGGCGGCGATCCCACGGCGCGCGCGGCGCTGCGCACGCTGGCCGGCAACGCCGCGTCCTCGCTGCTCAACCGCGAGGAGTCGGGCTACCTCACGCCGCTGATCGACCGCGTCTGGCAGACCCGCGCGGCCGCCCTCAACCACGGCCGGCCCGGCACCGACGAGGACTACGCCAAGGCCGCGCGGGCACTGCGGGCCGCGTTCGGCGCCATGAGCAGCGCGCCCAAGGGCCTCACCTCCGACCTGCGGGCCGAAGTCGGCCCGTGGGCCGAGCAGTTGGCCCGCTTCGGCACCGCCGGGGCGCAGGCCGTGGACACCCTGCTGGCGCAGGCCCGGGACGACGGCGACGCGGCCTGGGCGGCGCAGCGCACCGTGCGGCGGCTGCGCACGCAGCTCGACGGGAGCCCGGTGACGGTCGGCAAGGGCGTCCTGGGGCCGTTCCTGGACCGGGCGATGACCGAGGCGGACGCCTGGACCGGGGCGCACGGCGGCGCCCCGACCCCGGACCGCGACGACGGCCGGACGTCACTGACCGTGCCCTTCCCCCGGGTCCGGCCACTGACCGCGGTCACCGCGCTCACCGCACCGGGCCCGGCGTCCGGCGCGGCCTCCCTCGAAGCCCACGTGCCGGGGGCCGGCTGGCAGCGGCTCGGCCCGCTGTCCGCGACCGGCTGGACGGAGACCCGCACCGACGGGCTGCGCGCCGACGCGATCCGCCTGACCTGGGGCGACGACGCCCCGAAGCCGTCCGTGCAGGCCCTCACCCCGTGGTACGACGACGGCCCGCGGGCCGGCCTGGAGCTCTCCCGCACCCAGACCGAAGCGCAGACCGGCGGCCGCACCACGGTGCAGGCCCTGCTCTCCTCCCGCCGCCCCGGCGCGGTGCACGGCCCCCTGAAGGTCATCGCGCCCAAGGGCTTCGCCGTCCACGCGCCCCCGGAGGTGACCGCCCCGCGCGGCGGCACCGCGCTCGTCCCGCTGGACGTGGACGTCCCCGAGGACACCCCGTCCGGGACATACCGGGTCACGGTCGGCTTCGCCGGGCAGGAGCGGCAGCTGACCCTCCGGGTGTTCCCGCCCACCGGCGGCCCCGACCTGGCGCGCGGCGCGGCGGCCACGTCCTCCGGCGACGAGACGGACGACTTCCCGGCCTCGGCGGCCACCGACGGCGACCCGAAGACCCGCTGGTCCTCCCCCGCCGAGGACGCCGCCTGGTTGCAGTTCGCGCTGCCCGCGCCGACCCGGCTGGGCCTGGTCGTCCTGCACTGGCAGGCCGCCCACGCGTCCGCGTACCGCGTCCAGGTCTCGGCGGACGGCCGCACCTGGCGCACCGCCGCCACGGTCCGCCACGGCAAGGGCGGCCGGGAGGCGATCCGGATGGACGCCGCGGACGCCCGCTACGTCCGCATCCAGGGCGACGAGCGGGCGACGCGGTTCGGCTACTCGCTGTGGGGCGTCGAGGCGTACGCGGTGCGCGGCCGGTGACGCGCCGTGGCGGGGGCTCCGAGGAACCCCCGCCACACCGAAACCGCCGCCTCAACAGACGCAGAAGCCCGGATCTACGCCGATACGGCATCGATCCGGGCCAGGGCGTCATCCGCGCCGTACGGCTGCAAGTAGGGCAGCCAGCGCGGGTCCCTATGCCCCGTCCCGATGATCCGCCAGGCGAGGCCGGACGGCGGGGCGGGCTGATGGCGCAACCGCCAACCGATCTCGGCGACGTGCCGGTCGGCCTTGACGTGGTTGCAGCGACGGCAGGCGGCGACGACGTTCTCCCAGGTGTGCTGGCCGCCGCGGCTGCGCGGGATGACGTGGTCGACGCTGGTTGCGACGCCACCGCAGTACATGCAACGCCCGCCGTCCCGGGCGAACAGCGCCCGGCGGGTCAAGGGGACGGGCCCCCGAAAGGGGACCCTCACGAAACGCTTCAAGCGGACCACGCTCGGAGCGGGTATGACATGGGTCGCGCTGTGCATCAGGGCGCCGGATTCCTCAAGGCTGACGGCCTTCTCATTGAGGACGAGGACGAGCGCGCGGCGGAGCGGTACGACGCCGAGCGGCTCGTACGACGCATTGAGGACCAGGACGTGCGGCACGGGTGCCTCCTTGTACGCCGGCGGCGCGTGGCTCGCGCCGGGACGATCTCCCCACAGTGTCCCCCGGTGCCTGGTCGGAGCGCCACCATGACCAGGTAACGGGCCGGAGGTGTTTTCCACCACAGCGCCGCAGATCCCTCCAGATCCTGCTCATTCCGGCCGTCCCGGGCGCCGTTCGATCGAACACAGGCGCGGTCCGCCCGCGTTGCCCCGTTAGTGTGGTAGATCTGCCCGGCTTCCTCGGGTCCCTGAGCGGGCCGGGCCTGCTGTCCCTCACGGAAGGTTCCGCTGTGTACTGGTCCGCCCTGACGGCCGCCGCCGCGCCACCGCGCACCGCCGCGTCCGGCTCCTCCGGTCCGACCTCCCTCGACGAGGCCACCCAGAAGGCGACGAACGCCGCCGACTGGATTCAGGCGAACTGGGGGACGTGGCTGACGTCCGCGCTCCAGATCATCTTGATCATCGTGATCGCGGTGGTCCTGCGGCACGTGATACGCCGCACCATCACCAAGCTCATCGAGCGGATGAACCGCACCGCGTCCGCGGCGCAGCACACCCCACTGGGCGGGCTGCTGGTCAACGCCGAGCGGCGGCGGCAGCGCTCGGAGGCGATCGGCTCGGTGCTGCGCAGCGTCGCCTCCTTCCTGATCATGGGGACCGCCGCGATGACGGTGCTCTCGGTCCTCCAGATCAACCTGGCGCCGCTGCTGGCCAGTGCGGGCGTGGCCGGCGTCGCGATCGGCTTCGGCGCCCGCAACCTCGTGACCGACTTCCTCTCCGGCGTCTTCATGATCCTGGAGGACCAGTACGGCGTCGGCGACGAGATCGACGCGGGCGTGGCCACCGGCACGGTCATCGAGGTCGGCCTGCGGGTCACCAAGTTGCGCGGCGCCAACGGCGCGATCTGGTACATCCGCAACGGCGAGGTCAAGCGGATCGGCAACCTCAGCCAGGGCTGGTCCACCGCCTCCGTCGACGTGCTGATCGCCGCGGACCAGGACCTGGAGCGGGCCCGCGAGGTGATCACCGACGCCGGTGAGGCGATGTCCAAGTCCGAGCCGTGGAACGAACTGCTGTGGGAGCCGGTGGAGGTGCTGGGCCTGAGCGAGGTGTCGCTGGACACCGTCACGGTCGGCGTCTCGGCCAAGACCATGCCGGGCAAGGCGGGCGGTGTGGAGCGGGAGTTGCGCTGGCGCATCAAGCACGCGCTGGACGCGGCCGGCATCCACCTCGCGGCGCGCCCGGCGGCCGAGGAGGAAGAGGACGCGCCGGTCGATCCGTCGGCCGCCGTCGCCGCCCCGTCGGCGCTCAACAACCCGTCGTCGCCGCAGTCCCTGGCGACGTCACCGATCCCGCCGCAGCTGAGCAAGGAGCCCCCGTCGGGGCGGTGAGCGCCGGCCGGGGGCGACCCCGCAGCCCACGTATGACAGAGGGGCATGTGACTCAGATCACATGCCCCTCTGTCATACGTACCGCGGCCCCGCTTCGTGTCCGGGATGTCGGCACCAACGACACCAACGACGGAGAAGGAGACTTCACCATGAAGATCCGCAATCGCGTGGCCACGGGGGCCGTCGCTTCGGTCCTGATGCTCGGCAGCGCGGCGGCCCTGACCGCCGCCGCCCCCGCCTCCGCCGCGGCCCGGCCGCAGATCAAGAACGACCTCACCTGCACCACCAACAGCGACGGCCGCCGCGGCACCGCGGACTGCACCAACAACACCAACCGCACCATCGCCTTCCGGGTGACCGTGGTCTGCGGCTGGTGGCCCGACCAGACCGGCCCCTGGCGGACCCTCAACCCGGGCGCCCGCGACCACTCCGAGGCCACCTGCGACGGCGGCACCGGCGTCGGCAGCGTCGGCTGGCAGGAAGGCTGAGCCGACCCGGGGCCCCACCGCCCCCCTGACGAGCAGGGGCACGGGCACCACGAGAACGCCGGGGGACACAGGGAACACGGGGAACACGGGGGAACACCGAGGGGCGCACCGGCCGATCGCCGGGCGCCCCTCTTCCCGTCCTTGCCCCTCTTCCCGTCCTTGCCCCTTTTCCCGCCCTTGCCGTGCGCACCGCGTCCGGCCCCGTACGGCACCGAACCCCGTCCAGACCATTGACGCGCACCTGACCGGCGGCCTACCTTCCTTCCCAGTAATTGGAAGGTTTCCTAACAGACACCTTCCGGTCAGCTTCCGCACGGAACACGGGGTGGGCAACAGCCATGGCCGCAGCAGGACAGGGAACGCCGGGCACGCCGAGGGTGCTACGGGCGATGAACGACCGGGCCGCACTGGACCTGCTGGTCTCCCAAGGCCCCCTGACCCGCACCCAGATCGGCGAACTGACCGGCCTGTCGAAGCCGACCGCCTCCCAACTCCTGGCGCGGCTGACCGCGGCAGGACTGGTCCGCACCACCGGCAACGTCACCGGCCGGCCCGGCCCCAGCGCCCAGCTCTACGAGGTCGATCCGGCCGCCGCCCACGTCGCCGCGCTGGCCGTGGACCAACTCGGCATCACCGCCGCCGTCGCCGACATCACCGGACACGTCCTCGGCGAGCAGCGCGTCGACACCACGACGGTCCCCGACGACGCCCCCGACCTGACCGCCCGCCTCGTCGCGCGGGCCGTGGACGGCGCACTGGCCGCGGCCGGCGTGGAGCGCGGGCAACTGCACCGCGCGGTGATCGGCACCCCCGGCGCGCTCGACCCGCAGACCGGCCTGCTGCGGTACGCGCCCCACCTGCCCGGCTGGCAGTCGCGGGCACTGCGGGAGGAACTGGCCGAGGTCCTCGGCATCCCGCTGGTCATCGAGAACGACGTGAACCTCGCCGCCGTCGCCGAACAACACGACGGCGCCGCACAGGACTTCGACGACTTCGTCCTGGTCTGGGTCGACGAGGGCGTGGGCGCCGCGATCGTGCTGGACGGACGGCTGCTGCGCGGGGCCACCGGCGGCGCCGGCGAGATCGGCTACATGCCGCTGCCCGGCGCACCGCTCGCCCGGGACGGCGACCGCAGCGCCGCCCGGCCGGACGCCGGCGGCGGGTTCCAGCGCCTGGTCGGCACCCCGAGCGTCCTCGCCCTCGCCCACGAGTACGGCGCCCCGGAAGTCCGCACCGTCGCCGAGGCCCTGGCCCGGGACGACGTCCGCGCCGAAGTGGCCCGCCGACTCGCGACCGGCCTCGCCGCCGTCGTCGCCGTCGTCGACCCCAGCCTGGTGGTGCTCTCCGGCGAGGTGCCGCAGGCCGGCGGGGAGGCCCTGCGGACCCTGGTCCAGGACGAGTTCACCGGGCTCGCGCTGCCCCGCCCCGAGATCCGGATCAGCGACATCGCCGGGAACCCCATCCTCACCGGCGCCCTGCGCACGGCGCTCGCCGAGGCGCGCGACGCCGTCTTCGACACCGCGTGACCCCCTCGCCGCGCCGGCCGAGGAGCCCCGCCAGGCCCCCAAGGAACCCCTGACGTAAGGAAGTCCGCATGCCGCTCTCGCGCCCGGGTGTCCGCACGCGTCCACGCCTCGGCCCACGCCGCCGCCCACGGATCCGGGCAGGCACCGGCCTGACCGTCGCCCTGGCCACCGCCGGACTGCTCGCCGCGGGCTGCGCCAACCCCAGCGTCGGCAGCGACCGCGACGACCCCACCCGGCCGGTCACCCTCACGTTCTGGCACGGCTGGTCCGACGCCAGCGAGGTCAAGGCGATCGACGACAGCATCGCGCGCTTCGAGAAGCTGCACCCCAACATCACGGTGAAGGCCGTCGGCAACGTCTCCGACGACACCATGAACCAGGCACTGCGCGCCGGCGGCAGCGACGCCCCCGACGTGGTGTCGTCGTTCACCACCAACAACGTCGGGCAGTACTGCTCGTCCGGGATGTGGGCGGACCTCGACCCCTTCCTGAAGAAGACCGGCGTGGACAAGGCGAAGGTCTTCCCGAAGACCCTGCTCGACTACACCCAGTACCGCGGCCGGCAGTGCGCACTGCCCCTGCTCGCCGACGCCTACGGGCTGTACTACAACAAGGACGCGTTCGAGGAGGCCGGCATCACCCGGCCGCCGCGCACCATGTCGGAACTGAAGCGGGACGCCGTGAAACTGACCCGGCGCACCCAGGACGGCGGCTACCACCGCCTCGGATTCATGCCGAACTTCCGGCTCTACCAGAACAGCCCGGACCGGCTCTTCGCCCAGTGGGGCCCCCGCTACTTCGACCGCAACGGCAAGGCGCGGCTCGCCGAGGACCCCGCGACCCGCGACTTCCTCACCACCCAACGCGGCCTCATCGACGCCCAGGGCGGATACCGCGCGACGGAGAAGTTCCGCACCACCTTCGGCGACGAGATGTCCTCGCAGAACGCCTTCCTGCGGCAGAAGGTGGCCATGCACATGGACGGCGAATGGCGCGGCCTGATGCTCAAGGAGGCGAAGGCGCCGTTCCGGTGGGGCGTCGCGCCGATGCCGGTGCCCGACGACCAGGCCGACGCCTACGGCCGGGGCTACCTCACCGGCACCATCGCGGGCATCGCGCACAGCAGCCGGCACCAGAACGCCGCCTGGGAACTGGTGAGGTTCCTGACCGTCGACACCGACCAGGTCGTCGCCTTCGCCAACGCCATCCACAACATCCCGTCCACGAAGGCCGCGCTCGCCTCACCCCGCCTCGACGCCGACCCGGACTTCCGCACCTTCCTGCGCATCGCCACGAACCCCCGCAGCACCGCCCTGCCGCCCTCCAACAACGGCGACATGTACGTGACCTCCCTCCAGGACTTCTCCTACGCGGCGGAAGCCGGAAGGGTCCCCGACCTCGACGCGGGACTGCGCGGACTCGACGCGCGGATCGACGCCGACAACCTCCAGTCCGAGAACTGACGGAGCGCCCCGCATGGCAGCCACCGCCTCCCCCGCCCCGGAACTCCGCCGCAAACAGCTCCGCGAACGCCTCCGCATCCTGGGGTTCCTCTCCCCCTGGCTCGTCGGCTTCTCGGTCTTCTTCGGCTACCCGCTGATCGCCACCGGCTACTTCTCGTTCATGCACTACAACCAGATCGAGCAACCCACCTTCGTGGGCCTGCGGAACTGGACCTACGTACTGACCCAAATGCCGCTGTTCGGGCCCGCGTTGTGGAACACGCTCTGGCTGGTCGTGGTGATGGTGGCGCTCCGGGTGATCTTCGGCCTGGGCATCGGCCTGCTCATCACCAAGGTCAAATCGGGTGCCGGGTTCTTCCGCACCGCCTTCTACCTGCCGTACCTGGCCCCGCCGGTCGCCGCCACCGTCGCGTTCGTCTTCCTGCTCAACCCCTCGACCGGCCCGGTCAACGAGATCCTGGGCGCGCTCGGCATCCCCGCCCCGGAGTGGTTCAACGACCCGACCTGGGCCAAGCCCTCCCTGGTCCTGCTGTCCCTGTGGGGCATCGGCGACCTGATGGTGATCTTCATGGCGGCACTGCTGGACGTCCCCAAGGAGCAGTACGAGGCCGCCGAACTGGACGGCGCCGGCGCCTGGTCGAAGTTCCGCTACGTGACCTGGCCGGCGATCACCCCGATCGTGCTGTTCGCCGTGGTCACCGGCGTCGTGCAGACCATGCAGTACTACACCCAGGCACTGGTCGCCGGGAAACTCGCCTCCGGCGTCTCCATCGGCCCCGGCAGCGTCATCCAACCCGGCTACCCGGACCACTCCACCCTGACCGTGCCACAGCTCGTCTACTCACTGGGCTTCCAGAACTTCAACACCGGGGCGGCCTGCGCCCTGTCCCTGGTGCTGTTCGTCATCGCGATGGCCGTGACCACCCTGCTGATGCGCAAGCGCGCCGGCCTGCTCCCGGCGGACGACTGAACCGACACGACCGAGGACTGATCCGACGTGACCACCACGACGCTCACCCGCCGTCCCGCCCGGGCCCGCACGCCCGGCACCACCGGCACCCCGGCCGCCCGGGCCCGCCGCAAACGGCTGCTGCACTGGATCGCCGTACACGCCATCGCCATCGCCGCCGCCCTGTTCTTCCTGCTGCCGTTCGTCTTCGTCTTCCTGACCTCCGTCATGAGCGACGACCAGGCGATGAGCGGCGAACTGTGGCCGCACCAGTGGCACTGGTCCAACTACGCCGCGGTCTTCACCACCCCCGGCTTCCTCGACTGGTGGAAGAACTCGCTGCTCTACGCGGGCCTGGGCACCCTCTTCACGGTCTGCTCGGCGATCCCCGTCGCCTACGCGCTGGCCCGCTTCCGCTTCCGCGGCCGCCGCACCGCGATGGTCCTCGTCATCTCCACGATGATGCTGCCGCCCCAGGTCGTGGTCATCCCGATGTACCTGGTGTGGGCCCAACAACTCCACCTGACCGGGTCGATCTGGCCGCTGGTCGTCCCGATGGCGTTCGGCGACGCCTACTCGATCTTCCTGCTGCGCCAGTTCCTGCTGACGATCCCCCAGGAGTACGTGGAGTCCGCGAAGGTCGACGGCTGCGGCGAGCTGAGAACCCTGCTGCGGATCATCGTCCCGATGGCCCGTCCGGGCATCGCCGCCATCGCGCTGTTCCAGTTCTTCTACTGCTGGAACGACTACTTCGGCCCGCAGATCTACACCGCGCAGAACCCGGCCGCCTGGACGCTGTCCTACGGCCTGGAGTCGTTCAAGACCGCGCACAGCGTCAACTGGAACCTCACCATGGCCGCAACGGTGCTGGTCATGGCCCCCGTCATCGTCGTTTTCTTCTTCGCACAGAAAGCCTTCGTCGAAGGCGTCACACTCACCGGAGTGAAGGGCTGAAACGGATATGAAGCTGGCAGTGGTCGGCGGCGGCTCGACCTACACCCCCGAACTCATCGACGGTTTCGCGCGGTTGCGCGACGTCCTGCCGGTCACCGAACTCGCCCTGATCGACCCGGCGGCCGACCGGCTGGAGCTGATCGGCGCGCTGGCCCGGCGGATCTTCGCCCGGCAGGACCACCCGGGCCGGATCACCTGGACCGACGACCTCGACGCCGGCCTCGACGGCGCCGACGCCGTCCTCCTCCAACTGCGGGTCGGCGGCCAGGCCGCCCGCAACCAGGACGAGACCTGGCCGCTGGAGTGCGGCTGCGTCGGGCAGGAGACCACCGGCGCCGGCGGTCTCGCCAAGGCACTGCGCACCGTCCCGGTCGTCCTGGACATCGCCGAACGGGTCCGCCGGCGCTGCCCGGACGCCTGGATCGTGGACTTCACCAATCCGGTGGGCATCGTCACCCGGGCCCTGCTCAGCCACGGCCACAAGGCCGTCGGCCTGTGCAACGTGGCCATCGGCTTCCAACGGAAGTTCGCCTCACTGCTCGGGGTGGCTCCGGAGCGCGTCGAGTTGGAGCACGTCGGCCTCAACCACCTCACCTGGGAACGGGCCGTCCGGGTCGACGGGACGGACGTCCTGCCCCAGCTCCTCGCCGCGCACGGCGACGCGGTCGCCGCGGACATCCGCATGCCCCGCCCGCTCCTGGACCAGCTGGGCGTCGTCCCCTCGTACTACCTGCGCTACTTCTACCAACACGACGCGGTGGTCGAGGAACTGCGCACCAAGCCGTCCCGCGCCGCCGAGGTCACCGCCATCGAACGGCAGCTGCTGGACCTGTACGCCGACCCCACGCTCGACGAGAAGCCCGAACTCCTCGGCCGGCGCGGCGGCGCCTTCTACTCCGAGGCCGCGGTGGCCCTGACCTCCTCGCTGCTGGGCGGCGGGAACCTCAACGGCACGACCGGGGGCGCCGGGGACACCACGGGCCGGGGGGACGCGACGGACGGGCCCAACAGCGTCAGCCGGTCGGGGCGTTCGGACGGCGAGGATCCGCGCGGCGAGGAACTGCCGGCCCGGGCGGCCGGGGGCGGGCAGTCGGCCCAGGTGGCCGGTAGCGGTCAGACGACCCGGGCGGCCGGCGACGTCCAGATCGTCAACACCCTCAACAACGGGACGTTGCCGTTCCTGCCGGACGATGCGGTGATCGAGGTGCCGGCGGCGGTGTCGGCCCGGGGGGCCTCCCCCCTCCCCCTCCGCCCCCTCGCCCCCCTCTTCGCCGGACTGGTCGCCAACGTCACGGCCTACGAGCACCTGGCCCTGGACGCGGCCCTCAAGGGCGGCCGCGACCGGGTGTTCTCCGCGCTCCTCGCACATCCCCTCATCGGCCAGATCGACTACGCGAACCGGCTCACCGACCAGCTGATCGCACACAACCGGGAGCACCTCACGTGGGCCTGACCGGCACCGCCCTCGCCATCGACGCGGGCAACAGCAAGACCGACGTGGCCGTCCTGGCCACGGACGGCAGGATCCTCGGCCGGTCCCGCGGCGGAGGCTTCCAACCGCCCGTGGTGGGCACCGCCCGGGCCGTGGACACTCTGGCCCCGCTGATCGCCGCGGCCCGCGCCCAGGCCGGCCTGGCCGACCACACCCCCGTCGACCACCTGTCCGCCTTCCTCGCCAACGCCGACCTGCCGGTCGAAGTGACCCGACTGACCGCCGAGATCGCCGCCCGGGGCTGGGCGGACACCGTCACCGTCCGCAACGACACCTTCGCCCTGCTCCGCGCCGGACTGCCCGACGGCGGCGAACCGTTGGGCGTCGCCGTGGTCTGCGGCGCCGGCATCAACTGCGTCGGCCTCGGCCACGGCGGCGCCACCGCCCGCTTCCCGTCGATCGGCCGACTCTCCGGCGACTGGGGCGGCGGTTCCTTCCTCGCCGACGAAGCCCTGTGGCGCGCGGCCCGGGCCGAGGACGGCCGCGGCGCCCCCAGCGCGCTCGCCCGCGCCCTACCGGCCCACTTCGGACTGGCCACCATGCTGGAGCTGATCGAAGCACTGCACCTGCACCGCATCCCCGAAACCCGCCGGCACGAACTCACCCCCCTGCTCTTCGCCGTCGCCGCGGACGGCGACCCCGTCGCCCGCGCCGTCGTGGACCGCCAGGCGGAGGAGATCGCCGTGCTGGCCACCGTCGCCCTCCAACGCCTGGACCTGCTCGCCGAACCGACCCCGGTCATCCTCGGCGGTGGCGTCCTCGCCGCCCGGCACCCGCAGCTCCACGACCGCCTCACCCACCTGCTGGCCGAACGGGCCCCGAAGGCGGTGCCGCACGTCATCACCGCGCCCCCGGTCCTCGGCGCCGCCCTGGACGCCTTGGACCGGACGACCCCGGCACCGCCCCCGCCGGCTTACGCGCGCCTGCGGTCGGAGTGGGCGTAGGGCCGCGGCCGCGCCGTGCCCGCCCCTGCGCGCCGCCCGCCCTCAGCCCACCTGGACGCAGTCGCCCCTGCGGGTCTCGGTGCGTTCGCCCGGAGCCAGGATCAGGTCGGCCACGGACGGGGATCTCTCACCCTCCGTGAGGATGGTGAGGGGGTGGTCGGTGTCGTTGATGACGCGGGTGGGGGTGCCGTCGGCGGCGTGGAAGAGGGGGTAGGTGCCGGCCGGGTTGATGTAGGTCGTGCTGCCGATGGTCAGGAAACCGCTGGCCGGGGCCGGGAGTTCGGGGATGGGTGAGGTCCGGGTGGCGGTTCGGGTGGCGGCCTTGGTCAGCGGCGTCAGGAGCTGGTTGATACGGCGCATGGCGTCCCTCCGGTGCTGCGCGGGGTGGTGGGGTCGGCGGGCTCGCCGACCCTTCGTCACTCAGCGTAGCCGGAGGGGGTGGGTTCGTCAGCGGCGCGCGGGGGTGAAGGCGGGGGCGTGCGGGGCGCGATGCGCGCCGTTCCTGTCGGCGCCCGGCCCGTACGAAGCCCGACCCGTACGAAGGCCCGCGCCCCGTCACGGCCGGCCGGCCGCAAGCCGGCGGGAGGCCGGGGCACGCCGCCCGCGGCCGGTCGCTCGCGCGGGCGGTCGTCGGGCCCGCGGTCAGTCGTCGAGTGGCAGTGCCAGGTCGCGCACGTGGCCGGCGAGGAGGAGGACGGCGGCGTCGACGGCGGCCTGGGCGTCCTGGGCGCGGATGGCGTCGGTCAGGCGGGAGTGCGGGTCGGTGGGGTCGGCGTCGGCGGTGTCCAGGCAGGCGGCGCGGCGGAGTTCCTCGCGCAGGGCGGCGCTGAGGGAGCGGTAGATGTCGGCGAGGACGGGATTGGCGCTGGCCTCGGCGACCAGGACGTGGAACTCGGCGTCGGCGGCGGTGAACGCCTCGCTGTCGTGCTGCGCGAGGGCGGCCTTGCGGCGGTCCAGGGCGGCCTCGATGCCGGTGAGCTGTTCGTCGGTGCGGTGCTTGGCGGCCTGCCGTGCGGCGACCACGTCGAGTCCCTGGCGGACCTGGGTGACGTGGCTGAGTTCGGCGCGCTCCAGGCGGCGGCGGAGGGCGACCGCGCTGTCGTCGTCGGAGATCACGAAGGTGCCGTCGCCCTGCCGGGGTGCGAGCAGGCCGGAGTGGACGAGGGAGCGGACCGCCTCGCGGACCGAGGCGCGGCTGACGCCGAGGGCTTCGGAGAGGGCGCTCTCGGGCGGGATGCGGCTGCCCACGGGCCAGGCGCCGTTGACGATCTGGCCGCGGATCTCGTCGGTTGCGGACTCCACGAGCGACACCCGACCCTTGCGGACGGTCTGCACTCGATCACTCCCCTTTTCTCGGCGGGTCGGACGTTCGTCGGGCGGGACGGACGGCTCCGGGCGGCGCGGGAGGCGGACGGGTCCGGTGCGGGCGGGCGGCGCGGGTCCCGTGGTGCGGGACTCCGGACGCGCGTCATCCGGGGTGGTGGCCGGCGGCGGAGCGTCCGTTCCCGGTCGCCTGATGTCCGGCGACTCCTCGTAAGGGTAATGCGGGGCGGCGGCGGTCCGCCCCGGTGCGGTGGGGAACCGCGGCGGTGCGGGTCTGCGTGAGGGGAACAGAGAGGAGAGGAGAGGAGCGGGGCGGGGCGGTGCAGCGCGGTGAGGGCGCCGTGGGGGTGCCGGGGTGTTTGGCGTTCCGAACAAGATCGGGTCAAGTCCGGTGTGCTGGTGGGGCGGCCCGGACATACTGACGGCCGTGCGCCCGTGCCCGTGGGCGCCTGGCGCGGGGCCGGCCCGCAGCGAGCGAGCAGGGGGTGGTGCGTCGGTGTCTCCGGTTCCTTCGGTGTCGACGGAGGCGTCGGTGCCTTCGCAGTCGTCGGGGTCCTCGGGGGCCCCGGGGTCCCCGGGGTCCCCGGGATCCCCGGGATCGTCCGCGGCGGCGGGTCCTGCGGCGTCGTCCGCGGTGCCGGCGCGCCGGCGTACCGCGTGGGCCGAGGGGCTCGACCACCTGCGGGGCGCCGCCACGACCGAGCCGGGGCGGTTGCGTGCGCTCGGTGCGGTGCTGGCGCTGCTGGTCGTGGTGTTCGGTGCGGCGACCGCCTGGCAGGTGACGGACCGGTCCGCGGCCGCCGACGACGTCGTGCTGCGCAGTCAGCCGTTGACCGTGGACGCGGCGAGCATCTTCCGGTCGTTGGCGGACGCCGACACCACGGCCGCCGGTGGGTTCCTGGCGGGCGGCACGGAGTCCGCGGCGACCCGGCAGCGGTACGAGGCGGACGTCGCGACGGCGTCGCAGCTGCTGGTCAGGGCGGCGGCGAACGCGCGGGTGCCGGGTGCGGAGGACGGCGCGGCGGACCGGACCGGGGAGCAGGTCGCCCGGCTGAACGCGTTGCTGCCGCGGTACACGGGGTTGATCGAGACGGCCCGGACCAACAACCGGCAGGGGTTGCCGCTGGGCGGCGCCTACCTGCGGTACGCGAACGGGCTGATGCGGACGGAACTCCTGCCGGCGGCGCAGGCGTTGTACGAGGCGGAGACGCAGCGGCTGGCCGTCGACCAGGCGCGGGCCACGGCGTGGCCGGGGTTCGCGCTGGTGGCGGGGGTGATCGCCCTGGGGGCGCTGGGCTGGGCGCAGCGCCGGCACTACCGGCGGACCAACCGGGTGTTCAACCGCGGTCTGCTGGTGGCGACGGTGGCGTCGGTCGCGGTGCTGTTGTGGTTGGCGGTGGGGCATGCGGTGGCGCGGGCCGGGCTGGTCGACGCGTACGAGCATGGGACCCGGTCGTTGCAGGCGCTGAACACCGCGCGGATCGACGCGCTGCGGGCGCGGGCGGACGAGAACCTGACGCTGGTGGCGCGCGGTGCGGTGCTCACGGCCGATCAGAAGGACTTCTACGAGGTCGACTTCCAGTCGAAGATGGGGCATCTGGCGGGCCCGGGCGGTCCGGGTCCGGTGGTCGCCGCCGGTGAGTTGGGGAAGGCGCTGGCTCTGGTGGACGACGAGGCGGGGCGGCGGCCGGTGCTCGACGCGGTGGCGGCGGCCGGGCAGTGGCGCACGCGGCACGCGGCGGCGCGGGCGGCGGACGACCGGGGCGCCTATGACCGGGCGTTGGCTCAGGTCATCGGGGGCAGCGGTTCTACGGGGGCGTCGTTCGACCGGGTGGACACCGGGCTCGGGCGGGCGTTGGTGCACGAGCAGGCGCGGTTCCGCGCGACGGCGGACGGCGGGCGGGCGGCGTTCCGGTTGCTGGCGGTGGGTGGCGCGGTGCTGGCGGTGCTGGCGGCGACGGCCGCGGTGTGGGGCGTCGGGCGCCGGTTGTCGGAGTACCGGTGAGGGGGCCCGGGATGCGTCAGACGCGCGGGCGGGGGCTGCGGGACCTGCGGGCCGTGTTGGGGCCGGTCGCGGCGGGGATGGCCGTGATGGCGGCGACCGCGACGGTGCTGGTGCCGGCGCTGGGGCGCGGGGCGGGGTGGTCGGAGGGGTCCGGGCCGGTGGCGGAGCACCGGGCGTACGGGCCGGGGACGGCGACCGCGACGCCGGCGGGGGCGCGGTGCACGCCGGGGACGGCGGCCCAGAGCCTGCGTCCGTCGCCGGCCGACGGCCCGGCGGTGGAACGGATCAAGAAGAAGGGGCAGTTGGTCGTCGGGGTGGACCAGAACACCTACCGGTGGGGGTACCGGGACCGGGACACGAACCAGTTGGAGGGGTTCGACATCGATCTGGCGCGGGCGATCGCCAAGGACATCCTCGGGCCGGACGCCAAGGTGGTGTTCCAGGCGGTGCCGACCAACCAGCGGATCCCCGCGGTGCAGCAGCGCACGGTGGACCTGGTGGTGCGGACGATGACGATCAATTGCGCGCGCAAGGAGCAGGTGGCGTTCTCGACGGCGTACTTCCAGGCGGGGCAGCAGGTGCTGGCGCCGAAGGCGTCGTCGATCACGGCGTTCGACGATTCGCTGCGGGGTCAGCGGGTGTGCACGGCGGACGGTTCGACGGGGGAGGCGGAGTTGCGTCAGCACCCGCACGGTGCGCGGGTGCTGACGGCGCCGAACCAGTTGGACTGCCTGGTGCGGTTGCAGTTGGGCGAGGCGGACGCGGTGGTCACCGACAGTGCGTTGGCTGCGGCGCAGGCGGCGCAGGACCCGACGGTGGAGCTGAAGGGCAAGCCGTTCACGGACGAGTCGTACGGCGTGGCGATGAACAAGGACGATCCGGATCTGGTGCGGCGGGTCAACAAGGTCCTGGACGACTACCGCAGCGGGGGCGACGACAGTCCGTGGATGCGGGCGTACCGCAAGTGGCTGCAGGCCGATCTGCCGGGCATATCGGGGCCGCCGGCGCCGGAGTACGGCGACTGAGCGTGACCCGGCCGTGGTCGGGGGCCCCACGGAGCGTCCGATGGGGTCACTATGGAGGGACGGGAGCGGGGGGAAGGGGAGCGAAGGGCCGGCGAGCGAGCCGGGCGCACCAACCGCCGTGCACGGTACGCGTATTGGAGAGGTGATCGATGGGGGTCCCTGGACCCTTCCCCGGTTCGGCGGGGCGGCCCGACGCCCCGGCGCTGGACCGGGAGGAGGCGGACCGTGCGCTGGCGCGGCTCGGCGCCGAGTACGAGGCGATCGAGACCTCGCTTTCGGCGTTGCAGGACCACGCCGGCCGTCGGCTCCTGGAGGGCGCCGACCTGTCGGGCGTCACCAAGGAGCGGTGGGCGCAGACGGAGCGGTCCCTGGCGGCGCTGTGGTCGCTGTTCGACGCGTACACGGAGGTGTTGTCGGCCGCCCGGGAGGTGCGGGCGCGGCGGCGTTGGCCGTCCGCGGCGGATCTGGCGGAGCTGTCGGAGGTGCTGGGTCGCGGTGCGGCGCCGGTCGCGGTGGGGGACGGTGTCGGCGGGGCCGGGGCCGGGGCGCGGATCGGGTTGGCGGAGCTGGTGGACCGGTTGACCGGGCTGTACGCGCGGTCGTTGGACGTCATCGTGGCGGCGGACGCGGTGTGGTCGGCGTTGCCGGCGCGGATAGACCTGTTGGCCGAGGAGTTGCGGCGGACGCGGTCGTTGGCGCATTCGGTGGGGGTGCGGCCCGGGGAGCATCCGGCGGGCGACGACCTGGAGCGGATCACGCAGGAGCTGGCGCGGTTGCGGTCCCAGGTGATCGCGGATCCGTTGGCGTTCTGGGTGTCGTCGGGGGCGGGGAGCGCTGCGCCGGGCGGTGGTCGGCCGGACACGGTGCGGTACGACCGGGCGGCGCGGGCGTTGGAGGACATCCGGCGTGAGGTGGCGGCGGTGCTGGACGTGCGGCAGGACGCGGAGCGGCGGTTGATGCTGCTGCGTGACGTGCTGTCGCGGGCGGACCGGACGTTGACCGAGGCGCGGCAGGCGCGCGGTGAGGTGCTGGCGAAGATCGCCGCGTCGGAGGTGCCGGCGGTGAGTGGTCCGTCGACGGTGCTGCACGAGCAGTTGGCGGCGGCCGCGGAGTACCGGCGCCGGTCGCAGTGGCATCGGTTGTCGCCGCTGTTGGACAGTTTGGAGGAGCGGGCCGAGGAGGAACTCCAGCGGGCTCGGGCGTCGTTGACGGCGGTGACGGCGCCGTTGGCGGTGCGGGCCGAGTTGCGGGGCCGGCTCGACGCGTATCGGGCGCGGGTGGTGCGGCACGGGATGGCGGCGGATCCGTTGCTGGTGGAGCGGTACGACCTGGCGCGCCGGATGTTGTGGAGTGCGCCGTGCGATCTGCGGGCGGCGGAGCAGGCGGTGTGGCGTTATCAGGAGGCCGCGGCGGAAGCGATGGTTCCGCAGGCCGGCGACGGCAGGGGGGAGCCGTGACGGAACGGGACGGGGGGCGGTGCCAGCGCCGGGAGTGCGCGGGGCACTACGAGGACGTCGGCGGCGGGGAACTGTACTGCGAGGTGTGCGGGCTGGCGCCGGTGGTGTCCCCCGAGGGGCTGCTGTCGGCGACCGCGACGGTGCTGACGGAGCGGATGGACCTCGGGGGCGCGACGGTCGCCGGGCCGGCGCCGTCCGGGGGCGGTCGGGGACGCCGGCCGGACGGGGCGCACGCGCCGGGGCGGGCTTCGGGGGTCGGCAGCGGGTCGGGCGGGCGGACGTCGCCGGTGGTGCACGGTTCCGGCAGCGGCCGGCCGGGCTCGGGGTCGGGGTCGGGGGGCGGTTCCGGGGCGTCGCGCGGTCGGTTGGGGGCCGGGCTGGTGTCGGTGCCGCAGGTGCCGCGGCGCGATCCGCTGGCGGCGGTGCTGACCGATCCGGAGGTGCCGGAGCGGAAGCGGTTCTGCAGCCGCGGGGAGTGCGGGGCGCCGGTGGGCCGGGGCCGGGACGGGCGTCCGGGCACGGCGGAGGGCTTCTGCACCCGGTGCGGCCATCCGTACAGCTTCGTGCCGAAGTTGCGGGCCGGGGAGTTGGTGCACGACCAGTACGAGGTCGCGGGGTGCCTGGCGCACGGCGGGCTGGGCTGGATCTACCTCGCGCGGGACCGGGCGGTCGACGACCGGTGGGTGGTGCTCAAGGGGCTGCTGGACACCGGTGACGAGGAGGCGCTGGCGGCGGCGGTGTCCGAGCGGCGGTACCTGGCGGCGATCGAGCACCCCAACATCGTGCGGATCTACAACTTCGTGGAGCACCTGGACCGTTCGACGGGCAGCCGGGACGGCTACATCGTCATGGAGTACGTCGGCGGCACGTCGTTGAAGGACCTCGCCAACGAGCGGCGCACCGCCCACGGGCGGCGCGATCCAATGCCGGTGGAGCAGGCGTGCGCGTACGGCATCGAGGCGCTGGAGGCGCTCGGCCACCTGCACGGCCGGCAGTTGCTGTACTGCGACTTCAAGGTCGACAACGCCATCCAGCAGCACGACCGGCTGAAGCTGATCGACCTGGGTGCGGTGCGGCGGGCGGACGACCACGAGAGCCCGCTGTTCGGGACGATCGGCTACCAGGCGCCGGAGGTCGGCGAGGTGGGGCCGTCGATCGCCTCCGACCTGTACACCGTCGCGCGCACCCTCGCCGTCCTCACCTTCGACTTCCAGGGGTACACCAACGTCTTCGCGGACTCGCTGCCGGACCCGGACCACATCGAGGTGTTCCGCTCCTACGAGTCGTTCTACCGGCTGCTGGTGCGGGCCACCGACCCGGATCCGGGGCGGCGGTTCGGGTCCGCGGAGGAGATGGCCGAGCAGTTGACGGGCGTGCTGCGGGAGGTGGTGGCGCTGCGGACGGGCGAGCCGCGGCCGGCACCGTCGACGCTGTTCGGGCCCGAGCTGCGGGTGGTGGGCACCGAGCCGATGCCGCCGCCGGCCGGGGACGCCTCGCTGCTGGGCGGCCGCCGGACCGGCCGGGGACGCGGGCGGCGGCCGGCCGGGGCGGATCCGGTGCGGCCGGCCGGCGGGCCGCAGCCGCGCCCCCTCGACGCGGCGGGGGCGGCGCTGGCACTGCCGGTGCCGCGGGTCGATCCGGACGACCCCCAGGCCGGGTTCCTGGCCTCCCTGCACGCCGCGACCCCGGCGGAGCTGCTGGCCGCGCTGCGGGCGGCGCCGGCCGACTCGCCGGAGGTCCGGCTGCGGGCCCTGCGCGCCCAACTGGAGCTGGGGCGGGGCGCGGCGGACCCGCGTCCGGAGGCGCCGGACGCCGGGGAGCGGTGGGACGCCGGCGGGCCGCCGGACGGCGCCGGGGACTGGCGGACGGTGTGGCACCGCGGGCTGGTGGCGCTGGCCACCGGCGACCGGGAGGGCGCGGCGCTCGCCTTCGACGCGGTCTACGACGCCTTTCCGGGTGAACCGGCGCCGAAGCTGGCGCTGGGCATCAGTGCCGAACTGCTGGGGCAGTTGGACAACGCCGCGGAGTACTACCGCCTCGTGTGGGCGACCGACCGCGGGTACGTGAGTGCCGCGTTCGGGCTGGCCCGGGTGCGGCTGGCGGCCGGTGACCGGACGGGTGCGGTGGCGGCCCTGGAGTCCGTGCCGGAGGCGTCCATCCACTACACGGCGGCCCGGATCGCCGCGGTCCGGGCCCGGCTGCGGCAGCGCTCGCCCCGGGAACCGCTGCTGGCGGACCTGACGGCCGCCGCCCAACAGGTGCAGGCGCTCGCCGACTTCGGACTGGACGACCGGCGGCGGGAACTCCTCGCCACCGAAGTGCTGGGCAGTGCCCTGGACTGGGTACTCTCCGGAGGCCACGGCGACGGGCCACCGGCCGGCACCCCCGGTGACGGGGGGTCGGGCGGCACTGCCGGGCCGCCGACCGCGCACCAGCGGCCGGCGCTGCTCGGCAGCCCGTTGGACGAACGCGGGCTGCGGTTCGGGCTGGAGCGTTCGTACCGCCTGCTGGCGCGCCTCGCGCAGCGTGGCGAGGAAAGGATCGAGCTGGTGGAGCGGGCCAACCGCTTCCGCCCCAGGACATGGGTGTGACATGGGAGTGACTGGGCCGTCCCGGTGCCGGAGCTGCGGCGAGCCGCTCGACGCGGGGGACAACTACTGCGGGCGGTGCGGAGCCGATCCCCTGGCGTCGGGCGGGTACGGAGTGCCCGCGGGATACGGGACACCGCCGGCGGCGGCGTACCCGGCGGGGGCGGTGATGCGGGTGGGACCGCCGCCGCCGGACCCCACGACCCGCCTCCCGCACGCGGAGTACGGCGATCCGGTGGCGGCGCAGGCCGCTGCCGGCGACCGTCCGGCCGACCCCCGGGTGGTCGGCTACGAAGCGGTCGCCGACGCGGCCGCCGGCACCGGGGCGCGGGCCGAAGCGGACGCAGGGGCGGCGGGCCCGGACGCGTCCGGTGCCGAAGCGGAAGCGGAGCGCACGACGGACCTCGGCACGACCGGTGCGCCGGCGCCGGAAGCGGCGGGCGGGGCATCAAGCGGAGCCGCCACCGGACCGGTTGCGGGGGCCGGCCCCGATCCCGCGACGGCGGGAAGCGGAACCGCACCGAAGGCTCCGGCGGGGCCGCCGCCCCGCGACCATCTGGAGCGGGAGGCGGCCGGCGGCGCGGCGGTCAGCGACCGCGGCCACCGGCACCACCGCAACGAGGACTTCTTCGCGCTCGCCGACACCGCGCTGCCGGACGGCTCGCCCGCGGTGATCGCGGTGGTCTGCGACGGGGTGTCCTCGGCGACCCGCCCGGACGAGGCGTCCGAGGTCGCCGCCGAGCGGGCCGCCGGCGCGCTGCGGATGTCCCTGCCGCGCGGTGAGCACCCGCAGCAGGCCATGCGCGACGCGGTGCTGGCGGCCTCGGCGGCGGTCGACGCGCTGGCCGCCGACCCGTCGATAGCGCACGACGAGTACCGCCAACAGAACGCCCCGGCCTGCACCTTCGTCGGCGCCGTGGTCGGCGCCGACCTGCTGACCATCGGCTGGGTCGGCGACAGCCGGGCGTACTGGATCCCCGACGACCGCACCGCACCGCCGGTCCGGCTGACCGAGGACGACTCCTGGGCCGCCCAGATGGTCGCGAACAACCTGATGACGGCGGCCGAGGCCAACGCCGACGAGCGGGCGCACGCCATCACCGGCTGGCTGGGCGCCGACGCGTACGAGGTCGAACCGCACGTCGCGGCGTTCCGGCCGGACGGACCGGGGACGGTGGTGGTGTGCACGGACGGGCTGTGGAACTACGCCGAGGAGGCCGGGGCGCTGGCCGCGGTGCTGCCCCTGGACGCGCCGGCCCGGCCGTTGCAGGCCGCGCGGGTGCTGGTCGAACACGCCCTGGACGGCGGCGGGCACGACAACGTAACGGTCGCGGTGGTGCCGTTCCCGGCGCCTTCGCCAGGGGCAGGATCGGCCTGAGCACCTCGCAACCGCACGCGCCGGACCCGGCCACCACCCAACGGGCCGGCCGCCCGCCGGTGGACCGGCCGGTCGGCGGCGGCCGCAAGGAGCGGACGTCATCCATGGCCAACTTCGCCAAGTCGCGGGTGCCGCGGTTCACCGTCGAGGTGCACCACAACCCGCATCTGCCCGAGGGCGGGCGGACGCTGCACGCGGTGGTCACCGTCACCTCGACCGGGGGCGGTTCGACCGGCGGCCGGCCGGTGCCCGGGCCGCGTTCGCACGCCTCGGTGGCGGTGGCCGGTGCCGAGCCCGGGACCGGCCCGGCCCTCGGCCGGGACGCGGGGGTCGTGCTGCGGGTGCGGACGCCGCTGGGCGCCGAGGTCACGTCGCTGCGGCAAGTGGCGCCCACCGCCGAGGACCTGACCGCCCGGCGGAGCGCGTCGGGGCCGCGCTCGGGCGACTACCCCACCGGCCCCTGGGGCGACGAGTCCCGCGACTACCACCTCGTGCTGCGGGTCCCCGATCCCGGGCTCGGCCGGGAGATGCTCGCCGCCCGGATCTCGGTGCTGCTGCCGGCACCGGGCGGCACCGCCCCCCGCGTCGTGGCACAGGGCCTGGTCCGGGCCGCGTGGACGGACGATCCGGTCGCCGCGGTACGCATCGACCCACACGTCGCGCACCACACGGAACGGTCCGAACTGGCGCAAGTCATCCAGCGGGGACTGGATGCGGCCAAGTGGGGAGATGCCGGCCGCGCCGTGGCGGAACTGCGTCGCGCGGCGTCGCTCGCCGGCGGCCCGGGGAACGGTGACACTGCGAAACTCCTTGCGAAGGTGGTGGGCGACGTCGATCCCGCGACCGGTACTGTGCGACAGGCGGCGCAGGCGGCCGAGGCCGAACGGGAGGACTCCCGAACGACCCCCGACCCCCCTGCCTCGCCCGGAGAAACAGCAATGAACGAGCACGATCAGCTCTGATCGGTACCACCCGGAAGAAACGGTACGGAGGGGGAAGAACCGACATGCCGACCTGCCCGAGCGGCCACCAGTCGGTGGCCGAAGACTGGTGCGAGGTGTGCGGCCAGCGCATGGCGGGCGCAGTTCCCCCGCCACCCTCCCTGCCCGCGGGATTCCTGAACTCGCCACCGCCCGCCGACCCGACGGGCCCCGCGGGCCCGCCGCCCGGCCAGCCCGCACCGCCGCCGCCCGGAATGCCCGGTCCCCCGCCGACGGGTCAGCCTGGCCCGCCGCCGGGAATGCCCGGCCCCGGCCCGGTCGGCCAGCCCGCCCCGCCGCCGCCGGCCCCGTTCGAGCAGCAGCAGCCGGGCCCGCCGCCCGGGATGCCCGGCCCCGGCGGCCAACCGCCGCAAGGCGGCTACGGCTTCCCGCCCCCGGCACCCTTCGAGCAGCAGCAGCCCGGTCCGCCGCCCGGCATGCCCGGCCCCGGCGGCCAACCGCCGCAAGGCGGCTACGGCTTCCCGCCCCCGGCACCCGGCCCCGGCATGCCCGGCCCCGGCCCGACGGGCCAGCCCGGTCCCCCGCCGCACGCCGCACCGCCCCCCGCGCCCGGCCCCGAGCAGTCCGCCGAGTTCTGCCCGCAGTGCCGCACCCCGCGGGAGGGCATGACGCCGTTCTGCTCCGAGTGCCAGTACAACTTCCTCACCAACTCGCCGGCGTCGTTCGCCCCGCCGCCCGGCGCCCCGATGCCCGGCGGCCAGCCGCAGGGCGGCTACGGGTTCCCCCCGCCGGCGCCCGGCCCCGGCATGCAGGGCGGTCAGGGCGGCTACGGCTTCCCGCCGCCGGCACCGTTCGAGCAGCAGCAGCCGGGCCCGCCGCCCGGAATGCCCGGCCCCGGCGGCCAACCGCCGCAAGGCGGCTACGGCTTCCCGCCCCCGGCACCCGGCCCCGGCATGCCCGGCCCCGGCCCGACGGGCCAGCCCGGTCCCCCGCCGCAACAGGGCGGTGACGACTGGACGCTGACCCCGCCGAACCAGCAGGCCGCCGCACCGATGGCCCCGCCGCAGCCCGGACCCGGCCCGCAGGCCCCGTTCGAGCAGCAGCCACCGCCCCCGTTCCCTCAGCAGCCGCAGCAGCCGCAGCAGCCGCCTCAGGGCTTCGAGCAGCAGGGTTTCGAGCCGCCGCAGCAGCAGGGACCCGACGGGCAGTGGCCCGGCGGCCCCGGCCAGGCTCCGGCGGCCCCGCCGCAGGGTCCGCCGCCGGTGGTCGGCGACGGCTGGGTGGTGGCCATCGCGCCGGACCGCGAGTACTTCATGGCGATGATGGGCCGCAGCGGCCCGGAGGCGGCCGGCCTCAACCTGCCCTCGTACTCGCCCGAGCAGGTGCTGCCGCTCGCCAACGGTCAGATCTCCGTCGGCCGGCGCCGCAACAGCACCGGCGAGTCCCCGGACGTCGACCTGGGCCGGACCCCGGAGGACCCGGGCGTCTCGCACCAGCACGCACTGCTCGTCCAGCAGCAGGACGGCAGCTGGGCGGTGGTGGACCAGAACTCCACCAACGGCACCACGGTCAACCTCGCCGAGGAGCCGATCCAGCCGTACGTCCCGGTGCCGCTGCACGACGGCGACCGGGTGCACGTCGGCGCCTGGACGACGCTGACCGTGCGCCGCGGCTGACCGCACGCACCACCGCACCACCCCAACTCCGGGGCGTGATCGACCGATCGCGCCCCGGAGTCGCACCCGCCGCCGGTCGTCCTAAGTCCCGAGTCCTCGGCCGGGGCGTCTGCCACCATGGACCGGTGAACAACATTCCGCACGGCGCGCTTCAGGAGCAGACCTTCTACGAGCAGGTCGGTGGCGAGGACACCTTCCGCCGTCTGGTGCGGCGCTTCTACGAGGGGGTCGCCGAGGACCCGCTGCTGCGGCCGATGTACCCGGAAGAGGACCTGGGGCCGGCCGAGGAGCGCCTCGCCCTCTTCCTCATGCAGTACTGGGGCGGCCCCCGCACCTACAGCGACAACCGCGGCCACCCCCGGCTGCGGATGCGGCACGCCCCGTTCACCGTCGACCGGGCCGCGCACGACGCCTGGCTGCGGCACATGCGGGACGCGGTGGACTCCCTCGAACTCACCGAGGAACACCGCGCGCAGTTGTGGGACTACCTCACGTACGCGGCCGCCTCCATGGTCAACACCGCGGGGTGAGAGAACGGTCACACCGACCGGAACCCACGCGTCCCCGTCACGATCCGGTCAAGACCACCCGCGAACCCCCCGCCCGGCGCACCGCCCTCTGAAAGCATCCACGGCGTCCGATCGCATTGTCGGATGCCTCGCGTCTGCGGGTGCCGAGAGCCGCCGGCGCCCCCGGACCGGAGGCCCGAGCCGCTCCGGGGGGATCCGTGCCCGGCTTCGTCGTGCTGCGGGTGCGCGCGCACCGCGTCCTGCTGGGCGCCGCCCTGCTCACGGTGGTGCTGACCACCACCGTCCTGGCCACCCTCGCCGCCTTCTCCGACGCCGTCGGCGACGCCGGACTGCGGCAAGCCCTGGGGGGCCACCCCGAGGGCCGCGGTTCCTCCCGCGCTGCCGCCCCTCCAGGTCAAGGCCCAACTCCCCTCCTCCGGACGGCAGTCGGCCGACCGGGCGGTGGCGCGTGGCGCCGCCTACGCCCGGCTCGCCCGCGCCACCGGCCTGGGCCCCTTCGACCCCGCCGACCTGGCCGACCCGGGCGGCGACCGGCCGCTGCCCGCCCTCGTCTCCACCGGCGTCCGCACCCGCTTCGGCACCGCCCCGATGGTGCTGCAACCGGAGTTCGGCCAGCTCGTCGTGGAACCGGCCGTGGTCCGCCGGGACACCCCCGCCCAGCCCGGCGGCGACTTCGTCGTGGTCGACGCCCGCGGGGTGCAGCGGCGCCACCCGGACACCTACGCCGACCCCGCCACCGGCCCCTCCGTCGCCCCGCTCGCCGGCCGCTCCCTCGATCCCGGCGCCCTGCGCACCGCCCTGCGGAACAACTCCCCCACCGCCCTCACCACCGGCCTCACCCTGCGCTCCGCCGTCCGCGCGCAGTTCGCCGACTCCCCCCTGCACCAGGGCGCGGAACGCCTCTACGCCGCAGCCGTCGCCGCCGGCACCGGCTTCGCGCTGCTCGCCCTGTCCCTCGCCCTGCTGCAGACCGCTCCGGAACGCACCGGGCTGCTGACCGGCCTCCGTGCCCTCGGCCTGCCCCCGGCCCAGGGCCGTCGCCTGCTCGTCCTCGAAGCGCTGCCCCAGGCCGTGCTCGCCGCCGCCCCCGTGCCCACCGCACCCGTCCGCCTCGACGCCGACCCCGCCTCCCTCGTCCTGCCCTCCCTCGCCGACCTGGAACACCGCGCCACCGCCCACCGCGGCCGCCCCTCCTACGGGCACGACGCGCTGATCGCCTGCGACCGGCTGGTCCGGGTCTTCACCACGGACGGAGTGGAGGTCCAGGCGCTCCAGGGTCTCGATCTCCTGGTCGCCGAGGGCGAGTTGCTGGCGCTCGTGGGCGCGTCCGGAAGCGGCAAGTCCACGTTGATGAACATCCTGGCCGGACTCGACGTCCCGACCGCCGGCGCGGCCCGGGTGGCCGGCCGCGACCTCCTCACGATGGACGCGCGGACCCGCCTCGACTACCGCCGCAACGTCGTCGGCTTCGTCTGGCAGCAGACCAGCCGCAACCTGCTCCCGTACCTCACCGCGCTGCAGAACGTCACCCTGCCGATGCACCTGCGCGGCGGCCGCCGCCGCGCCGCACGCACCGAGGCGGCCGAGGAGTTGCTGTCCCTGCTCTCCCTCACCCACTGCCGCGACCGGCGCCCGCACCAGCTCTCCGGCGGCGAGGCCCAACGCACCACCATCGCCGTCGCGTTGGCCAACTCCCCGGCCGTGCTGCTCGCCGACGAACCGACCGGCGAGTTGGACTCGCACACCGCCGAGCAGGTCTTCGCGGCCTTCCGCACCGCCAACGAGGAACTGGGCACCACGATCGTCATCGTCACCCACGACCAGAAGGTGGCCGCCGAGGTCCCGCACCGTCGCCATCCGCGACGGACGCACCGCGTCGGAGGTCCTGCGCCGCACCGGGATCGACGCCGCGACCGGTCAGGAGTCCGTCGTGGCCCGGGAGTACGCCACCCTCGACCGGGCCGGCCGGCTCCAACTCCCCACCGACTACACCGCGCCCCTGGGCATGCGGGACCGCGTCCTGCTGCAACGGGAGGCCGACCACATCGGCGTCCGGCCCGACGCCCCGGCGACGGCCGCCGACGACGACGCGCCGCGCCCGTCAGGACCGGATGCGCGACAGGCGCCGGCGGGCGGGCGGGCGGCCCGCCACCGCGCCTCACCCCGACGCACCGTCAAACGGGCGTGACCGTCAGGCCCGACAGCCCGGCCGACCCCGTCGACCCACCGGCCCGCACCGCGACCGAACCGTACGGCGTGCTCAGCCGCAGCCATCCCCCGGCCGCCAACAGCGCCGGCGCCGGCGCCTGGGCACCCACCGGCCCGGCCGCACCGGACCCCGCACCGCCCGCGACGGCCGCCCGCGGGGTCGCGCCCGCGCTCCCGGAGGCCGCCAGCGCGCCGGCCCGCGCCCCGCGCAGGAAGCCGAGCGCCTGTGCGGCGTGCACCGCGCGCAGCGGCAGCTCCGTGTCGCCCAGCGTCCGCGACCAGATCTCCCGACCGATGCGGTCCCGCTCGTTGCGGGTGCGCCGCTGCGGCGGCAGCGCCTCGTCCCGGGCGCGGAACTCGGCGACGGCGGCGGACACCGCGCGCACCAGCGCCTCCGGCGTCGGCAGTCCGGGCACCCGCGCCCAGCCGCCCCGCGGCGGCAGCACCCCGGCCCACGGCGGGCCGGTGACGGCGGCGGGCACGGTGACGCCGCCCGTCGTCTCCGCCACGCCTTCGAGGAGTTCCCCGGCGGACACGGTCACGTCCAGGTCGAGGCCGCCGCCGGGCCCCCGACCGGTCCGGGCGTCAGCCGCAACGGGGCCGCCGCCGGCGTCGACCACGCCGTCGTCGGCCAGCCGGGCCGTCCGGATCGCCAGCACCTCGAAGGACGGCGGGCGCCCGAAGACGGCCAGCACGCCGCCCCCGACCTGGAGCCGCACCGCCGCACCGCGGTCGTAGTGGATCAGCCGGGCGAGGAAGGCGGCGAGGTCCGCCGCCTCCCCGGCGTCGGCCAACCGCAACACCGTCATGCGCCGACGGCCCCTTCCTGATGTGCGGCGTCGTCCAGGTACTCCTTGAGGATCGCCTTCTCCTCCGCCGTGAGGCGGCGCGGCCGCCCCGCGGCGAAGTCGAAGGGCACGACCACGGTCGAGGCCCGCAGGTAGACCGTGTCCTCGTCCTTGACCTCGTACCCCACCGTCATCGACGCGGCACTGATCTTCTGCACCCACAGCTCGACGGTCACCGGCTCGGGCCGGTGCACCAGCTGCCGCAGGTAGTCGATCTCGTGCCGGGCGACGACCGAGCCGCCCGTGAACGACGGACTGCCGTCCCCCGGCGCCAGCCGACTCATGAAGTCGATCCGCGCCTCTTCGAGGTAGCGGACGAACACCGCGTTGTTGACGTGGCCGAACGCGTCCATGTCCGACCAGCGCAGGGGGCAGGAGTAGAGGTGTCGCACGGCGGTCAGCCCCGGGTCAGCTTCTTGTACGTCGCACGGTGCGGGCGAGCCGCGTCGGCGCCGAGCCGCTCGATCTTGTTCTTCTCGTACGACTCGTAGTTGCCCTCGAACCAGAACCACTTGGAGTTGCCCTCGTACGCCAGGATGTGCGTGGCGACGCGGTCCAGGAACCAGCGGTCGTGGGAGACGACCACGGCGCAGCCGGGGAACTCCAGCAGCGCGTTCTCCAGGGAGGACAGCGTCTCGACGTCGAGGTCGTTGGTCGGCTCGTCGAGGAGCAGCAGGTTGCCGCCCTGCTTGAGGGTGAGCGCCAGGTTGAGGCGGTTGCGCTCACCACCGGAGAGCACCCCGGCCGGCTTCTGCTGGTCCGGGCCCTTGAAGCCGAAGGCGGAGACGTAGGCCCGCGAGGGCATCTCGACGTGGCCGACGTTGATGTAGTCGAGCTCGTCGGAGACCACGGCCCACAGGGTCTTCTTGGGGTCGATGTTCTCGCGGCTCTGGTCGACGTAGGAGATCTTGACGGTCTCGCCGACCTTGATGTCGCCGGTGTCCGGCGTCTCCAGGCCCTGGATCATCTTGAACAGCGTGGTCTTGCCGGCGCCGTTCGGGCCGATGATGCCGACGATGCCGTTGCGCGGCAGGGTGAAGCTGAGGTCGTCGATGAGGACCTTCTCGCCGAACGCCTTGTTGAGGCTGTCGACCTCGACGACGACGTTGCCCAGCCGCGGGCCCGGCGGGATCTGGATCTCCTCGAAGTCCAGCTTCCGCATCCGGTCGGCCTCGGCGGCCATCTCCTCGTAACGCGCCAGACGGGCCTTGGACTTGGCCTGCCGCCCCTTGGCGTTGGAGCGGACCCACTCCAGCTCTTCCTTCAGGCGCTTGGCACGCTTGGCGTCCTTCTGGCCCTCGACCTTCAGACGGGCCTGCTTGGTCTCCAGGTACTTGGAGTAGTTGCCCTCGTAGCCGTGGAGCCGACCGCGGTCCACCTCGCAGATCCAGCCGGCGACGTTGTCGAGGAAGTACCGGTCGTGGGTGACGGCGACGACGGTGCCGGGGTACTTCGCCAGGTGCTGCTCCAGCCACTGCACCGACTCGGCGTCGAGGTGGTTGGTGGGCTCGTCGAGGAGCAGCAGGTCGGGGGCCTCCAGCAGCAGCTTGCACAGCGCGACGCGGCGGCGCTCACCACCGGAGAGGTTGGTGACCGGCCAGTCGCCGGGCGGGCAGCCCAGGGCGTCCATGGCCTGCTCCAGCTGGGTGTCCAGGTCCCAGGCGTTCGCGTGGTCCAGGTCCTCCTGGAGCTTGCCCATCTCCTCCATCAGCGCGTCGGAGTAGTCGGTCGCCATCAGCTCGGCGACCTCGTTGAAGCGCTTGAGCTTGTCCATGGTCTCGCGGGCGCCGTCCTGGACGTTCTCCAGGACCGTCTTGGACTCGTCCAGCGGCGGCTCCTGGAGGAGCATGCCGACCGTGTAGCCCGGCGAGAGGAAGGCGTCACCGTTCGACGGCTGCTCAAGACCGGCCATGATCTTCAGCACCGTGGACTTGCCGGCGCCGTTGGGACCCACGACGCCGATCTTCGCGCCCGGCAGGAAGGACAGCGTCACGTCATCGAGGATGACCTTGTCGCCGTGCGCCTTGCGCGCCTTGCGCATCGTGTAGATGTACTCAGCCAAGAGAAACCGTCCGGCAGTTTGGATCTATCAGGTGGTCTGGGTGGCTCCGCCGCGTGGGCCGTGGTGCGGCGTGGCCGCGCGAGGGCAGATACACCCCATCTTGCCGTACGTCCATCCCCGGATGGAAACGGGTGTCGAGGGGCGGACGGCAAAGGCCCCGGAGCGGACACTGCGCTCCGGGGCCTTTGTGCTGGTCGTCCGGTGGTCACCGGTTCACGGTGCGCCGACGGCCCGGTCACCGGTTCTCACGGGGACGGCGGCGTCGAGGCGGTCGACCGCCTCGCTCAGGCGGACTGTCCGGTCTTCTTCTTACGCAGGAAGAACACCGCTCCGCCACCGATCACCACGAGGGCGACCGCGACGCCCGCGATCACCGGGGTGGCGTTGCTGGAACCGGTCTCGGCGAGGTCGGTGCCGTGACCGCCGGTGCTACCGCCGGAGGTGCCGCCGGCCGTGGCCGGGCTGGGGTGCGGGGAGGGCTGGCCGCCGGTGCCCGCGGTCTTGCAGTCCAGGACGCCGGAGAAGGTCTTCTTGAAGCCGCCCGCGCCGGTGATCGTGATCTGGTACGGCTGGTCCTCGCCGACCGGAACGGTCACGGTCTTGGCCGCGCCGGGCGCGACCTCGTAGTCCTTGCCGGACAGCTGGAAGCGGAACGCCTCATCGCCCTTGTTGGTCGCGGTGACGTCCACGCCGCCCTTGGAGCAGTTCTTCTCCGCGGTGATGGCCGGGATCGCGCCCTGCTTCTTCCAGGAGACCGTGGCGGCCGCGGAGACCGTGGACTCGCTGGAGCCGGCGAGGATCTGGGTCTGGCTCTTGGCGTGCTCGCCGATGCCGGTGAAGGCGCGGCCGACCGGGACCTTGGTCGCGGCCTGCGCGGTGAGCGAGGTGTTGCCGTCGGCGGTGCCCTGGGGGACGTCGAAGAACAGCTGGGTGCCGTCGGCGGCGCTGGTGACCGGCTTGCCGTCCTTGCCGACGATCTTCACGCCGGCCGGCGCGCCCGCCGCCGGGGAGATGGTGACGCTGTCGGCGTTGGTGTGCACGGTGACCGGGCCGATCTTGCTGCCGGACTTCCCGGAGACCGCCGGCGGGTCCAGCGTCAGCGACGCCTTCGGCTCGGCGACGCTCTGCGCGCTCTTCTCCAGGTAGTCGGCGAGCTTCTCGGCGGCCGGGTCGACCGCGTCCACCTTGACGTGGTCGGAGAAGCGCCAGATGGCGACCTGGGTGCCGGCCGCGGCGGTCTTCTCGGACAGCTGCCCGGCACCGGCCTTGGTGGAGAGCGCCGCCAGGTCGTTCACCTGCGGGTAGGAGTTCTGCAGGATCCAACGGATCTTGCCGGCGTCCGCGTTGTTGTGCAGCGACGAGGCGCTCCAGGGCACTTCCTGGTAGCGGGCCTGCTGCTGCGTCGGGTTGTGGATGTCGATGCAGTACGTCTGCAGCGTGCCGCCGTTGTCGACCGACATCTCGAAGAGGCCGGCGCCGATGCGCTGGTCCCCTCCGTTTCCGTGCACCACGGCCTGATCGAAGGTCTTCAGGCCGCCGAGCGTCGCGGTGGCGCCCCCGTGCGACGCGGCCGGGTCGTCCGCCGCGGCGGTCCCCGCGGTGGCTATCGTGCCCGCCGCGATGAGGCCCGAGGCCACGACCGCGGCGGCAAGGCGGGCTGCGCCCCGCCCCTTCATCGAAAGCATGATTTCCCCTCTGGGCAAGGCGGTCGGCTGGAGAGGTCGCCTCACCGGAAAGATCCCAAGAACTCAACGGCCGAACTGGTCAGCCTGGTCAGCCCCCGTGAGTACTCGTCGGATCCTATGGAGCGGGCGCAGCAGGGTCCCCAGTAATAGCGTCCTATAAGCGATCCGCATCGCAATCGTTACCGAATACACGCATCGCGCGCCGGCATTATCGACAAATCGCCGTACGTTTTCAGGGCACAGATGCCTTGTTGGGTGAATTGCCTGACGGCTTCGTGCGTTTCGCCGGAACGACCTCCGGCGTCTTCACCGGTGCTGCCATTACCACAGTCGTAACCGATTCAACTTCCTTCTCCAACGGCATCGTGTCCAGGGCTCGTTGCGTTCCCTCCGTGGCTTTTGACGTCTTCAGTACCCGACGGAATGCGGACGTTCCGCGCGCGAGGTCGTGTCCGATCGCCAGGGCGTCGACCTCCGCCGCGAACCAGCGCTGGCCGCCCTTCTCCGGTGGCCGTTCCCCCTCCCGGAGCCGTAACCGCCCCTGCACGACCACGGGTTCGCCGACCGCGACCGATGCGGCGACATTGTCCGCGAGTGCGCGCCAGGACCGAACGGTATAGAAACTCGTCTCCCCGTCGGTCCAACATTCCCGGGCCTTGTCCCAGCGCCGCGAGGACGCCGCCATCCGGAACCGCGCCACGGACACCCCCGCCGCGGTCTCCCGGTGCTCCACCGCCGTGGCCACGTTCCCCACCAGCGTCACCATCGTGTCGTTCACGAAAGACTCCCCCGTCCCCTTCTTCTATGACGCCACGTCGCTGCGTGACGTCGGTACGTCGCCTCAACGTCCGGCGTATTGCCCCGCGTTGCGCCGCGTGGCCCGCGGCGTCGTCGCATTGCGCCGGTGCTGCCCGGCATTGCCGTGGGCGTACGGCGCCTTGCGTCGCATTGCGGCGGAGCCGTTCCGCGTCCACCGCGCCGCGTTGTCTCCATGCTGCACGGATTCGACGCGGGCCACGGCGGCCTGTGGACGAAGCACGCCCTGTGGACAACTCCGCCCCCCGAAAGGGCGACGGCACCCCGGCCGCCGCCCCTGCCCCGCTTCCGGCTCAGACGCCCGACGCCACCGCGTACCGCTCCCGCACCTCGCGGTACCGCAGGAGTTCGGCGGCCACCGGCTCCAGCACCCGCGCCCGGCCGCAGCCGGCCGCCGCGCCCCGCAGCCGTCGCTCGGCCTCCTGCCCGTACCGGCGGGCCGGGCCGCGGGCCACCACCCCGCACAGCCAGGTCAGCACCGGCCCGCCCACCGTCCCCACGACCGCGGGCAGCACCCCGGACAGCCACTCCGCCGGGTCGACCACCCCCGTCACGGCGCTCACCATCCAGAGCACACCCACCACTTGCAGCACGAAGAGCAACCCCTGCACCGAGGCCGCCACCGTCCACCACCGCGGTTTCCCGTCCGGTCCGTGGCGCAACCCCTCCTCGGCCTCGGCGGCCACCGCGTCCAGCGCCTCCGGCAGCCCTTCGGCCCCGCGCACCGCCGCCTCGCGCACCGCCTGCGCCCAGGGCAGCGGGAGCCCGTGCGCGGCCTCGCCCGCCACGGTCCGGACCGCCTGCTCCACCACGGGCCGGGCCGTCGCCCGCCCGTCCTCGCCCGGCCCACGCACACCGGCACGGCCGCCAAGAACGCCCCGCCCGGCCCCTGTGCCGCCGCCCCCTGCTTCGGCGCCTCCCGCTCCGGTGCGCGGCGCGCCGATCCGGACCGCGCCCGTGCCGGCGGCGCCCCGGGGCGCCGCCGCGCCCCGCCGGCGTGCCCTGCGGTCCTTGCGCCGGGCCCGCAACCGCGACCACGGCGATCCGCACGCCCGTTCCGCGTGCCGCAGCCAGTCCCGTTCCGCGGCCCGTCCCGTGGCCACCGCCCCGACCGCCTCGGCGAGCCGGTCGTCGAACTCCTCCCGCGCGGCTTCGGTCAGGCCCACCCGGCCGTCCGCGGCGTACGCGGTCCGCAGCCGTGCCGCCGCGGTGTCCACGTCCGCCGTCAGCCGGCGGTCCGCCGCGCCCCGCTCCGCGACGAACTGGCCGAGCGCCTCGCGGAGTTCCGCGACGCCCTCGCCGGTCGCCGCGGACAGGGCCAGGACCGCCGCGCCCGGCTCCCCGTGTTCGCCGAGCGCCAGCCCGTCCTCGTCCAACAGTCGGCGCAGATCGTCCACCACCTGGTCGGCGGCGTCGCCGGGCAGCCGGTCCACCTGGTTGAGGACCACGAACGTGACCTCGGCGTAGCCCGCCAACGGCCGTAGGTACCGCTCGTGGAGGACCCCGTCGGCGTACTTCTCCGGGTCCACCACCCAGACCACCGCGTCCACCAACTCCAGCATCCGGTCGACCTGCTCGCGGTTGGCGGTGGCCGAGGAGTCGTGGTCGGGCAGGTCGAGCAGGACCAGCCCGGCCAGTTCGGGACTGCCCTGCGCGGGGGTGTGCCGGCGGTGCACGGGCACCCCGAGCCGGCGCAGCAGGCCCTCCGCGCCCGGCCGGCCGCCCGACCAGACGCAGGCCACCGGCTCGGCGGTGGTCGGCCGGCGCGCCGCGACCTCCGAACGCGGCGCCCCCGCCAACGCGTTGAACAGCGACGACTTCCCGCTGCCGGTCGCCCCCGCGAGGGCGACGACGGTGTGCTCACCGGACAGCCGGTAGCGCTCGTCGGCCGCTTCGAGGACCCGGCCGGCCCCGTCCAGCACCGCCCCGTCCAGCCGGCTCCGGGACAGCGCGATCAGTTCCCGCAGCGCCTCCAGGCGGGGCCGCAGCCCCTCCCCCGCGGCCCGTCGGGCCCCACCGGGCACCCACTTGTACCCCGGCCCGCACTCCCCGAGCCCGTCCGCACCGGCGTCGCCCCGGACGGCGTTCCTCCGCCCACTGCCGAGCCCGTCCCCGGCGGCCTCCCGCGCCCCCTCCGCCCCTCTCCCCCCACGCCGGCGCCGTCCACGCGACGCCTCGTCCTCCTCCGCCGCGCCGTCGACGCCACCAGCGGTTCCCGCCGGCTGGTCCGCCCCGGCGGCCCGCGCCCCGTGCCTCGGCTCCCCGCCCCGCACCCGTCGCGCGATCACCCCGTCGTCCCAGGAGCCGCCGTCGTCCCACGCCCCACCGTCACCACGCGTCCCACCGTCGCCCGTCGCGTCATCCCATGCCGTCGCCCCGCCGGCCCCGCCGGCCTCGCCGGCCCCGAGTTCCGCCCGACGCTCCCCGGAGTCCGTCACCGCGTCACCGTCTCTCTTCCGTACCGGTCCGCCGCCGGGCGTCCGTGCTCGCGCTCCGCCTCCCGCCCCTCCACCGGCAGCGACCGGTGGTGTGCGCGCCGCAGCTGTTCGCGTTGCACCACGGACACCGCGGCGATCAGTTCGGCCTGCTGGTCGGGCGGCACCGTCAAGCGGTCCAAGGGGGCCAACCGGCGCTCCCGTTCACCGTCGAGGGCGTGCGCCAGGTACCGGGTCAGCAGCCGGGCGCCCTGGTCGCGCAGGCGGACCGCGCTCTGCGCCCCCAACAGATCGGCGAGGTTCTCGCCCGCCGTACGGGCACGGCGCCCACCCAGCAGCGCGGTGGCCAACAGGGCCGCCGGCTCCTCGGCGTCGACCGGATCGGTCCGTTCACCGGACTGCCCGCCGCGGGCCTCCCTGGCCTCCTCATCGGCCAGTTCCTCCAGGCAGCGCCGCCAGCGCCGGACGATCACGCCGATCCGCCCGGCGGCCCCCGCTGCCCCGTCCATGGCGGTCAGCACGCCGGCCGCCGCGGGGTCCCGCCGCCAGGCGCCGGCCGCCCGCTCGTCGGCCTCCTCGACGGCGCAGACCAGCAACGCGGTCAGCCCGTGGGCCAGGGCGTCCAGCAGTTCGTCGGCGCGGCCGCCCAGCCCGTGCGCGTGCCAGTGGGCGCGGGCGTCGCCGGCCAGCACTTCACCGGCCGCGACCTCGCGCCGCACCCGCGCCGCGGCCTGTTCGTACGCCTCCTCGACGCGGCCGGCCAACCGGAGCGCCGCGGCGTGCTGCGCGGCGGCGGCCCCGGCCAGTGCCGGCAGCCGGCTGCGCAGTGAGGCGATCACCCCGGAGGCGGTCCGGTCCGCGGCGGCACTACGGGCGACGGGGTCCTGGGCGTGCCGTTCCAGCCACTCCCGCAGTCCGGCGACCGCCGTCGCGGGCAGCAGTCCGCGGCCCCCGCCCGCGGACTCGGGCAGCTCGGGGATGGTGAAGCGGGGGACGTTGCCGAGCCCGGCGCGGAGCAGGAGTTCGGCGTAGCGCGCGGAGATCTCGCCGGCGATCTGGTGCGGCACCCGGTCCAACACGGTGACCAGCGTGACGTCGTACTCCTTGGCGGTGCGCAGCAGGTGCCAGGGCACCGCGTCGGCGTACCGGGCCGCCGTGGTGACCAGCACCCAGACGTCGGCCGCGCAGATCAACTCGGCCGCCAACTCGCGGTTTCCGGCCACCAGCGAATCGATGTCCGGGGCGTCCAGCAGCGCCAGGCCGCTGGGCAGCGCGGCGTCCGTCTCGATCCGCACCGTCGGCGCCCCCGGCGTCCCGCCCGCCCGCCCGCGCCCCCCGCCGAGACCCTTCTCCTCTCCTTCGCCGCGCTCGTTGCCCTCGCCGCCGCCGTCCTGCTCCGGCACCCACACCCGGGTGAGCCCCGGCAGCACCCGCTGCCCGGCGAACCAGCGGTGGTCGTCGGGATGGCAGACCAGGACCGGCGTACGCGTCGTGGGCCGCAGCACCCCCGCCTCCGACACCCGCCGCCCCACGAGCGAATTGACCAGGGTCGACTTGCCCGCTCCGGTGGATCCCCCGATGACTGCGAGAAGGGGGGCCTTAGGGGCGCGCAGGCGGGGCATCACATAGTCGTCCAGCTGGGAGAGCAGCTCCGCCCGGTTCCGCCGGGCGCGGGCGGCGCCCCCGAGCGGCAAGGGAAAACGTGCGGCGTCGACACGGTCACGCAGAACGGACAGTGCGTCGATCAGCCGGGGTCCTACGTCCAAGGTGGCCACATGTGAAGAATGCCCAATTTCGTTAGGTTTTTGAAGCGTATAGCCCCTTGCGTGCGCCGTAAGAATCTCCACGGGACGCGATAGGCGAGATATGGGATTTTCGTAACATTTCAGACGCAGGCATAACGAGTGCACAACACCCGCAGCGCGAGGCGCCAAAAGCGGTGCAGGATTCGTACCTGCCTGCGATTATCGGGATCGCTTCACCGAACCTCCACAACGTGCCACGGAGGTGAAGCAACCGGGACGAGCCACCCGGACCTCTATCCTGGTCCGCGGTTCGTGATCCACGCCCACCACCCGGCCCCCGTAGCTCAGTGGATAGAGCAGGTGCCTTCTAAGCACTTGGCCGCAGGTTCGAGTCCTGCCGGGGGCGCCAGCGCAGGCCCTCCCCTGGGGAGGGCCTTTTTGCTGGTCAGGGGCGGTTCATAGCGAGCGATGCCGGGCCGGAAGCGCCCCCTGAGGCAGGCGGGGCGCGTCCGGCGGTGTCCGACTGAAGCCGAGTTTCTGCGGGTGGCTGCGGAGAATAGGCGGTGAAATTTTTCAGGCGCCCGGCGCGGCGGATCCGGCAACTCGCCGGCCTGCTCGATCCGGCGCTTCAGGTCATCGAGTTGCCCCTCGATGCAGGCATGCGTGCTGGGTTACAGCCCGCAGGAGCCGCGGTCGAGGTGGAAGTACCGGGCGTTGGCCCAGCGGCACAACCGGATACCGACGATGACGCCGACGATGGTGATCAGGGCAGGCAGGTATCCGCTGGCGACCTGGATGACCGGGATTGCAGGGCACCCACCTGAGATCGCCCAGCCCGTACCGAACAACACCGCGCCGGGGATCACGCCGGCGTGGATGCGCCCTGGGGTGCGGCGGACCCGCAGCAGGGCGAACGCGCACACGAGGATCACCACAGCACCCGCGAAGGAGAGGAACATGCGCAGGTCCTGGAAGGTGAACATGCGGTTCAGCTCGGCGTAGTCGCCGAAACCGATGTTGGTGACGGTATAACCGAGGGCCAGTCCGGTGATGATGTTGGCCAGCAGAATCGCGCCCCGGGTGCGCATCAGATCACCTTCCACAGGAGGAACGACACCGCGACGGCGGTGCCGAAGAACACGGCGGTCGCGACGATGCTGACCGGCCGCAGCCGGCCGCAGCCGCTGAGTCCGTGGCCGGAGCTGCACCCACCGGCCAGCCGAGTGCCGAAGCCGACCAGCACACCTCCCACGAACAGCATGGCGATCATGGTGGTCGGATCGGCGGTGACCAGGTCCCGAAAACCCGGGCCCATGTCGTAGCGGAGGTGGAACCGCCCGGAGGCGGCCGCGGCGATGAACCCACCGAGGAAGATCGACACCAGCAGGGCAGCCTGAGTGACCAGCGGGGCCGGGCGCAGGCTCGTGGCTGCCGGGCGCTCACTCGCCGCCGGTTCGGCGTTGGCTTCGAGCGGCTGCGACCCCTCGTAGGGTTCCTGCGGCACGGTGGACGCGCCGGTGCCGGTGCCGGTGCCGAAATGCTCCGCTGTGGCTGCGGCAAGCGCCTCAGCCAGAGCTTGGTCGTCGGCGAACTCCTCGTCCATCCGCTCAAGTTGGCGTTCGCGACGCCAGTGCAGCACGCGATCCCACGCGGCCGACACTCCGAGAGACCGGTCGGTGATGAGAGTGTGGTTGATGGTGATCAGAGCGAGCCCGATAGCGCCCGCCCACCAAGGCCAGTAGGCACTCATGCGGGTCCTCTCATCCAATCGGCAAATCGAGCCCACCAGCCGCGCTTTGAGCCGGGCGCAGCAGGCGTAGCGGGTGCAGCAGGTGCAGCGGGTGCAGCAGGTGCAGCGGGTGCAGCGAGGCGGTCCGAAGGTCGGGCAACCTGTGGTGACGGTTGGTGATGCCGGACACCTGCTCGCGTAGGTGTTGCCCCGAACTGGGCCATGGCCTCCGGTGTCGCGGTTCCGGGTCCTGACTGCTCATGCGGCCGGGGCGCCCGGGTGGCACTGGATCGGTCCGCCTTGGCCGGGGCTTCGAGGTGCCGCGCCTGGGCTCCGTTGGGCAGCAGGCTGATCGGCACGCGCTCGCCGGTGAGCGACATCTGGTAGCGCGCACAGCCGAGCCATCGATCCGCGCTGTCGCAGTAGTACTCGCGCCAACCTTGCAAGCTCGCCCTAAGTAGGGGGAAAAGGGGGCATCCTGCGGCGTGTGAGCAACCCACGTTGCTCCCTCCTGACTGGCGTACCACCCGTTGGGGGAGAGCGGTTGCTGTTCTCGATTCCTGCCCCCGCCGGCCCGGTCGACGGCCTGAAAAGCAATGCGGTGGCGGGCAGTGGCAGAAGGCGCTGTGCCTCAATTCCTCGACCGGGCGCGATGCAATCATTGTTTCGGCGTGCCGAGCAACTCGGGGAATTTTTCCAAACAGGCCACTTGGCACTACTTGGTGAGAAATTCTCCGCGACGGATTTGCGGCGTCTGTCTCTCGTGTCCGGATATTTGCGACCGCCGGCGAGGCCGCTTGGGCTGTGATTCGACTTCGCGATCGCGGCCCGCGCTGGCGCAAGTCAGCCGTTTATGGAAAGGATGTAAATTCTGGAGTTCCTTGCGGCGATGGCGTAAATGTCGCATATGTCAAACGAAGGGCCAAGGGAGAGTAATCATGTGTCAACGTGCTGTCTGTCGGTCGTGCCGGAAGTTGACCCATGAGGGCTGCGGAAGGCATGTGGACCAAGTTCTCATGGGTGTGCCAACGGCTCAGCGGTGCACGTGCGAGCCCGCGGAGCGCAAGCGTGAACGCACAGTCGAGGCGACGACTCGATCGGAATCCGTGCCGGCCCGACAGAGCGGGGCGTCGCGACGCGCACACGCTCCTGGGTACCCAGGGAGTCGCCCGGACCGATCGAGGGGCGGCTACTGGGCTCGGCTCGTCGATTGGGTGAAAAGACCGGCATGAGACAGTGATCCGAGTGCGCTCGCTTTGGGTCCCCTGAGTGCAGGGTGTTGGTTATCGGGCCATGAGAACACGGATTTCAGAACTCCGGAGTGCCAGCGCTCGGCATGACAGCATCCGCTTCTTCTGACGTCCTCATCCACTTTCTGCGAACCCGCTGCACCAAAGAATGCCTTGGCGCGAAGATCCTCCGGATGCAGAACTGACAGTCGCTCGTCGCCAACGTGAATGCCGGGCAAGCCGTCCACTGATGACGGCAGCCCGCGGGGCATTGCCACGTGGGACGCCCGGGCTGCCGTATGCGCGCGGGAGCGGGCCGGCACGGGGGGAACCAGCCCGCTCCTGCGGTCGGCGCCCGCGGACCTCCGCAGGAGAGCGAGCGCCTCGACCCTCATCATCGGGTCACTCCTTCCAGCGCCCTGTGCCCCTGGAATGTCACTGATGGCGAGAGACGGTCACCAACCCACCTTGTCCTCCGGCGGGACTGCTCTGTAGCCGCCGGGCTCTGCGCCGCCCGGAAGGACAGGGTTGCCGGGCCGGTACGCTGAGGCCGCTGCGGCACCCCGCACCTTGATCCGCACCCCACGGTTGGTCATGGCTTACGGCGATCAAGACGTCTTTGGGCATGAGGATGAAGAACACGTGCTGATAGCGGGCCGATACCGGCTGCGAGACACCATCGGGCGGGGCGCGATGGGGGAGGTCTGGCGAGCCTTCGACGAGACGCTCGGCAGACCGGTTGCCGTGAAACTCCTGCTCCCCCACGACTCCGACCCCACCGCGCCCTCCCGCTTCCGGCTGGAGGCGCGGACCGCCGGACGCCTCAGCCACCCGCATGCGGTCGCCGTTCTCGACTTCGGCGAGCACGAAGACCGTCTGTTCCTGGTGATGGAGCTCGTCGATGGAGGCAGCCTCGCCGACCGGCTTACCGCCTCCGGACCGCTGCCCGCCGAGCACGTGGCCCAGATCGCCGCACAGGCCGCCCTTGGGCTGGCCGCCGCGCACCAGCAAGGCATCGTGCACCGGGACATCAAGCCGGCCAACCTCCTGCTGGGCGCCGACGGCACCCTGAAGATCGGCGACTTCGGCATCGCCCGCTTCCTCGACGACCCCGGTGCCGCGCTCACCGCCACCGGTCAGATCGTCGGCACCAGCCTTTACCTCGCGCCCGAGCGGGCCCTGGGCCGCACCGCCGGCCCGGCATCCGACGTGTACTCCCTGGGCTGCCTGCTCTACCAACTCCTCACCGGCCGACCGCCGTTCCAGGCGGACAGTGCGCTCGCGGTGCTTCATCAGCACCTCGATGCCGCCCCCGTCCCGCCCCGGCGACTCGGCGCCGATCTACCGCCCGCCTTCGAAAGCTATCTGCTCGGTCTGCTGGCCAAGGAGCCCGAGAGCCGACCCACGGCTGAGGAGGTGGCGGACTGGTTCGGGCGCGGAGCCTGGCGCGGCGTGCCGGAGCCGCTGCCGCTGCCGCTGCCGCGCGAACACCAGCAGCACGGCCGCCAGGACCGGCCGCACGTCACCGGTTCGAGGGCCGCCGCCCCTGCAAGCTCCCGCTCCGCTCCCACCGCCCACTCCGACGGCGCCTTCGCCCCGGTGGCGGACTCCGAGTGGCGAACGAGCGTGCACCGGGCCGCGTCCCGCCGCTCGCACCTGCCGCTCCCCCGCCGTTTGAGGCTGGTGGCCGTGCTGGGCGGCGCCGGCGCCTTCACCCTGGCGTTGGTGGCGGGCCTGGTGTGGTTCTCGCCCGGCACAGGCTCGGCGCAGGCGCCGCAGACCAACCCGTCCACGAGCACGAGCCCCGCCACGCCGCCTCCCTCGACGTCATACGAGACCGCTTCCTCACCTCCGGCACAGCCTGCCAAGCAGAAGCCGGAGGGGGCGCCCGACGTCAAACCAGGGCCCAAGAAGGCCGACAAGCCCGGCAAGCGCAGGCACTGACAGAGGCGCGGAGCCCGGATCCTCACACGGTCTACATCGCCTGGCCTTGACCGCCGGTCCCGGGCTCGCTGAGCACGACAGCCCCGGTGACGCCACCCTGCTCGTGCTGCGCGGACACGTGCGGCGCGTCGAGGGCGAAGCCTCCTGGGAGGGCCGGGCCGGTGAGCCGCTCGTCATTCCCCCGGCTCGTCACGGCCTTGACGCCATCGAAGACTCGGCAGTGCTCCTCACCGTCGCCAAGACCGGCTGACCAGCACACCCGGCAGGCACCGGCACCAGCTGGCACGCGGCAGGACGACTCCACTGTGCGCTGCGTGCCCGCTGGCGCTCCGGCCGGGCGCCGCAGCCGAACGGCAAGGGCAGTTGGACAGTTGGGCGGTGCGGCTGCCGCCCTCGTCACGCCGATGCGGTGACTGCGGACAGGTGGCCTTCGCACTCCGTGGGGATGCCGGCGAGCAGTGCGGCCTGCGCGTGCGCCTTCCACAGCCGGTGCGCCTCGACGCCCTGCCCGTCGTAGCACGTGCCGTTGCCGCAGCGCCCTCCCGCGGGCTCGTAGGGGAGATCAGGGCCGCGCCATCCGCACGTACAGCCAGGGACGAGGGCTAGCGGCGGCCCTGTCGGGACGTCAGGGCCGGGGCCGGTCCACGTGCCGCCGTATGTGGTGGAGTCGTCGGCGAACCGACGCTCGTACTGCACGTGGCCAGAGACGAAGGCCGGGACGGTGCCGTCGGCAAGCCGGCCGAGGACGAACCCGCCGTGCTGGGCGCCCTCGTCGTTGCCGAGGAGCCACGTCACCGTGTCAGCCGTCCGTCCTGTGGTGCGGCTTTCCGACGGGGGGTCGGCGGGCGGGGCCGTCACGCCGATGACGGCCAGGGCTTCGGCCAAGGCGTCGTGGGCGGTGTCTGCGTCGAGTCGGGTGCCGGAGCGGCGGACCACGGCGGTGAGGCGGTCGTAAGCCTGCTCATACTCGCCGGGAGTGAGGGTCCGGGCCCCTTTTGCCAAGCCTTGACTCGCTGTCGTGACGTCAACCTTGCAACATTCCTCGCCGAACGCAAAGCGGTCGGCGACGGGGCCACCTCTCCGGTTGCTTCGGAGAAACTCCGGCTGCTCGCCGTCCCCACCGCATCCGCGGGACCGGCCCCGCCCCCCGGCCGGCGGTCGGGAGGGGCGGGGGCGCGGGAGCCGTCGCGCTACAGGCCGAGGCGGACCGCCTTGCGGGGTTCGTCCTTTGCGCCGGTGAGGAGGCCGTGGAGGGAGGCGAACTCGTCGACGCACTTGGCAGTGCCGTTGACGACGCAGTCCAGGGGGGCGTCGGCGACCACGACGGGGACGCCCATCTCCTGGCGGAGGCGGCGGTCCAGGCCGCGGAGCAGGGCGCCGCCGCCGGTGAGGGCGATGCCGCGTTCGATGATGTCGCCCGAGAGCTCCGGGGGGCACTCGTCGAGGGTGCGGTGGACGGCGCGGACGATGGCCTCGACGGGTTCGGCGAGGGCGGTGCGGATCTCCTCGGCGGTGATCTCCTGGAGGCGGGGGAGGCCGCTGAGGTGGTCCCGGCCGCGGACGGTGAACGAGTGCGGTGCGGGGGCGGGGGCGTCTTCGGCGTCGGGGTCCGCGGCGGGGACGGCGGGCGCGGCGGGGAGGTCCTCTTCGGGGGTCCAGGCGGCCGAGCCGATGGCTATCTTGATCTCCTCGGCGGTGCGCTCGCCGATGGCCAGGCCGTGCTCCTTCTTGATGTACGTGGAGATGGCGGCGTCCATCGCGTCTCCGGCGACCCGTACGGACTGGGCGGTGACCAGGCCACCCATGGAGACCACGGCGACCTCGGTGGTGCCGCCGCCGATGTCGACGACCATGCAGCCGACCGGTTCGGCCACCGGGAGGCCCGCGCCGATCGCGGCGGCCATCGGCTCTTCGATGAGGTGGACCTCGCGGGCGCCGGCGCCGCGGGCGGAGTCGATGACGGCGCGGCGTTCGACGCCGGTGATGCCGGAGGGGACGCAGATGACGACCCGGGGGCGGGCGAAGCGGCGGCTGGGCAGGGCCTTCTTCATCAGGGCGCGCAGCATCTGTTCGGCGGCTTCGAAGTCGGCGATGACGCCCTCCCGCAGGGGGCGCATCGCGGTGATCCCGGAGGGCGTGCGGCCGATGGTGCGCTTGGCCTCCGAGCCGACGGCGACCACGTCGCCCGCGGCGTTGACGGCGACCACGGACGGCTCGTTCAGCACCACGCCTTTGCCGCGGGCGTAGACGAGGGTGTTGGCGGTGCCGAGGTCGATGCCTATGTCGTACGTACCGGACGAAGTGCTGGCGGCCATGGGGAGTTCGTTTGCTCTCTCTCGGGAGGACATTGCGCCGCAGAGAGCGCCATTGGCTTACCAATGACGCTAATTACGGGCAATTATCTAGACTACTGGGGGTGCTGAATGGTTCCTGCGGGGGCGGTCTGCGGGGTAAAGAGGCGGCAAGGAGCGGGGGCGGAGGGCTGAGGGTCAGGGGTCGGGCGGCAGCGCCTCGGCGAGGTCGTCGAGGGCGTCCAGGAGGAGTTCGCAGGCGCGGACGGCGACGCCGGTGTGCTCGCCCTCGGCGTTCCACTGGGCCCAAGTCCCGTGCGGTGCGCTCCAGTCGAGGGGGGTGCCGTCGCGGATGGCGCGGTCCGCGCGGTCCAGGGCGGGGCCGAGGGCCGCGGCGAACGCGGCGGCGCCGGGCGAGGGCGCGGCGGTCGGGTCGGGCGGATGGGCCTCGACGATCATGGTGACCCGGCCCATGGTGGCCAGCGCGACGCTGGCGGCGTGGGCCGCGGGGAGCGAGAGGCCGCGGTGCCGGACCGGCTCCTTCTCGGCGCGGGCCTCGCTCGCTTCCCAGGCGGCGCGGGCCGCGCGGGCGTCCAGCAGGGCCTCGCGGACCTGCCGGGGGCGGCGTTCGGCGGGCCGGGCGTAGCCGTCGAGGACGGCGAGCGCGTAACGGCCGTTGGCGGTGAGCCAGTCCGCGAGGCGGTCGCGGAGCCGGGGCGTCTCCCAGGCGGGGAACAGCGCGTAGGACAGCATCGCCAGGACGCCGCCGATGAGGGTGAGCACGATGCGTTCCTGGACGGTCTGCTCCCAGCCGGCGCCGACGATGCCGAGCAGGAAGACGACGTAGCCGGCGACGCAGGCGGAGGTGACCGAGAAACCGGTGCGCATCAGCAGGTACATCAGGAAGATGCAGACCAGCGCGAGGGCGGCGCTGACGTACACGCCCGGGTGGGCCAGGGCCATCAGGGCGCCGGCGACGGCGACGCCGACGAGGGTGCCGGCGAAGCGGGCGACGCCGCGGGAATAGGTCTGGGCGAAGTCGGGGCGCATCACCATGACGGAGGCGAGCGGCGCCCAGTAGCCGTGGCCGAACCGCAGGGCGGTGGCCAGCACGTAGCCGGTCGCGGCGACCGCGGCGACGCGGAAGGCGTGCCGGAGGACGTGGGAGGACCAGCGGGACTCGCGGCGCAGGGCGCGCAGGGCGACCGGGACGAGTCTGGGGACGCTGGGGCGCAGCAGGTGGCCGCGTTCGGCCTCGGTGGTGGGGCGGGTGGCCTCGACGGGCTCGTCGGTGAGTTCGACGGCGTCGGCGAGGAGCGAGATCAGGCGGTAGGCGGACCGGCGGGCGGGGCCGGTGAGCATCGGGCCGGTGGCCGGGACTTCGAGGGCGGCCGTCGCCTCCGGTGGCAGCCGGACCGGTCGGTCGTGGCGCACGGCGTGCGCGACGGCGTCCAGGACGGTGGCGGCGGCGCCGAGCAGTTCGCGGGCGCGGTCGCGTTCGGGGCCTTCCAGGGGGGCGCCGACGACCGGGTCGGCCAGTGAGGCGAGCACCGGGCGGACGCGTTCGGCGAGGCCCCGGGGGCCGTGCAGTTGCACCGGGCGGCGCTTGGCCTGGCGGGGGGTGACGGCGGAGGCGAGACGGGCGTCCATCAGGGGCGCCGGGTCGAAGGGGGCGACCGGGTCGTGGCGCAGCCGGCGGGCGTAGTCGGCCTCGGCGGCCAGGGCGTCGGCGAGGGCGTCGCGCTGGATGCCCCAGGGGCGGACCGGGAAGAGGACGATGAGGGTGGCCTGGACGAGGCCGCCGAAGGCGATGAGCGCGGCGTGCGCGAGGGCGCCGAGGACGGACGTCGGGAGCGTGACGGTGATCAGCATGATCGCCACGGTCTGGGTGCCGATGAGGCCGGAGACCGGGCCGATCGCCCAGGCCAGGCCCGCCAGGAAGGTCCAGCCGGTGAGCAGCAGGACGAACGCGACGAGGTGGGCGGCGGCCAGGTAGCCGAGGAAGGTGGAGACCGCCAGCGCGCCGGCGACGGCCAGCGCCAGGACCGGCCGGGGGCGCATGCTGCGCTGGAAGGTGGCGATGCCGGCGGAGAACGCGCCGAAGGCGGAGGAGACGGCGAGGGCGGGGCTGCCCTGCCACAGGCACAGGCCGATGACGACGGCCACGCCGGCGGTGCCGCGGATCGCGACCAGCGGGGTGAGTTTGGCCCGTTCGATGGTCAGCCCCGAGCGGGCGGCTTCCTTGAGCGCGCGCGACCAGGTCATAGCGAGAGGATACGGGCCGGGAGCTGGGGTGACGGGGTGTCGGGCGGCGGGAGCGGGAGGGCGACCCGGATGCCTGCCCGACGGGGTGCGGACGGGGTGAGCGGCGGGCCGGGGAAGGGCGCGCGGAGGGGTTCCGGAGGGGGAAGGAGCGCCGGGGCGCGGGCGGGCGCCGGGGTGCGGAAAGAGGGGCGCGCGGGGGTCCGTCCGGCGTCAGCGGTGCGCCCGCACCGGGAAAATCACGGTAAACCAGGTCTCCGTTGAGCGTAAACACCACAGGTCAGAGCGGGGTTGCCGGTTTCGGGCCGGGACGGTGCGAGGAAGCAGACACCGCGGGAGGGAAACCTGTCCCCGTCCGGCCCCCTCTTGCTGGCCGGTCGGGACAACTCCCGGCCGGTCCGCCAAGGAGAAGGTCCCGTGCGCACATCCCTTTTCAAACCGGTGATCGCCTTGATCGCCCTGACCGTACTCGGAACCACGGCCGGCTGCGCCACGAGCGACCAGGCCACCCCCGTACGGTTCAGTGGCCCCCGGACGGGCGCCGCCATGCAGACCGCGCCGACCAGCAAGAACTCGCTGGTGCAGATGCCCACCCACCCCATCAGCTTCCAGGAGACCAGCAAGGTCGGCGGGGCCGGCGGGAACACTCCCATAGCCTTGACCACCTACCACGGCAAGAAGTCCGGCTTCACCGGGAAGGTATGGGTCTGGGCGCCGCCGGAGTACTACGAGAAGAAGAACGCGAACAAGGGCTTCCCGGTCATGGAGGCGCTGCCCGGCGCCTACGGCTACCCGGTCAACTACTGGATCGGTGCCGACCTCAAGCTGGAGGAGAGCCTCGCCACGTGGTCGAAGGAGGGCAAGAGCCTGCCCTTCATCGTCGTGATGCCGGTGCTCAACCCCAACGACAAGCAGTACTACGACGGCAGTGACATCCCCGGTCAGCCGAAGATCGGGACGTGGCTGAGCAAGGACGTCCCCGACCTCGTCCGGGAGAACTTCCGCACCCTGAAGACCCGCAACGCCTGGTGCATCATGGGCTCCTCGTCGGGCGGCTTCTCGGCACTGAAGAACGTGCTGCAGAACCCGAAGGACTTCAAGGTGGCGATCCCCAACGGGCCGGACATCGTGCCGGACTCGCCGCTGTGGCGCGGACACCTGTCGGCGATGCGGGCGAACAACCCCGAGGTGCTGGCGCACCAGCTGATCGCCCGCGGCGGGCCGGACGTCTACCTGGCCTTCCAGGACGGCTCCAAGGAGAACACCGTGCTGCCGAAGGTGCGGAAGTTCATCGCGCAGTACGGCCGCGGACCGGTGAAGACCCGGCTGCAGGTCGTGCCGGACGGCACGCACAGCGGCGCCACCTACGTCCAGGGCCTGGGCATGGGCACGATGCAGTGGGTCAGCGCCCACATGCAGGGGCCGACCGGCTGAGGGCGGCACGCCCCGAGGGCAGCACGGCACTGAGGGCAGCACGGCCCTGAGGGCAGCACGGCCCTGAGGGCGGTCGCGGCGGACACCGGTCCGCGGCGGCCGCCCTCGTCGTACGCCGGGTCACGGTGCGCAGTCGACGTCCTGGAGGGTGATCGGGTGGGAGTCCAGGCCGACGTAGGCGGTGAAGGAACGGCGGGTTCCGCCGTCCCAGTGGGTGGTGACGGTGGCCCATCCGACGCCCGCGGACTGGGCGGTGGTGACCTTGCCGACGGTGATCGACCGCGGGGCGTTCTGGGCGCAGAGCAGCAGGTCGTAGCCGTCGGTGTGGGCGGCGCGGTCCTTGAGGTGGGCGGAGACCTGGTGGTCGCGCTGGTGGCGGGTGGGGCCGTGGTGGCCGTAGAAGCCGGTCAGGAAGCGGTGGACCTCGGCGGCGGTGTGGCGGCCGTTGGGGTCGCTGCGGACCGTGGCGGCGGCCGGGCCGGTGGCGGCGAGGGTCAGGGCGAGGGCCGCGGCGCAGGCGGCGACGGCGGTCGTGACGCGGGTGGGATGCGGTGCGGTACGGGACATGGCAGGTCCTCACCTTCGGGCGGGTTACTGCCTAGACACGCACACCCGACGGAAGGTTGCGTTCCGGGGCGGCCCGGGCAAAGGGGACAGGTGTTCGTGGCCGGGCGGCCGGGCCCGGGGGCCCGGCCGGCTAGGACACCACGTCCTTGCGGGCGAAGCCGCGGAAGGCCAGCGCGGTCAGCACCAGCGCGTAGGAGACCGACACCGAGGCGCCCTGGAGCATCCCGGTCCACTCCAGTTGGGGCTGGAGCGCGTCCGCCCACGAGTACTGCCAGTGGGCGGGCAGCACCGCGCGCCAGTCGCCGAGCGCGGTGACCTGGTCCAGGACGTTGCCGACGATGGTCAGTCCGACGGCGCCGCCGACCGCGCCCAGCGGCGCGTCGGTCACGGTGGACAGCCAGAACGCCAGCGCGGCGGTGACCAGTTGGCTGACGAAGACGTAGCCGGTCACCACGGCCAGCCGCAGCACCGCGTCGCCCGGGGCGAGCGCGCCCCCGGTGGGCAGTTGCAGCGGCCCCCAGCCGTACGCGGCGGTGCCCACCGCCAGGGCGACCACCGGCAGCAGCAGCATCGCGGCGGCGCTGAAGACCAGCCCCACGGTGAACTTGCTCAGCAGCAGGCGGGCCCGGGGCACCGGGGCGGCCAGCAGGTAGCGCAGCGAGGACCAGCTCGCCTCCGAGGCGACGGTGTCGCCGCAGAACAGCGCCACCGGCACCACCAACAGGAAACCGGCGGAGACGAACAGCGCGGTGGCGGCGAAGTTGGCACCCGAGGCGGTGGCGGTCGTCATCAGGCTGATCCGGCCGGTGGAACGGGTGCCGGGGTCGCCGCCGATCGCGAACGCCGCGACGAGGACGAACGGCAGCAGCGCCAGGATCGCGCCGATCACCAGGGTGCGGCGGCGCCGGAGTTGGCGGCGGGCCTCGACGCGCAGCGGCAGGGTGCGCCGGGCGCGGTAGCCGGGCGCCGCCGCCGGGGTGGTCGCGGTCATCGTCCGTCTCCTTGGATCAGGGTGAGGAAGGCGTCCTCCAGGCGGCGGTGCGGGCCGACGCGGTGCACCGGGACGTCCATCCGGACGAGGTCGGCGAGCAGCTGCGGGGTGCCGCCGGGCGCGGCGAGCCGGACCAGCAGGCCCTCGTCGGCGCGGGCCGCGAAGTCCACGCCGGACAGCGCGGCGACCTTCTCCACGACGGCGTCGGACAGCGGCGCGGCGTCCCCGACGTCGATCAGCACGGTGTCGCCGGAGCCCACGACGTCGCCGACCGGGCCGGCCTGGACGAGCCGGCCGCGGTCCATGACGACCAGGTGGGTGCAGCTCTGCTCGACCTCGGACAGCAGGTGGCTGGAGACGATGACGGTGCGTCCGGCCGCCGCGTAGCGGATCATCACCTCGCGCATCTCGCGGATCTGCGGCGGGTCCAGGCCGTTGGTCGGCTCGTCGAGGATCAACAGGTCCGGCAGGCCCAGCATCGCCTGGGCGAGGGCCAGGCGCTGCCGCATGCCCTGGGAGTAGGTGCGCACCGCGCGCTGGAGGGCGTCGCCCAGGCCGGCGATCTCCAGGGCCTCCTCGGTGTGCGCGTCGGCGGCGGGCCGGCCGGTCGCCTGCCAGTACAGGTCGAGGTTGGCCCGGCCGGACAGGTGCGGCAGGAAGCCGGCGCCCTCGACGAACGCGCCGACCCGGGACAGCACCGGCGCGCCCGGCCGGATCGCCTGGCCGAACACCCGCACCTCCCCGCCGTCCGGCCGGATCAGGCCCATCAGCATCCGCAGGGTGGTCGTCTTGCCGGCGCCGTTGGGTCCCAGCAGCCCCAGTACCTGGCCGCGTTCGACGCGGAAGGTGAGGTCGCGGACGGCGTACCGGTCGGTGGACTTGGCGTAGCGCTTGGTCAGGTCGGTGATCTGCAGCGGGACGTCGGCCAGGGCCGGGTCGGGGGCGGGCGCCGCGGTCCTGCGGCGGGCGGTGAGCAGCAGCAGCGCGGCGAGGGCCGCGGCGCCCGCGGGCAGCGCCCAGGTCCAGGCCGGCAGCGGGGCGGCGGCGCTGCGCACCTCGGGCGCGGTGGGCACCTCCAGGGTGCCGGTGGCCGCCGGGCCGCCGGCCAGGGAGACGGTGTAGGTGGCGGGCTCGACCGGGGTGGCGTAGGCCAGGTCGGTGGCGGACAGGACCAGGCGCAGCCGGTGGCCGGCGGCGAAGTCGTGGTCGACGGTGGGCAGGCGCAGCCGCACGGTGCGGCCGTCCCCCGCCCCTTCGACGCGGTACGGCGTGACCAGTTGGGAGGGCAGCAGTTGGCGGCGGCCGTCCGGGGCGACGTCGTAGAGCTTGGCGAAGAACACCGCGTCCGGGGAGCTGGAGCGGATCCGGACCGTGGTGGTGGGGCTGCCGGTGAGGTGGACGGAGCCGCGCAGCGGTGCGGAGTCGAAGTGCGCGTACTGGCCCGGGAAGTCGAGGGAGAGGCCGCCGGCGCCGAGGGCGGAGAGGTTGCCGAGGGCACCGGCGCCGGGCACCGCGGAGATCGCCGGCGGGGCGGCGCCGGCGGGGTTGGCGAAGCGCTGCTCGCGCCCCGTCAGCGGGATCGGGCGCGGGTCGTGGTCCAGGCCCGGGTACTGGTCGGCGCTGGCGCCGCGCAGCCGTACGGTGCCGGCGGTGGAGTCCACTCCCCCGGTGCGGCTGACCCGGAACGCGGGCCCGGTGGCGGCGTGCCGGTCGCCCTTGAGGTAGCGGTCGAACCAGGCCGTGGTGCGGGCGGTGAGGCGGGCGGTCTCCCGGTCGCCGCCGTCGTGCCCGCCGGCGATCCAGTCGACGGCGACGGGGGCGCCGTTGCGGCGCAGCGCACGGGCCGCGGCGTCGGCCTGGTCGAGGGGGAACAGCGAGTCGGTCTGGCCCTGCATCAGCAGCGCGGGCACCTTGATGCGGTCGGCGACGGCGGACGGGCTGCGGGCCGCCAGCAGGTGGCGGGCCGCGGCGTCCGGCTTCCCGCTGACCGCGACCCGCTGGTACATCGCGCAGAGGGCGGGCGCGAACCGTCCGCAGCCGCCGGCGGTCGCGGACGCGCCGGCGGGACCGGCCGGGTTGGCGGAGTCGGACGGGCCGGGTGGGGCGGCGGGGCCGGCCGGGGTGGGTGCGGCGGACGCGCCGGTCGGGTCGCCGGTGGGGGCGGCCGAGCCGGTGGTGAAGAAGATCCCGGCCCACAGCTTCTTGAACACCCCGTTGGGGAACAGGGCGTCCGCGAGGTTCCAGTAGGTGATCTGCGGGGCGATGGCGTCGACCCGCGGATCGTGGCCGGCGGCCAGCAGCGCGACGGCGCCGCCGTACGAGGCGCCGGCGACGCCCACGCGCGGGTCGCCGGGCTTGTCGAGCCGCACCTCGGGGCGCTTGGCGAGCCAGTCGATCAGGCGGCTGACGTCGGCGACCTCGCCGTCCGGGTCGTTCAGTCCGATCGTGCCGGTGGACTTGCCGAAGCCGCGCGCCGACCAGGTCAGCACCGCGTAGCCGTCCCGGGCCAGTTGTTCGGCCTCCGGGCGGACGTCGGCCTTGCTGCCGCCGAAGCCGTGGCCGAGGAGGACCGCGGGCCGCCGGCCGGCGGCACCGCCCGCGGTGAAGAAGGAGGTGTCGATCCGCACCGTCCGGGCCGCGCCCGGTGTCTCGGGCATCGTCAGGACGTGGTCCTCGCGGTGCACGGCGGGCGGGGCGTCCGAGGCGGCGGCCGCCCAGGTGCCGCCCCCTATCAGCAGGGTCAGCGCGGCCAGGGTGGCGTGGAGCCGGCGCCCGCGCAGTCGGAGATCCATGGCTGAATCCTAGGGAGCGGTCGGGGCGGGCGGCCCGTCCCGGGGGCGGAACCGGGCGCCCTCCCGGGGGAGTAGTCCCGGCCGGCGCCGTACCGCGTCCGTGGTAGGCCGGGTGCGGCCGGTGGTCCGGCACCCCGCCGCCGGGCCTGACCGCACGTCAACCGGCTTCGGCCGTGCGCACGTACGGAAGACGGCGGTCACCGGCCCTCGGACCGGTGACCGCCGTCTTCACTGCGTTCCCGGCGTCAGTACTGCGGCGGGCCGAAGCCGCCCGGCGGGGGCTGCGGGACGCCGGGCGGCACGGGCGGGACGCCGGGCGGCACCGGGGGGCCGCCGACCGGGGGCATGAGCGGCGGGCCGGGCTGCTGCCAACCGGCCGGCGGCGGGGCCGCGGGGCCCGGGACGAAGCCGGGGGCGGCGAACGCCATGGCCGGCGACGGCGGTTGCCAGGCGGGCGCGACCGGCTCGCCGCGGACCATCAGCGCGCCCAGCGCCAGCGAGCCGAACAGGTCGAGCGCCAGCTGGGCGCAGATGATCACGCTGAGGCCCGGCGTCGACTTGGTCATCTCCGCGAACGCGTCGGTGCTGAGGAACGAGACGACACTCAGCACGGCGTTGGGCAGCAGCGCGACGGCCAGGCCCAGGGCGAGGCCGCGGGCCGCGCAGCCGCGGGCCAGGCAGGTGATCCCGGCGATCGCGGTGAGCAGGAGGAACACCACCGCGTACCAGCCGGGGGCGAGCGCCAGGAGCGAGGAGAGCGCGCCCTTGCCCAGGTAGAGCAGGGGGAGGGCGTCCGTGCCGTACTGCACCAGCAGGTAGAGCTGGTAGGCGACGTAGCCCAGGGCCATCGCGCCGAGCGTCAGGCCGCCGATCACGCCGGCCGCCTTGGCCGGGCGGGCCGGCGGTCCGCTGGGGGCCTGGCGCGGCCAGGACCGCATCCCGGCCAGCAGCACCACGCCCGCGACCAGGGTCAGCAGGAACAGCGGCAGGCTGCTGAGGAAGACCCCGTCGAAGGTGGCGGTGCCGGTCTCGGCGTTGCGGAACCAGCGGTCGTCGCTGGTGTGGTTGCCGACGCTGATCAGGGCCTGCAGTGCGGTGGCGAAGGTGACGGTGGTGGCGACGGCCAGCAGCCCGCCGGCCGAGCGGCGGCCCGCGAACGCCGCGCCGGCGGCGGTCAGTTGCAGCAGGCAGAAGCCGAGCTGGACCGGGTCGGTGACCTGGTTGGTGCCCGGCGCACGGCTGCCGGTCCAGCTGTCCCAGACGCCCACGACGCCGAACTCGCCCACGTCGACGGCGAGCCAGTACGCCGTCCAGAAGAAGAACAGCAGGCAGAGAACGCCCGCGGTGATCCGCGCGCCCTTGGCCAGCGCGGTGCCTTGTGCCATGTGGTCCCCCGTTGTGTCGGTGCCGCGCGGCGGTTGCGTCCCGCGGCGCGAGCAGCACCGTAGCAATGCCCGACCGCGGGGTCCGCCCCGGACCGGGGCCGTGCGGCGCCGCCGGCCTCGGCGGTCTCCGGCGCCCGGCGCCGGTGGTGGCGGACGTGCGGACTCCCTGCCGGCGGGGGACCGGCAGGGAGTCCGGACGGCAGCGCCCGTGAGGGGGGCGCGTCCGTCGGTCGGGGGCGGGCTCCGGTCAGTGGTTGCTCGGGAAGCCCAGGTTGATGCCGCCGTCGGACGGGTCGGGCCAGCGGGTGGTGACGACCTTGCCGCGGGTGTAGAAGTGCACGCCGTCGTTGCCGTAGATGTGGTGGTCGCCGAAGAGCGAGTCCTTCCAGCCGCCGAAGGAGTGGTAGCCCACCGGGACCGGGATCGGCACGTTGACGCCGACCATGCCGGCGTCGACCTCCAGCTGGAAGCGGCGGGCCGCGCCGCCGTCCCGGGTGAAGATCGCGGTGCCGTTGCCCCACGGCGAGGAGTTCATCAGCTCGATGGCCTGCTCGTAGGTCTCGACGCGGACGACCGAGAGCACCGGGCCGAAGATCTCGTCGCGGTAGGCGTCCATCTCGGGCGTGACGTTGTCGAGCAGCGAGACGCCGATCCAGTGGCCGTCCTCGTAGCCCTCGACGGTGTAGCCGGTGCCGTCGATGACGACGTCGGCGCCCTGGGCGGCGGCGCCGGTGACGTAGGAGGCGACCTTGTCGCGGTGGGCCTTGGTGATCAGCGGGCCCATCTCGGACGCCGGGTCGTCGCCGGGGCCGATGCACAGCTTGTCGGCGCGCTCCTTGATCTTGCCGATCAGCGGGTCGGCGGTGTCGCCGACGGCGACGACCACGGAGATCGCCATGCAGCGCTCACCGGCCGAGCCGTACGCGGCGTTGATCGCGGAGTCGGCGGCCAGGTCGAGGTCGGCGTCCGGGAGGACCAGCATGTGGTTCTTGGCGCCGCCCAGCGCCTGGACGCGCTTGCCGTTGGCGGTGCCGGTGGTGTGGATGTAGCGGGCGATGGGGGTGGAGCCCACGAAGGAGACGGCGGCGACGTCCGGGTGCTCCAGCAGGGCGTCGACGGCCACCTTGTCGCCGTTGACGACGTTCAGCACGCCGTCGGGCAGACCCGCCTCGGCGGCCAGCTCGGCGAGCTTGTAGGCGGCGCTGGGCACCTTCTCGCTGGGCTTGAGGATGAAGGTGTTGCCGCAGGCGACGGCGAGCGGGAACATCCACATCGGGACCATCGCGGGGAAGTTGAACGGCGTGATGCCGGCGACCACGCCCAGCGACTGGCGGATCGCGGCCACGTCCACCCGCGTCGACACCTGGGTGGACAGCTCGCCCTTGAGCTTCTCCGTGATGCCGCAGGCCAGCTCGACGATCTCCAGGCCGCGGGCGACCTCGCCCAGCGCGTCGGAGTGCACCTTGCCGTGCTCGGCGGTGATCAGCCGGGCCAGCTCGTCGCGGTGCGCGTCCACCAGCTCGCGGTACTTGAACAGCACCGAGGTCCGCTTGGCCAGCGAGCTGGTGCCCCAGCTGCGGTACGCCTCCTTGGCGGTGCGGACCGCGGCGTCGACCTCGTCGACGGAGGCGAAGGCGACCTGCTTCTCCTGGGCGCCGGTGGCCGGGTTGTAGACCGGCCCGAAGTTGCCCGAAACACCCTCGACGGGCTTCCCGCCGATCCAGTGGTTGATGGTCTTCATGCGAGGGGCCTTTCGTACGGTGCGGCGGAGCGGATGTCAGAGGTGGCGGCGGCGTGCGGCGGCGTGCTCGTCGTACGCCCGGCGGGCGGCGACCGCCGCCGGACGCGTCGCGGTCTCGGCAACGGGTACATCCCACCAGGCTTGCGCCGGTGGCGCGCCCGGCACAGTGTCAGTCGTTTTGGTCTCCACGTAGACACATGTGGGCGTTTTTGCGCCGCGGGCCTCGACGAGCGCGGTGCGCAGTTCGGCGACGGTCGTGGCACGCAGCACCCGCATGCCCAGGGAGGCGGCGTTGGCGGCGAGGTCGACGGGCAGCGGCGCGCCGGTGTACGTGCCGTCCGGGGCGCGGAAGCGGTAGTCGGTGCCGAAGCGCTCGCCGCCGGTCTGCTGGGAGAGGCCGCCGATGGAGGCGTAGCCGTGGTTCTGGATGAGGACGAGGGTGATGTTGATGCCCTCCTGGACGGCGGTGACGATTTCGGTGGGGTTCATCAGGTATGTACCGTCGCCGACGAGCGCCCACACCGGCCGGTCCGGAGCGGCCATCCGCACTCCGATCGCGGCCGGGATCTCGTAGCCCATGCAGGAGTAGCCGTATTCGAGGTGGTACTGCCTGCGGGACCGGGCGCGCCAGAGTTTGTGCAGGTCACCGGGGAGGGAGCCGGCCGCGTTGACGAGGATGTCGGAGGCGTCGACGAGCGCGTCGAGCGCCCCGAGGACCTGCGTCTGCGAGGGCTGCGCGGCGGGGTCGGGGGCCGCGAACGCGGCGTCCACCCGACGCTCCCAGTCGGCCTTGGCCGCGGCGTACTCCGCCTCGTAGGCGGCGTCCACCCGGTGGCCGGCGAGGGCCTCGCGGAGCGCGTCGAGTCCGGCCCGGGCGTCGGCGACCAGGGCGAGGGCACCGAGCTTGTGGGAGTCGAACGCGGCGACGTTGAGGTTGACGAAGCGGACCCGGGGCTCCGCGAAGAGGGTGGCGGAGGCGGTGGTGAAGTCGGTGTAGCGGGTGCCGACGCCGATCACCACGTCGGCCCGCCGGGCCAGTGCGTCGGCGGTGGCGGTGCCGGTGTGGCCGATGCCGCCGACGTCAGCGGGGTGGTCGTGGCGCAGCGATCCCTTGCCGGCCTGGGTGGCGGCGACCGGGATGCCGGTGGCGTCGACGAGGTCCCGCAGCGCCTCCTCGGCCTCGCTGTGGTGGACGCCGCCGCCGGCGACGATCAGCGGCCGGCGGGCCGCGCGGACCGCCCGCACCGCCTCCGCCAGGGCGTCGGCGTCGGGCGCGGACCGGGGCACCCGCCACACCCGGTCGGCGAAGAACTCCACCGGCCAGTCGTACGCCTCGGCCTGCACGTCCTGGGGCAGCGCGAGGGTGACGGCGCCGGTCTCGACGGGGTCGGCGAGCACCCGCATCGCCTGGAGGGCCGCCGGGACGAGCGCTTCCGGGCGGGTGATCCGGTCGAAGTAGCGGGAGACCGGGCGCAGGGCGTCGTTGACCGACACGTCGCCCGCTGACGGCACTTCGAGCTGCTGGAGCACCGGGTCGGCGGGCCGGGTGGCGAACACGTCGCCGGGCAGCAGCAGCACCGGGAGGCGGTTGACGGTGGCGAGCGCGGCTCCGGTGACGAGGTTGGTGGCACCGGGGCCGATGGAGGTGGTGACGGCTTGCGCGCTGAGGCGGTCGCACTGCCGGGCGTAGCCCACCGCGGCGTGCACCATGGCCTGTTCGTTGCGCCCCTGGAGGTAGGGGAGCTTCGGGGGCGCGTCGGTCGCCTCCGGGGCCGCCGCGCTGCCGGACTCCAGCAGCGCCTGACCGATGCCGGCGACGTTGCCGTGTCCGAAGATGCCCCAGCAGGCGGTGATCAGGCGGTGCCGGCGGCCGTCCCGCTCGGTGAACTGGTGGGCGAGGAACTCCACCAGGGCCTGCGCCACGGTCAGCCGGCGGGTGCCGGCCGGGCCGGTCGCCGCCCGGTCCGGCGCATCGCGCGACGGGCGAGGGGTCGAGGCGCTGGTCGGGTCGTTGGTCGGCGCGGTCATCGCGGGTCTCCTGCCGGTGCCGGTGCGGTGTACAGGGGGAGTCGGGGGTCGACCGGCTGCTGCGGCCAGGTCGAGCGGATCCAGCCGTGGTCGGGGTGGTCGCAGATCAGCCACTCACGCGTCCGGCCCGGCCCCGCCATGACGTTGAGGTAGTACATGTCGTGCCCGGGGGCGGCGATGGACGGGCCGTGCCAGCCGTCCGGGATGAGCACCGCGTCGCCCGTGCGGACCTCGGCGAGGAGGTCGGTGCCGCGCCCGTGCCCGGAGGGCGTCACCCGCTGGTAGCCGAGGCCCGCCGTCCCGTGGGCGGCCGCGATCTCGAAGTAGTAGATCTCTTCGAGTGCGGACTCCTCGCCGGGGCGGCACTCGTCGTGCTTGTGCGGCGGGTACGACGACCAGTTGCCGCCGGGGGTGAGCACCTCCACCGCGATCAGCCGGTCGCAGTCGAACGCGTCGGCCGCGGCGAAGTTGTTGACCTGCCGCGAGCAGGTGCCGGAGCCGCGCAGTTCCACGGGCACGTCGGACGCGGCGCCGTGGCGGGCGGGCAGCCGGCGCGTGCAGCGGGCTCCGGTGAGCGCGAACCGGCCGCCGGCCGGGCTGGTGATCCCGACCCGCGCGTCCCGCGGCACGTAGGCGAAGTCCGTCACCCCGTGGAACACGCTTCGCCGCCCGGCCAGTGCGAACGTCCCGCCGTCGGGGCCGTCCGCCCGGACCGTGCAGCCGCCGGAGAGCGGCAGCACGATCCACTCGCTGTCGCCGGTCGCGAAGGAGTGGGCGCCGCCCGGCGGCAGTTCGAGGATCCGCAACGAGGAGTGGCCCCAGCCGGCCGTCTCCGGCGCGACGTCGAGGGCGTACGGCCCCGCGGCGGCGCGGCCCGCCGGGAGGTGGAAGGAGGAGGCGGCGGCGGGGGGCTCGGTGCTCCCGCCGTGGGGGGTGTCGGGCCCGTGCGGCGTGTCGTGCCCGCGGGCCGGCTGGGTGTCTGCGAACTCGGCGCTCATGACTGCAAGTCTCCTACTCGCCACTGACAGTGAGGTTCTGCGGCGGTGCGGCGCCCTGCGCGGGCCGCCCGCCGCGGCGGCGTCGCCCGGACCTAGAGCAGCCCCACCGCCGTGTCGACCGCGCCCGCCACGTCGCCGTCCGGCGGGTAGAGCAGCGAACGGCCGACGACCAGGCCGTGCACGGTCGGCAGCCGGAGCGCCTTGCGCCACTTCTCGTAGGCGGCCTCCTGTTCCCGCACCGTCCCGCCGACGTCGCCGCCGAGGAGGACGACGGGCAGGGTGGAGGTCTCGCAGACCCGGGCCATCGCGTCGGGGTCGTCGGTGACCGGGAGCTTCAGCCAGGTGTAGGCGGAGGTGCCGCCGAGGCCGGAGGCGATGGCGACGGAGCGGGTGACCGCGTCGGGGCTGAGGTCGTTGCGGACCGTGCCGTCCACCCGCCGGGAGAGGAACGGTTCGACGAAGGTGGGCAGTTCCCGTTCCGCCATCGCGTCGATGGCGCGCGCGGTGGCCTCCAGGGTGGCCAGCGAACCGGGGTCGTCGTAGTCGATCCGCAGCAGCAGCTTGCCGGCGTCGAAGCGGAGCCGGGCGATGTCCTGGGGGCGGTGGCCGGTGAACCGGTCGTCCATCTCGAAGGCGGCGCCGGCGATCCCGCCGCGGTTCATGGAGCCCATGACGACCTTGCCTTCGAGGGCGCCGAGCAGCAGCAGGTCCTCCAGGATGTCGGCGGTGGCCAGCACCCCGTCGACGCCGGGCCGGGACAGTGCCAGCACCAGCCGTTCGAGCAGGTCCAGGCGGTTGGCCATGGCCATGCGGCGGTCGCCGACGGCGAGCGCGCCCCGGGCCGGGTGGTCGGCGGCGACGATCATCAGCCGGCCGCTGTCGCCGAGCAGCGGGCGACGGGTGCGGCGGGCGGCGGCCTCCGCGACGGCTCCGGGGTGCCGGGCCCGTAGCGCGGGGAGGTCACTGATCCGTGGGGACAAGGCTCAACTCACCTTCTTGAGGACGCGAATGGGGGCGGGGCGGGCGAGGCGGGAGGCGGACCCGCTCACCGTGCCGCGAGGAACTCCTCGACCTCCGCGGCCGTCGGCATCGCGGACGAGCAGGCGAGGCGGGAGGCGACGATCGCCCCGGCGGCGTTGGCGTGGCGCATCATCGGCTCCAACTCCCACCCGGCCAGCAGCCCGTGGCACAGCGAGCCGCCGAACGCGTCCCCGGCGCCGAGCCCGTTGACCACCTCGACCGGGGTGGGCGGCACCTCGGCCGAGCGCCCGTCCCGATGGACGGCGAGCACCCCCTTGGGTCCCTGCTTGATGACGGCCAGTTCCACGCCCTGGTCGAGCAGCGCCTCGGCGCACGCCTTCGGGTCCCGCAGGCCGGTGGCGACCTCCGCCTCGTCGACGTTGCCGACCGCGACCGTGGCGTGCCGCAACGCCGCCTCGTAGTACGGCCGAGCGGCGGCCCTCGCGGCCGCGCCGGTGGCCCCGCCGGCCCCTGAGGCGCCGCCCTCGCCGCCCCAGAACATCGGCCGCCAGTCCAGGTCGAAGACGGTGGTGCCCCTACGGTCCCGCGCCTCCAGCGCGGCCATGGTGGCGGCGCGGCTCGGCTCCTCGCACAGTCCGGTGCCGGTGATCCAGAAGATCCGGGCCGCGGCGACGGCCGCCAGGTCCAGTTCCTCGGGGTGGATGGCGAGGTCCGGAGCCTTGGGGCGGCGGTAGAAGTACAGCGGGAAGTCGTCCGGCGGGAAGATCTCGCAGAACGTGACCGGCGTGGGGAGGCCCGCCACCGGGGTCACCCAACGGTCGTCGACGCCGAAGTCGCGCAGCGCCTGGTGGAGGTAGTCCCCGAACGGGTCCCGTCCGGTGCGGCTGATGACGGCGGTGCGGCGGCCCAGCCGGGCGGCGGCCACCGCCACGTTGGTGGCCGAGCCGCCGAGGAACTTCCCGAAGGTCTCCACCTGGGCGAGCGGCACCCCCGTCTGCAACGGGTAGATGTCCACCCCGATGCGCCCCATGGTGATCAGGTCGTACGGCTCGGTCATTGCAGGCCCCTTCGGGTCACCCGGTGCGACGGTGCCGGCCCCTGCTCCAGCGGAGCCGAGAGCGCGGGGCGGCCGACGGCGGATCGGTCGGTCGGAGCCGGCTCTCCCCGCCGGCTCCCGCTCCGAACAAAGGTCTAACCGCCCGCCACAAACCCTGTCAACACTTTGTCCTTACATTAAGACGTCAACCGTCTCCCCTCGGCCATCGAGCCCCGCACTCATCCGGCACGCCCGCCACCCCTCCCGCCCCTCCAAGTCCTTAAGTCCTTATGTCAGGACGAAGTCTTGACACTCCCCAGGACGGCAGAGAGGCTGTGCCCCACAACCGACCCCAGCGCCTCCCGGTCACCGTCGACCGGCGAGAGGAGAGCCGCAGCATGTCCGCACCCCGTGCCGCCTCGCCCGTCCTGGACCGCCTCCGCATCGGTTCCGCCCCCGACTCCTGGGGCGTCTGGTTCCCCGACGACGCGCAGCAAGTCCCCTGGCAGCGCTTCTTGGACGAGGTCGCCGAAGCCGGCTACGAATGGATCGAACTCGGCCCGTACGGCTACCTGCCCACCGACCCCGCGGCACTGCGCGCGGAGACCGACCGGCGCGGCCTGAAGGTCTCGGCCGGCACCGTCTTCACCTCACTGCACCACGGCCCGCCCGTATGGGACGAGACCTGGACCCACGTCCGTGAAGTCGCCACCCTCACCCGGGCGATGGGCGCCGGGCACCTCGTCGTCATCCCGTCCTTCTGGCGGGACGACAAGACCGCCGAGATCATCGAACCGCCCGAGCTGACCGTCGAGCAGTGGAAACACCTGACCACCGGCATGGAGCGCCTCGGCAAGCGGGTCCGCGACGAGTTCGGGCTGGACATCGTCGTCCACCCGCACGCCGACACCCACATCGACACCGAGGAGCACGTCGCGCGCTTCCTCGACGTCACCGACTCCGACCTGGTCAACCTCTGCCTGGACACCGGCCACTACGCCTACTGCGGCGGCGACAGCGTCAAGCTCATCCGCACCTACGGCGAACGGATCGGCTACCTCCACCTCAAGCAGGTGGACCCGGACGTCCTCGGCGACGTCGTCGCCAAGGGCACCCCGTTCGGCCCGGCCGTCCAGCAGGGCGTGATGTGCGAGCCGCCGCTGGGCGTCCCGGCGCTGCCGCCCGTCCTGGAGGCCGCCCAGGAGTTGGACGTCGACCTCTTCGCCATCGTCGAGCAGGACATGTACCCGTGCCCGCCCGACCGGCCGTTCCCGATCGCCCAGCGGACGCGCCGCTTCCTGCGGTCCTGCGGGGCGTGAGCGATCCTCGGCAGTGCGGCCGACCGCGGCCCGTGGGCGAACGGGGTGCGCGCGCAGGAACGGCGCGCGCACCGGGGACGACGAGGTGCGAGAGGAACGGCGTGAGGGACGACATCGGCGAGACGAGGGACGGCATGGGCGAGACGCGCGAGACGGGCACGGCGGACGGGAGGAGCACGGTGGGGCGGACGCCGGGAGCAGCGGCGACACGGGGAGCGCACGGGACCGCGGGCCTCCCGGGCACGTTGGGCGTCGCGGTCATCGGGACCGGACGCATGGGCGCCGACCACGTGCGGCGCCTCCACGACGTGATCAGTGGGGCCAGGGTGGCGGCCGTGGCCGACCTCGACGCCGACCGGGCGGAGCGGTTGGCCAAGGACATCGACGGGGCCACCGCCTACACGGATCCGGCCGCCGCCATGGACGACCCCGGGGTGGACGCCGTCCTGATCGCGTCGCCGGGGCCGGCGCACGAGGCGGCGCTGCTGGACGCCTTCGCCCGCGACCTGCCGGTGCTGTGCGAGAAGCCGCTGACCCCGGACGCGGCCTCCGCGCTGCGGGTCCTGGAGGCCGAGCAGGAACTGGGCCACCGCCGCGTCCAGGTGGGGTTCATGCGCCGCTACGACGCCGGCTACCGCACCCTGAAGTCCCTCCTGGCGAAGGGGACTTACGGCCGTCCCCTGATGCTGCACAACAAGCACCGCAACGCCGACACGCCGCCCGGCTTCACCAACGCGATGATGATCAACGACTCGGTGGTGCACGAGATCGACGTGACGCGCTGGCTGCTCGACGAGGAGATCACCGCGGTGCGGGTCCTGCGCCCGGCCCCGACCGGCAACGCGCCGGAGGGACTCAGCGACCCGCAGCTGATCCTCTTCGAGACCGCGGCCGGTCAGGTCGTCGACACCGAACTCTTCGTCAACTGCGGCTTCGGCTACCAGGTCAGCTGCGAGGCGGTCTGCGAGGGCGGCACCGCCCGGATCGGCGACGACCACGGGGTCTTCGTCAACGCCGCCGGCCAGTGGGGCGGCACCGTCCCGCCCGGCTTCGTGGAGCGCTTCGAGGACGCGTACGACCGGCAGGTGCAGCACTGGGTGGACGCCACCCGGCGCGGCGAGGTCGAGGGCCCGAGCTGCTGGGACGGCTACGCCGCAGCCGTGGTGTGCGAGGCGGGCGTCCTGGCCCAGGCCAGCGGCGAACGCGTCCCGGTCGAACTGATCGAGCGCCCGGACCTCTACCGCTGACGGGCCCCACCGGACGAGGGGCCGCCCCGGCGGGTGGCCCCTCGCGGGAGGGCCCCTCCCCATGGGGCCCCTCCCCGCGGGGGCCCTCCCGGTGGCGGCCCCCTCCACCGGCGGCCTGCGCCACCACAGTCGACTTATCGACTCGCCTGGACACCGAGCCCCCGGGCCGTCCACCCGGGCCGCCCACCCGAGCAGTCACCCCACCGAAAGGCCGCACCATGCGTACCGCGCACGGTCCCCGCCCGCCCCACGGGCCGGCGGTTGGGGGCAGTTCCCCCGAGCCGCCCGTCCCGTCGCCTCCCCCACCGGGGACGCCCTCCCGCGCCGCCCGACGCTTCATCGTCGCCATCGCCGCCATCGCGGCGCTCGGCGGTGCGCTCTTCGGCTACGACACCGGGGTGGTCTCCGGCGCGCTCCCCTTCATGGAGGAGCACTTCGGCCTCACCTCCCTCGGCGAAGGCGTCATCACCAGCGCACTCCTGATCGGCGCCGCCTTCGGCTCGCTGGCCGGTGGACGGATGGCCGACGCGCTGGGGCGGCGCAACTCGCTGCTGTGGGCGGGCGCGGTGTTCACCGGCGGGGCGGTGGCGGTCGCCCTGGCGCCCACCGTGCCGTTCATGACCCTCGCGCGCTTCGTGCTGGGCCTCGCCGTCGGCAGCGCCTCCGTCATCACCCCGCTCTACCTCTCCGAGATCGCGCCCCCGCACGTCCGCGGCCGGCTGGTCTCGTTCAACTCCCTGATGATCGTCAGCGGTCAGCTGCTGGCGTACCTCGTCAACGCCGTGCTGGCCCATTGGGAGGCGTGGCGCTGGATGCTGGGACTGGCCGCGCTGCCCGCGGTGGCGCTGCTCCTCGGCGTCCTCTTCCTGCCCGACACGCCGCGCTGGTACGTCAGCCGGGGGCGGCGGGACGAGGCCGGCGCGGTGCTGCGCCGCACGCTGGCCGCCGAGGACGTCCCGGAGGAGCTCACCCGCATCGAGCGGGCCCACCACCTGGAGGCCGACGCCCGCCGCGGCGGCTGGCGCGAACTGCAACGCCCCTGGGTGCGGCGCCTGTTGCTGATCGGCATCGGGCTGGCGGTCGTCCAGCAGATCACCGGGGTCAACGCGGTCATCTACTTCGCCCCCAAGATCCTGGCGACGACCGGGCTGGGAACCAACGCGGCGATCACCGCCACCCTCGCGATCGGCGCCGTCTCCGTCATCGCCACCGCGATCGGCATGTCCCTGATCGACCGGGTGGGCCGCCGCCCCATGCTCCTGTGGGGGCTCTCCGGGATGACGGTGTCGCTGGCGCTGCTGGGCGCCGCGTTCCACCTGCCGCACTCCACCGCCGTCAGCTTCCTCGTCCTCGGCCTGATGGTCCTGTACATGGGCTTCATGCAGGCGACCCTCAACACCGGCGTGTGGCTGCTGCTCGCCGAGATGTTCCCGCTGAAGGTGCGCGGGCTGGCCATGGGAGCGGCGGTGTTCGTGATGTGGCTGGTCAACTTCGGGATCGCCCTGGCCTTCCCGCTGCTGCTCGACGCGGTCGGCTCCGCCGTCACGTTCTGGCTGTTCAGCGCGATGTGCGTGGTCTCGCTGGTCTTCTGCAAGCGGTACGCGCCGGAAACCAAGGGGCTGGCGCTGGAGGACCTGGAGCAGGAACTCCGCAGGACCGCGAACGGATCCACCGCGGACGCGGCCTGACCCCGGACGCGCCCCGGGACGCCCGACCGACCGCAACGACGGACCCGACCACCGCCACGACCACGACCACGACCACGACCACTTCTGGAAGAACCGATCGGAACCGCCGGTTCCTCGGACACTTCAGGCCAATCGCCGAGCCGCCCGGAACCGCGCGTCGCCCCCGTCGCGCCAAGAGGTGCGCTCACATCCAACGCGCCCAACGGGGGGAAGCAATGGAACACGTGAAAGCCCATCGCACAGGCACGGGCGCGGGCGCGGGCGCGGACAGCCGTCAGGACGTGACCGGCTCCTTCGGCGCCAAGACCCGGACCGCGGTCGAGGGGTTCCAGACCAGGCACCACCTGACCGCCGACGGCAAGGTCGACAAGAAGACCTGGCGGGCCCTGTTGCGTGACCCCGCGCCCCAGCACGTCGCCACCCGCTGACGGGGCCCACGATCGGCGGATCGCACGTCGGCCGCGCGGCCGACGTGCGCATCGTCCCGCCGGCGTCACGGCCGTCCCTCCCCTGTCACGGCTGTCACCGTTACGCGGGCCTTCCGTCACAGCCCTTCAACAGCCCCTCGCCGACGGTCACTCACCGTCGTTGTCCGGGCACAGGGTGAGTGATCACCCCGCCGCACGCAGGCCCCCGCCGGCTCGCCGGGCCGACCCTGCGCGCGGCACCGAGGAGGTGCGCAGAGATGACCGACCGAAGGCTCTGGTCGTACAAGGAAATCGCCGCCCACATCCAGGTGCAGCCGGACACCGTGCGCTCCTACCGCAAGCACGGACTGCTGCCGGAGCCGGATCTGGTGGAGTGCGGCAAACCGTACTGGTACGCGGACACCGTCAGAGCCTGGGTGGCACGGCGCCCGGGCCAACGCGGACGGCAGTGACGGCCCCCGAGGGCACCTTCCCGTGAACCGTGGCCAGCAGCGGCCCCGTTGGGCGAGCGGCGATCCCCCACCCAACGGGCCGGCCCCCGCACCCCGCTCGGTCACGACGCCCCGCCCGCCCCCTCCCCCGCGTCCTTGCGCGGCGGTGCCGTGGAGCCCCGGACCTCCAACGACGGTGTGACGCGCTGGTGGTCGGCGGGCGCGTCGGGGTGCGCCATCCGGTCCAGCAGGCAGCGGGCGGCGCGACGGCCGACCTCGTGGCTGGCGTTGTCGACCGAATCCAGCCAGAGGTGGCGGATGCGGGCGAGGGAGGTGTTGTCGTAGCCGACGAGCGACAGGTCGGCCGGCACGTCGAGCCCCAACTCGCCGGCGGCGGACAGCGCGCCGACGGCGGCGAGGTCGTTGAACGCGAGGATCGCGGTGGGGCGGCGGACGCCCCGGGCCGGGCCGAGCAGCCGCACCGCGGCGCGGTAGCCGCCCTCCTCCGTGCCGTCGCCGCCCTCCACCACGGCGTGCGCGGCCAGTCCGTGCGCACCCATCGCGGCCTCGAAACCGCGCCGACGCAACGCGCCGACCGGCCCCCGGCCGGCGAGGTGGGCGATCCGCCGGTGCCCGAGGCCGATGAGGTGCTCGGTGGCGAGGCGGGCGCCGTACTCGTCGTCGTTGGCGACGGTGTCGGCCCGCGGAAGCCGGGGCCCGTGGTCGCCGGCGATGACGGTCGGCAGCCGCTCGGCGACCTCGGCGAGCCCCGCGGTGTCCGGAAGCGTGCCGACCGCCACCAGGCCGTCGACGCGGAGTTCCTGGAAGGTGCGGGCGAACTCCCGGCCGGTGCGCCGGTCCAGGCGGCCGTCGGCCATCACCATCCGCAGGCCGTGCGCGTGCAGCAGGGAGTTGAGGCCGTCGAGGACGTCCGCGAACCACGGGTTGCGCATGTCGTCCAGCAGCACGCCGACGGTGTCGGTGCGGCGCGCAACGAGGCTGCGGGCGGCGGCGTTGGGCCGGTACCCCAACTCGTCGATGGCCGCCAGGACGGCCTGCCGCTTGGCGTCGCTGACCCGGGGCGAGCCCTGGAGGACGAGCGAGACCAACGATTTGGAGACACCGGCGCGTGCGGCGACACCGCGGATCGTCGGGGGCCGGTCGGCACCGGGAGGCGGCTTGGGGGGCTCGCCCGGCGAGATAGCGGGCCGCTCGTTGGACCGTTCCATGAGGGGAAATCCTTCCATCGGCGCAGGTCAACGTCAATGCACGGGTGTACACCTCCCGTGCGTTCACCGGCGGCGCCAACGGGCGACACCGCCCCGGCCGGCGGGGCGCCGCCGCCCCACCCCGTGTACACCGGGCTCCACTCCTTCCACAGCACGGGAGTTGACCCACCACGCAGGGGTTGACATCCGGACATACGCACATGCAGGGTGCCGAGGACGCCACGTTTGGACCGTTCCAACGCCCCGCATGCCCGCCCGCCCCGCCAAGGCCACACCGGCGACCACCGCCCCGCCCTCGCCCCCGACACGGCCCGGCTCCCCTTGCCTCCCCCTGAGCCCCTCCCCCGCCCCTCCTCTCCCCCTCTCCCTCCCCAGCACCTCCCGCCCCAGAAAGGACCCCCGTGAAGATCGGTCTCATCGGTACCGGGCGCATTGGCGCGTTCCACGCCGCGACCTTGCAGAACGTCCCCGGCGTCACCGACCTCGTGGTCGCCGACGCGGACCCGGTGCGGGCCGCCGCGCTCGCCGGCGACCTGGGCGTACGGGCCGCCGACGACATCGCGGCGATGTACGCGGACGGCCTGGACGGGGTGGTGATCACCGCCGCGACCAGCGCGCACGCGACCTTGCTCCATCAGGCCCTGGACGCCGGCGTGCCGGTCTTCTGCGAGAAGCCGGTGGCACTGGACGTACCGGGCACCCGCGCCGTCGTGGCACGCGCCGAGGCCGGCCGGGTGCCCGTGCAGATCGGTTTCCAGCGGCGGTTCGACGCCGGGTACCGGGCGGCGCGGGCGGCGCTGCGCTCCGGCGAGCTGGGCTGGCTGCACACCCTGCGGGCCTGCACCAGCGACCAGTCGCCGCCGCCGGCCGCCTTCATCCCCACCTCCGGCGGGCTGTTCCGGGACTGCAGCATCCACGACTTCGACGTCATGCGCTGGCTGACCGGTCGCGAGGTCGTCTCCGTCTACGCCCAGGGGGCCAACCGCGGCGCGGACTTCTTCGCCGCCGGCGACGACGTCGACACCTGCGCCGCGCTGCTGCGCTTCGACGACGACACCCTGGCCACGGTCACCGCGACCCGCTACAACGGCGCGGGCCACGACGTCCGGTTGGAGGTCTGCGGCTCCGCCGGGGCCCGCTTCGTCGGCCTGGACGACCGGGCGCCGATGCCGTCCGCCGAGACCGAACTGTCCTGGCGCCGGGCGGAGGCCCCGTACGCCACGTTCATGGAGCGGTTCCACGACGCGTACGTGACCGAACTGGAGGTCTTCGCCGAGGTGGCCGCGGGCCGCATGCCCAGCCCGTGCACCCCCGCCGAGGCGTTGGAGGCGCTGTACGTGGCGGAGGCGTGCGACCGCTCGCGCCGGACCGGCCGGCCGGTGGCCGTGGCGGACGTGCGGGCGGGCGGGGCCGGGGCCGACGGTGCGACGCCCGGCGCATGACCGGCGCCCGGGTCCCGACGGGGCGGTCGCCGGTCGGGTCCGTGAGGTGCGCCGTCAGCGGCGGGCGGGCGCCGCGCCGGTGGCCGGGGCTAGCCCCGGCCACCGGTCGTCGCTCCCGGCAGCGTCGCCCGCCACTCGTTGGCCCGTAGCAGATGGTCCTTGGGGTACGTGATCTCGCACGGCCCCAGGAGGGTGAAGCCGGCTTTGCGGCACACCGCGTTGGACGCGGCGTTGGCCACGGCGGGGAAGGCGTGGACGGTGCGGTGGCGGCCCTCCGCGGCGGCGGCCGCGAGGACCTGCCGCACCGCGCTCGCCGCGATGCCGCGCCCCTGGAACGCGGAGAGCACGCACCAGCCCGCCTCGTAGACGGGCGCGTCCCGCCACTGCGCCTCCCAGAAGCCGACGGTGCCGACGGCCTCGCCCCGCGGCAGCAGGATGCGGTACATCCGGCCCGGGCCCTCGCCGCCGAGGTATCTCAGGTGGCGGCGGTCGAGCTGCTCCGCGGTCTCGGGTCCGCCCAAGTGGCGCGTCATCTCGGGGGTGTTGGCCTGCTCCAGCAGCGCGCGGTCGGCTGCCGTCCAGGGCGCGATCCGCACCGCGGGCGCGGCTTCGCGTGCTGCGGTTTCCCGTTCCGTCGTCATGCCCCCAACGTTACGGACGACCACTGACAGTCATACCGCGGTGATCGACGACGCCTGGTCACCGCCCTCCTCGCGGCCCGCGCGGGGAGGGGTGCCGGGGCCCGTCGCGCGGCCCGGGCGCGCAGTGCGCGGCGGTGGACGACCCACTGGACGGCGGTCCCGGCGGCGGCCACGAGGACGGAGACGCCGATGCCGATGGCCGCGGCGCAGAAGGGGTTTCCGGCGGCGGCCCTGCCGAGGTAGCCGAGACCGACGGAGTAGGTGGCCCACAGGGACTCGGCGAGACCGGCGCCGATCAGGTACTTGCGCAGCGGGTAGTGCAGCACCCCGGAGGCCAGGGCCCCGGCGATCCGCCCGCCGGGCAGGAACCGCACGGCGATCACGAAGGGCACGCCGTGGCGCCGGATCCGCCGGGACGTCCACGCGAGTGCCGCCCGGCGGCTCGGGCGGCGCAGCATCCAGGCCCGGACGGGACGGCCGAAGCGCCGCGCGGCCAGGTACATCAGGGACGTGGCAACGCGTGCGGTCCGGGGCGTCCCGGGGTTGGCTCGATACCCCTAGGGGGTATACAGTGGCGAAAGTCGGGAGGACGACACCGGCCGCCACCGCGCTCCCACGCGCCACTTGGGCACCACACTGGGCGCAACGGCCACATCGCCCGTACCGGCGCATGTCGGCACACACGGCACCACGAGGAGAAACCCATGGCTGAGAACGGCTCCTGCTGCACCCCCGAAGGCTCCTGCCACACCGGCGGCGGCACCGCCGTCGAGGTCGGCGCGGTGACCACCACCTACAAGGTCACCGGCATGACCTGCGGCCACTGCGAGGGCGCGGTGTCGTCCGAGATCGGCGAGATCGCCGGCGTGAGCGCGGTGCAGGCGGTCGCGGCGACCGGCCTGGTGACCGTCACCTCGAAGGCGCCGCTGGACGAGGCCGCGGTCCGCGAGGCGGTTGACGAGGCGGGCTACGAGCTCGTCGGTCTCGCCTGACGCCGACACACGCACACGCACGAGGCGCAGGGCGCCCCGCTCTGCCGGCGGGGCGCCCTGCGCCTCGTGCGCACGCAGTGGGACCGCCCGCAATCGGGCACTGACGGTAATCGCCGCAGACCGGGACGATCAGCGACGAACGGTCACAACCTCAGAGGTTGGTCACAAGAATTCACATGGCCCTTACAACTCGCACAACACCCATACGTCGGGGCAGCGATCTACAAAAGGAAGCCCTTGACCAGATTCGCCCCTATATGGCATGAGACCCAGATCACACTCATCGGAACGTAACCATTGAGGGGGGACGCGAGTCTAACCGGGCAGTGCAGGCACCCCGGCGGGGCTTGCACTGCGACAGCCGTGCAGGGTCTTTGGGGGACCGTGTTCGGCTCCGCGTTGGCCGGGGCGACGCGCCCGGGGAGCTTTGAGCGGCCCTCCCGAATGTGCGCGTCCCGGCAGAGCGCGGTGCAACCCGGAACGCCCGGACGGATCCCGTGGGGGGAATCCGCACCGGGACACGGGAAGCGCCCCGCACTCTGGACCCGTGGGGGGATCCGGAGGCGGGGCGCTTTCTCTTTCCCGCGCACCGCGGCGCCGGCGCGCGGCCGGCACGGCCCGCGAGGGCACGGAAACGCATTTGCGCGATTATCGATCACCGGTGTGCAACGGCTGGTGTCGGCCCAGCCGTTACGCCGGGGCCGGGTTCAGCGCTCCTGGACGGGCACGAAGTCGCGCTCGACGACGCCGGTGTAGACCTGCCGCGGACGGCCGATGCGGGAACCGGGCTCGGTGATCATCTCGTGCCACTGGGCGATCCAGCCGGGCAGCCGGCCGAGCGCGAAGAGCACGGTGAACATCTCGGTCGGGAAGCCCATCGCCCGGTAGATCAGGCCGGTGTAGAAGTCGACGTTCGGGTAGAGCTTGCGCTCGACGAAGTAGTCGTCGGCCAGCGCGTGCTCTTCCAACTTCAGGGCGATGTCGAGGAGCTCGTCGCTCTTGCCGAGCGCCGAGAGGACGTCGTGCGCCGCCGCCTTGATGATCTTCGCCCGGGGGTCGAAGTTCTTGTAGACGCGGTGCCCGAAGCCCATGAGCTTCACGCCGTCTTCCTTGTTCTTCACCTTGCGGATGAAGGTGTCGACGTCGCCGCCGGCGTCCCGGATGCCTTCCAGCATCTCCAGCACCGACTGGTTGGCGCCGCCGTGCAGCGGGCCCCAGAGGGCGTTGATGCCGGCCGAGATCGAGGCGAAGAGGTTCGCCTGCGAGGAGCCGACCAGGCGCACGGTGGAGGTCGAACAGTTCTGCTCGTGGTCCGCGTGCAGGATGAGCAGCTTGTCGAGCGCGCTGACCACGACCGGGTCCAGGTCGTACTCGGCGGCGGGGACCGAGAAGGTCATCCGCAGGAAGTTCTCGACGTAGCCGAGGTCGTTGCTCGGGTAGACGACCGGGTGGCCGACCGACTTCTTGTAGGCGTAGGCCGCGATCGTCGGAAGCTTGGCCAGCAGGCGGATCGTGGAGATGTGCCGCTGCCGCTCGTCGAACGGGTTGTGGCTGTCCTGGTAGAACGTCGACAGCGCGCTGACCACGGAGGACAGCATGGCCATCGGGTGGGCGTCCCGGGGGAAGCCGTCGTAGAAGCGCTTGACGTCCTCGTGCAGCAGGGTGTGGTACGTGATGTCCTGCTTGAAGGCCGCCAGCTCATCGACGGTGGGCAGCTCACCGTTGATGAGGAGGTAGGCGGTCTCCACGAACGTGCTGCGCTCCGCGAGCTGCTCGATCGGGTAACCGCGATAACGAAGGATGCCCTTCTCGCCGTCGAGATAGGTGACCGCGGACTGGTACGCCGCGGTGTTGCCGTAACCGGAATCCAGGGTCACCAGACCGGTCTGGGCGCGCAGCTTCGAGATGTCGAAGCCCTTGTCGCCGACCGAGCTGTCGACGATCGGGTAGCTGTATTCGCCGTCCCCGTAACGCAGTACTACAGAGTTGTCGCTCACGTCATCCCTCACCGACGTTGTGCCTCTTCTTCGAGGTGCCCTGACTGCCTATACCTTCCCCCATTTGGACCTTGGATGTGCACTCGGGGTCGGCCATAGGGCCTCATCGCGGCACTCAGTGCCGCGTACGGGGTCCATCCTGCTCCCGTTCGCCCCGATTAGGAAAGAGGGGCGACCTCACCTCACTCCGGCGAGCCGGTGATCCAGGGCCGTATGCCTCCGACCGGCGGATACCGTCCGCACGGCCTGTCCGAGGGCCCTGCGGGACCCCACCAGCACCACCAGGCGCTTCGCCCGCGTCACCGCCGTGTAGAGCAGATTGCGCTGGAGCATCATCCAGGCGCTGGTGGTGACCGGAATCACCACCGCCGGGTACTCGCTCCCCTGGGAGCGGTGGATCGTCACCGCGTAGGCGTGGGCGAGCTCGTCCAGTTCGTCGAAGTCGTACGGGACCTCCTCGTCCTCGTCCGTGAGGACCGTCAGGCGCTGCTCGACGACGTCGAGGCCCGTGACCACCCCCACGGTGCCGTTGAAGACGCCGTTGCGGCCCTTCTCGTAGTTGTTCCTGATCTGGGTGACCTTGTCGCCGACGCGGAAGACCCGGCCGCCGAAGCGGCGCTCGGGGAGGTCCGGGCGGGCCGGGGTGACCGCCTGCTGGAGCAGGCCGTTGAGCGATCCCGCGCCGGCCGGGCCGCGGTGCATCGGGGCCAGCACCTGGACGTCCCGGCGCGGGTCGAGGCCGAACTTCGCCGGAATACGGCGCGCCACCACGTCGACCGTCAGCCGGGCGGCCTCCTCCGCGTCCTCCTCCGGGAACAGGAAGAAGTCCGGCAGGCCGCTGGTCAGCGGCGGGACGCCGGAATTGATGCGGTGCGCGTTGGTCACCACACCGGACTGCTGGGCCTGGCGGAAGATCTTCGTCAACCGGACGGCGGGCACGGGCCCGTCCGGCGCACGACCGTCCTCCCCCTCGGACGTGCCGCGCCCGGCCCCTCCCCCGGCGAGCAGATCGCGCAGCACCTCGCCGGCACCCACCGACGGCAGCTGGTCGACGTCCCCCACCAGCAGCAGGTGGGCGCCGGGCGGCACCGCCTTGACGAGCTTGTTCGCCAGCAGCAGATCGAGCATCGACGCCTCGTCGACCACCACCAGATCGGCGTCCAGCGGGCGGTCCGCGTCGTAGGCGGCGTCCCCGCCCGGCTTGAGCTCCAGCAGGCGGTGGACCGTGGAGGCGTCCGTGCCCGTCAACTCCGCCAGCCGCTTGGCGGCCCGGCCCGTGGGGGCCGCCAGCACCACCGTGGCGCGCTTGGCGCGGGCCAGCTCGACCACCGAGCGGACGGTGAACGACTTGCCGCAGCCCGGGCCGCCGGTGAGCACCGCGACCTTGCTCGTCAGCGCCAGCCGGACCGCCGCCTGCTGCTCGGGGGCCAACTGCGCCCCCGTGCGCCGCGCCAACCACGCCAGCGCCTTGTCCCAGTCCACGTCCTGGAAGGCGGGCATCCGGTCGTCGTCCGTGCGCAGCAGTCGGGTCAGCCGCCCGGCCAGGGAGATCTCGGCGCGGTGGAACGGCACCAGGTACACCGCGGTGACCGGAGCGCCGTCCTCCGGGCCGGGCACCTTCTCGCGGACCACGCCCTCCGGGTCCTCGGCCAGCTCGGCCAGGCAGTCGATGACCAGCCCGGTGTCCACTTGGAGCAACTTCACCGCGTCCGCGATCAGTTGCTCCTCGGGCAGGAAACAGTGGCCCTGGTCGGTGGACTGCGACAGGGCGTACTGGAGGCCGGACTTGACCCGGTCCGGGCTGTCGTGCGGGATGCCCACCGCCTGGGCGATCCGGTCGGCGGTCAGGAAGCCGATGCCCCAGACGTCGGCGGCCAGGCGGTAGGGCTGGTTCTTCACCACGGAGATCGACGCGTCGCCGTACTTCTTGTAGATCCGCACGGCGATGGAGGTGGACACGCCGACGCCCTGGAGGAAGACCATCACCTCCTTGATCGCCTTCTGCTCCTCCCACGCGGCGCCGATCAGCTTGGTGCGCTTGGGCCCCAGGCCGGGCACCTCGATCAGCCGCCCGGGCTCCTGCTCGATCACGTCGAGGGTGTCGATGCCGAAGTGCTCGGTGATGCGGTCGGCGATCCGGGGGCCGATGCCCTTGATGAGGCCCGAGCCGAGGTAGCGGCGGATGCCCTGGACCGTGGCCGGCAGGACGGTGGTGTAGTTCTCCACCGTGAACTGCTTGCCGTACTGGGGATGGGAACCCCAGCGGCCCTCCATCCGCAGCGACTCCCCCGGCTGCGCACCCAGCAGGGCGCCGACGACGGTCAGCAGGTCGCTGGAGCCACGGCCCGTGTCGACCCGGGCGACCGTGTAGCCGTTCTCCTCGTTGGCGTACGTGATCCGCTCCAGGACCCCTTCCACCACCGCTGCGTTGACCATGCCTCGACGGTACCGCCGGGGACCGACAGCGGTGCGGGCGGCGGGTTCCGCACCGGGCCCGGGGGCGGGGCGGCGGGCCGGGCCTCCCGGCCGGTCAGACCACGTGCCGGACGAAGCGGGCGATGACCTCCGCGAGGACCTCGGCGCCGTCGCGGGACCACAGGGACGGGTTGAAGATCTCCACCTCCACGGGCCCCCGGTAGCCGGCCGCGTCGACGCGCTCGCGGAACCACCGCAGGTCCACCGCGCCGTCGCCCAGCTGCCCCCGCCCCAGGAGGACGCCCTCGGGCAGCGGCGTGACCCAGTCGGCGAGTTGGAAGGCCGCGATCCGGGAGGGCGGGCCGGCCGCGCCGGTGACGGTGGCGGTGTCCGCGGCGCCGGCCCGGGCGAGTTGCGCGCCGACCGTGTCGTCCCACCACAGGTGGTAGGTGTCCACCACCACGCCCACCCGGTCGGCGGGGAAGCGCTCGGCCAGGTCGAGGGCCTGGGCGAGGGTGGAGACCACGCACCGGTCCGCCGCGTACATCGGGTGCAGCGGTTCCAGGGCGAGCCGCACGCCCCGTTCGGCGGCGTACGGGGCCAGTTCGGCGAGCGCGTCGGCGACCCGCTCCCGGGCACCGGGCAAGTCCCGGCTGCCGGGCGGCAGTCCGCCGGAGACCAGGACGAGGGTGGCGGTGCCGAGCGCCGCGGCCTCGTCGATCGCGGCCCGGTTGTCCGCCAGGGCCACCCGCCGCTCCCCCGGGTCTTCCGCGGTGAAGAAGCCGCCCCGGCACAGACTGGAGACGGCGAGCCCGGCGTCCCGTACGAGACGGGCGGCGGCGGCCACCCCGTAGGCGCGCACCGGGGCCCGCCACAGGCCGACGCCCCGCAGGCCCGCACGGGCGCAGCCGTCGGCCAGTTCGGGCAGCGACCACTGCCGGACGGTCTCCTGGTTGAGGCTCAGCCGGGACAGCAGGGGCGCCGCGGTGTCCGTCACGGGGCGCTCGCCTCCTCGACGCCGTGCACGGCCAGGAGGGCGCGCATCTTGGCGGCGGCCCGTTCGGGGTCGGGGAACAGCCCGAGCCCTGCCCCGAGTTCGTGGGCGCGGCGCAGGTGCGGGAGGGAGCGGGCGGACTGCAGGCCGCCGACCATGGTGAAGTGGGACTGGTGCCCGGCCAGCCAGGCGAGCAGGACCACGCCGGTCTTGTAGAAGCGGGTGGGGGCCTGGAAGAGGTGGCGGGCCAAGGGGACGGTGGGGTCGAGGACGGCACGGAAGCCCGCCGGGTCGCCGGCGTCCAGGCGGCGCACGGCCTCGGCCGCCAGCGGGGCGAGCGGGTCGAAGACGCCCAACAGGGCGTCGCTGGCACCGTGGGCGTCACCGGCGATCAGTTCGGGGTAGTGGAAGTCGTCGCCCGTGTAGCAGCGCACCGCCCGCTGTCGCCCGTACTCGGCCGAGGCCGTGCCCCCGCCCGTGGGGGCCGTCCCCCTCGTCCCGAGCCGGCGGCGCAACCGGACTTCCCGGGCGGCGTCCAGGAGGGAGACCTTGACCCCGTCCACCGCCCCGGGGTTGTCGGCGACGATGCCGAGCAGGTTCTCCGTGGCGACGTCGAGGTCCGCGCTGCCCCAGTAGCCGGCCAGGGCCGGGTCGAACGCCGCGCCGAGCCAGTGCAGGATGACCGGGCGGGTGGTCTGGCGCAGCAGGTGGCCGTAGAGGTCGCGGTAGGCGTCCGGGCCGACGCCGAGCGCGGCGAGGTGGCGGGAGGCCATCAGGACGGGCTGGGCGCCGGCGTCCTCGACGAGGGCGAGCTGCTCCTCGTAGGCGGCCCGGACGTCGGCCAGGGAGAAGCCGTTCAGCGGGAGTTGGTCGGTGCCGACGCCACACGCGAGGCGCCCGCCGACCGTGCGGGCCTCGGCGGCCGAGCGCCGGATCAGTTCGGCGGCGCCGGCCCAGTCCAGGCCCGCGCCGCGCTGGGCGGTGTCCATCGCCTCGGCCACGCCCAGACCGTGCGCCCACAGATGGTGGCGGAAGGCGAGGGTGGCGTCCCAGTCGAGGGCGGCCGGACCGTCCGGGGAGGTGTCGGCGTGCGGGTCGGCGACCACGTGGGCGGCGGCGAAGACCGTACGGGAGCGCAGGGGCGGCGCCGCTCCGGTGGGGGCAGCGGGTTCCGGGGCGGTCAACGGGTCAGCTCCGGCACCGGCAGCCGGCGGCCCTCGGCCGAGGAGCGCAGGCCCAGTTCGGCGAGCCGGACGCCGCGGGCACCCGCCCACAGGTCCCACTGCCAGGGCCCGTCGGCCACCACGTGCCGCAGGAACAGCTCCCACTGCACCTTGAAGGCGTTGTCGAACTCGGCGTTGTCGGGCACCTCCTGCCACTGGTCGCGGAACGGCTCGGTCGACGGCAGGTCGGGGTTCCACACGGGTTTGGGGGTGCCGGCCCGGTGCTGGAAGCGGCAGCGGCGCAGCCCGGCGACGGCCGAGCCCTCGGTGCCGTCCACCTGGAACTCCAGCAGTTCGTCGCGGTGGACCCGGACCGCCCAGGAGGAGTTGATCTGCGCGAGGACGCCGCCGTCGAGTTCGAACAGGGCGTAGGCGGCGTCGTCGGCGGTCGCCTCGTAGGGGGTGCCGGACTCGTCCCAGCGGCGCGGAAGGTGCGTGGTCACCCGGGCCTGGACGGCGCGGACCGGCCCGAACAGCTCGTGCAGCACGTACTCCCAGTGCGGGAACATGTCGGAGGCGATGCCGCCGCCGTCCTCGGCGCGGTAGTTCCAGGACGGGCGCTGGGCCGGCTGCCAGTCGCCCTCGAAGACCCAGTAGCCGAACTCGCCCCGCACGGACAGCACCCGGCCGAAGAAGCCGGCGTCCAGGAGGCGGCGGAGTTTGCGCAGCCCTGGCAGGAAGAGCTTGTCCTGGACCACGCCGTGTTTGACGCCGGCGTCCTGCGCGCGGCGGGCCAGGTCCAGGGCTTGGGCCAGGCCGGCGGCGACGGGCTTCTCCACGTAGAGGTGCTTGCCGGCAGCAATCGCTTTCTGCACAGCCGGTTCGCGGGCCGCGGTCACCTGGGCGTCGAAGTAGATCTCGACGGTGTCGTCGGCGAGGACGGTGTCGAGGTCGCGGCTCCAGGCGAGGCCGTGGCGCTCGGCCAGGGCCCGGACCCGTGGCGCGGAACGGCCGACGAGCACCGGTTCGGGCCAGATCACCGTGCCGTCGTCCAACGGGAGTCCGCCCTGTTCACGCAGGGCGAGGAGGGAGCGGACCAGGTGCTGGCGGTGGCCCATGCGCCCGGTCACGCCGTTCATGGCGATGCGTACGGTCCTACGTGTCACGGCCCGGCCTCTCTGCGCGCTCGGCGGGTGGGGTGCGTGCGGGGTGGGGCGGGTGGTGCGCGGATGGGGGTACCTGTGGACGGTAAGCGCTTTCTCTCAGCAGGGACGCTAGCCTGCGTGGCAGGTCGCCAACAAGGGTGCGATCGAGGGGCGTTGGGGGATGCGGGAGGGCGCGATGGCGGTGACGCTGGCGGATGTGGCGGCACGTGCGGGGGTGTCGGCGGCGACCGTCTCGCGGGTGCTCAGCGGCAGCTATCCGGTGACCGAGGGCACCCGCGGCCGGGTGCTGCGCGCGGTCGCGGAGTTGGAGTACGTCGTCGACGGCCCGGCGAGCGCACTGGCCGGCGCCGGCTCCGACCTGGTCGGCATCGTGGTGAACGACATCGCGGACCCGTTCTTCGGAGTGCTGGCGGGCGCCGTCCAGGGGGAGCTGGGCGGCGCCGGTCCCGGCGGCGAGAAGCTGGCCGTGGTGTGCAGCACCGGTGGCTCCGCAGCGCGCGAGCTGGACCACCTCACCCATCTCCAGCGGCAGCGGGCCGCCGCGGTGGTGCTGACCGGCGGCGCCCCCGAGGACCCCGGGCACGCGCGGGCCCTCGCCGCCAAGCTGGCGCGGCTGGCGGCGACGGGCACCAGGGTGGTGCTCTGCGGGCGTCCGCCGCAGGAGCCGGAGGTGACCGCAGGGGCAGCGGGGGCGGCGGGAGCGGCGCCGGCGGTGGGCCGGGCCCGGGGCGCCGTGCCGCCGGTCACCCTGGCGTTCGACAATCGCGGCGGGGCCCGGCGGCTGACGGCGCACCTGCTGGCGCTGGGGCACCGCCGGATCGGGTGCGTGACGGGGCCGGCCGGGCGCACCACCACGACCGAGCGGCTGGCCGGCCATCGGGACGCGCTCGCCGCGCACGGCGTCGTGGACGTGCCGGCGCTGACCGTCCCCGGGGCCTACGACCGTTCCTCGGGCTATGACGCCGCCCTGGAGCTCCTGCGTCGGGAGCCGCGCCTGACGGCCGTCGTGGCGGCGAACGACACCGCCGCGCTGGGGGTGTGCGCGGCGCTGCGCGACCGGGGCCTGCGGATACCCGAGGACGTCTCGGTGGCCGGTTTCGACGATCTGCCCTTCAGCGTGGACGCCGCGCCCGCGCTCACCACCGTGCGGCTGCCGCTGCGGGAGGCGGGGGCCCGGGCCGGGCGGCTGGCGCTGGGTCGGGCGGTGGCGCCGCCGGGCGGGGTGGCGAGGCTGCCGGCGGAGCTGCTGGTGCGCGAGTCGACCGGTCCGGTGCGGCCCGCGGCGACGTCGGCCGGGGGTGCCGGGGGTGCGGGGGGTGCGGTTTCGGGCCCGATCGGGTCGGGCAGGGTTGGCGCCTGACGTGGCGTCAGCAGTGCTGGGAGGCGGGATGAGCGGGGACGGCGCGGACGGGGACGGCGGTCCGGTGGCGGTGCGGGCGGCGTTCTCGACGCTCGGGGTGCCGGGGCTGCCGGTGGCCGACGTGGTCCGGCTGGCCGTGGCGTGCGGCTATCAGGGCGTGGAGGTGCGGGCGCACCCCGAGGAACCGGTGCATCCGCTGCTGGGCGCGCGGGAGCGGGCGGAGGCGCGCGGGCGGTTCGCGGACGCGGGGCTGGAGGTCCTGGCCGTCGCCGGGTACGCGAGGGTCGCGGCGGAGTGCGCGGGCCCCGCGGCGGAGGCGGAACTGTCCCACGAGCTGGACGAACTGGTGCTGTTGGCGGCCGACTTGGGGGCTCGTTTCGTGCGGGTCTTCCCCGGGGGCGGCGGTCGTCCGGCGGAGCGGGCGGCGGCGGACGCGGTCCGGCGGCTGGGCGCGGTGGCGCCGCTGGCCGCGGAGCGCGGGGTGCGGGTGCTGCTGGAGACCCACGACTCGCACCGCACCGGTGCGGCGGTGGCCGGGATCCTGGCGGCCGTGGACGATCCGCACGTGGGCGCCCTGTGGGACGTGCTGCACAGCTGGCTCGGTGGGGAGGCGCCCGCCGCGACCCGGGCCGCGCTGGCCGGTCACCTGGGGTACGTGCAGGTCAAGGACGTGGCGTCGGCGCGGGATCTGACGCCGCTGCCGTTGGGGGCGGGGGTGCTGCCACTGCCGGAGGTGGTGGCGGCGCTCGGGCCGGGGGCCGGCGGCTGGTGGTGCTGGGAGTACGAGCAGCGGTGGTTCCCCGGTGCGGCGGGGCTGCCGGGGCTGTTGGCGCAGGGGCGGGCGCACGTGGCGCGGCTGTTCGGCGGCGGGGGCGGGGACCGGAGGCGGGGCGGCGGCTGACCGGCGTGCCCGGCCTCGGGCGGCGGTCCGCGAAGCCGGCCCCGTGCGCGCCCACCACACCCCGGCCCGCCCCGCAATCCCGGGGCGGCGCCGTGGTTCTCCGTCATTGACCGGCAGTTGTTTTCCGGCTATCCGTGTCTCCTTGGAAGTTTCCTTCACCTGTTCGAGGAAGCCCCCCGGAAGGAGCGCAGATGCACTCCAGACGTACCGTCCTGACCACCGCCGCGGCAGCAGCCGCGGCCGCCGCCCTGGGTGTCGGCGAGGCGCACGCCGTCCCCTCCCCCGTCCCGTCGCCGCCGCCCGCCACCGTGGAGCGGCTGCGCCGGCTGATCGCCCGGATGTCGCCGGAGGAGAAGGCCGGCCAGCTCTTCGTGATGCGGGTGTACGGGCACTCCGCGACCGATCCCGACCCGGCCGACGTCGCCGCCAACCGCGAGGAGATCGGCGTCGCCAACGCCGCCGAGCTGATCGCCGAGTACCACGTCGGCGGCATCATCTACTTCGGCTGGGCGCACAACACCCGCGACCCGCACCAGATCGCCGCGCTGTCCAACGGCATCCAGGAGGCCGCCGCCCGGCTGCGCGTCCCGGTGCCGGTGCTGATCTCCACGGACCAGGAACACGGGATAGTGGCCCGGATCGGGGCGCCGGCGACGCTGCTGCCCGGGGCGATGGCGCTGGGCGCCGGCGGGTCCGTGGAGGACGCCCGCACGGCGGGGCGGATCTCCGGCCAGGAGCTGTTCGCGATGGGCGTCCGGCAGGACTACGCGCCGGACGCGGACGTCAACGTCAACCCCGCCAACCCGGTCATCGGGGTGCGGTCCTTCGGGGCCGATCCGCAGGCCGTGGCCCGAATGGTCGCGGCGCAGGTGGGCGGCTACCAGAGCGCGGGGGTGGCGGCCTGCGCCAAGCACTTCCCCGGGCACGGCGACACCGACACCGACAGCCACGTCGGGCTGCCGTACATCCACCACTCCGCCGAGGAGTGGGAGCGGCTGGACGCGCCGCCGTTCAAGGCCGCGATCGCCGCCGGCATCGACTCGGTGATGACGGCGCACATCGTGGTGCCGGCCCTCGACCCCAGTGGCGATCCGGCGACGCTGTCCCGGCCGATCGTCACCGGCATCCTGCGCCGGCGGCTCGGTTACGACGGGGTGGTGGTGACCGATTCGCTGGGCATGGAGGGCGTCCGGGTGAAGTACGGGGACGACCGGGTGCCGGTGCTGGCGCTGAAGGCCGGGGTGGACCAGTTGCTGAACCCGCCGGACCTGTCCGTCGCGCACGCGGCGGTCGTCCGGGCGCTGCGGGACGGGGAGCTGAGCGAGCGGGAGATCGACGCCAAGCTGTTGCGGATCCTGTCGTTGAAGGAGCGCCGGGGGCTGTTCGCCGATCCGTACACCTCTCGGGAGCAGGTCGACCGGGTGGTGGGGGTGCGGGCGCATCGGGCCGCCGCGGACCGGATCGCGGACCGCACCACCACGCTCCTGCTCAACAGGGACGGGGTGCTGCCGCTGTCCCGGCGGCGGACCGGCCGGCTGCTGGTGGCGGGCGCGGATCCGGCCGCGCCGTCCGGCACCGGTGGGCCGCCGACCGCGGTGCTGGCCGAGGAGCTGCGCCGGTCGGGCTTCACGGCCACCGTGTTGCCGACCGGGACGGCGCCGTCGCGGGAGCTGATCGCCCGGGCCCGGGCGGCGCTGGCGCAGCGGGACGCGGCGGTGGTGGCGACATACGACATCGCCTCCGCCTCGTCGGCGCAGCGCGCGCTGGTCGAGGAGTTGGTGGCGACGGGGAAGCCGGTGGTGCAGCTGGCGGTGCGCAATCCGTACGACATCGCCTTGTTGGACGGGGTGGCGGCGGCGCTGGCCAGTTACTCGTGGACGGACGTGGAGTTGCGGGCGGCGGCCCGGGTGATCGCCGGGCGGCGGGACCCGGTGGGCCGGCTGCCGGTGGCGATAATGCGCGCGGACGCGCCGCAGACCGCGCTGTTCCAGATCGGGCACGGGCTGCGGTACTGAGCGGGCCGGCCGGCCCGGTGGGTGTGCGTCCCGCGCGTGGTGCGGGACGCACACCCGGTGGGGCGGGTGCGGTGCCGGGCTACGGCCGCAGGGTCCGGCGCTGGGCGAGTTCGGGCCGGTCGAGGGTGCTGTTGTGCGGGGCCTGGGCGGCGGCCCGGCCGTCGGCGGGCACCGGGAGGCCGGCCCAGCCGAGGAGTTCGGCGGTGGCCTTGGTGCGGTCGGCGTCCTTGAGCGACGCGATGTTCGCGCCGTGGTTGCCGCCGGGGACGGTGAAGAGGTACGAGTCGCGGGCGCCGCGGCCGAGTTCGAAGTGCTTGGCGCTCCACGGGTCGAACTGTCCGTTGACGAACATCATGCGGGTGGCGTGCTGGCGCACCCAGCGGTCGACGTCGGGCATGGCGCGCCGGTCGAACCGCATCGGGATCTCGCGGGGCACGAAGCTGCGGGAGTTGTTGATGCCCGGGTAGCGCAGCAGGCCGCGGAGGTTGGGGTAGTGGTACTTGGGCTCACCGAGCTGGGTGCCGGCCTGGTAGTAGTACGGCTGGTACTTCTCCAGGCCCTGGTCGGTGTAGGAGTCGAAGCCCCCGACCTTGTCCATCCAGGTCCACAGGGCGTCCGTGGGGGCGGTGGGGGCGGGCACCTCGGCGCAGGCGGTCGCGGCGGGCTGGTACTGCCAGAAGCCGAAGACCAGGTCGGTGACGAGGACTTCGTAGGCCCGGTCGGCGTTGCCGATGAGGCGGAAGGTGCGCTGGTGCTCGCCGGCCCACTTCTCGTAGCGGTTCACGATCTCGTCCCGGCGGAGCAGCGCCTCGCGCTCGACCTTCCCGACGGCGGCGCGGCACTCGGGGGTGCCGACGGTGGCGAAGAAGCGGTCGTAGGCGGCGGAGTCGTCGCGGTCGGGGTTGTTGGGGGCGACGTAGGCGACGGTGCCGTTCATGTCGTGCGGGAAGAAGCGGCGGTAGTAGGTGGCCGTCATGCCGCCCTTGCTGCCGCCGGTGGCGATCCAGTTCTCGGGATACAGCGCGTGCAGGGCCTGGAAGACGCGGTGCTGGTCGTTGGCGGCCTGCCGGATGTCGAGCTTCTTCCAGTCGGTCGGCACCGGGCGGGACGGGGTGAAGTAGCGGTATTCCAGGGAGACCTGGTTACCGTCGATGATCTTGGTGGGTTCGCTGCGGGACGGGGTGGTGCTGACGTTGTAGCCGGAGGTGTAGAAGACCGTCGGGCGGTCCACCGCCTTGTGGAGCAGCGTCAGGCGCTGCTGGAAGGTGCCCTTCTCCGGGTGCCGGTGGTCGACCGGCTGGGTGTAGTCGAGGACGAAGTAGCGGTAGCCGTCGACCGGCTTCTCCTCGATCAGGCGCATTCCGGGGATCGCGAGGATCCGGTCCTTGATGTCCGTGCCGTCCGGTCCGGCGGCGGTGGCCGCTCCGGCTGGTGCGCCGACGCTCGCCGCACTTATGAGTACGGCGAGCGTCAGCAGCCATCTCTTGCCCTTGCGCATGGGCCCTCCCCTTGGGATGTCACAGGTCGGGCCGAACCTATCCGCGCGGCGGGGGCGCCACCAGCCCCCATTGGGACGCCGCGCTCACACGGTGAGGCTCTCCTCCTCGCCGCTGTAGGTCCGCCACAGCTCCGCGTAGCGGCCGTTGCGGGCGAGCAGTTGGGCGTGGGTGCCGTCCTCGATGATCCGGCCGTGGTCGAGGACCACCACCCGGTCGGCGCGGGCGGCGGTGGTGAGCCGGTGGGCGACGATGAGGGTGGTGCGCGCGGGAGCGGGCGGTGCGGGGAGCGGGCCCTCCCCCGACCACACGGGGTCGGCGCGGCGGCCGGCGAGCCGGTCGGTGGCTTGGTTGACGACGGCTTCGGTGGCCAGGTCCAGGGCGGCGGTGGCCTCGTCGAGGAGCAGCACGTCCGGGTCGGTGAGTTCGGCGCGGGCCAGGGCGAGCAGTTGGCGCTGGCCCGCGGAGAGGTTGCGGCCGCGCTCGGCGACCTCGTGGAGGTAGCCGTCGTCGAGGGTGGCGATCATGTCGTGGGCGCCGACGGCGCGGGCGGCGGCCTCCACCTCGGCGTCGGTGGCGTCCGGGCGGCCGTAGGCGATGGCGTCGCGGACCGTGCCGGCGAAGAGGTAGGACTCCTGGGGGACGACGCCGAGCCGGCGGCGGTAGCCGGTCAGGTCGAGTTCCCGCAGGTCGGTGCCGTCGATGCGGACCGCGCCGGCCGTCGGGTCGTAGAAGCGGGCGACCAGCTTGACGAGGGTGGACTTGCCGGCACCGGTCTCGCCGACGAAGGCGACGGTCTGGCCGGCCGGGATGGTGAGGTCGATGTCGGCCAGGGCCTGCTCGTCGTGGTCGCCGTAGTGGAAGTGGACGCCGTCGAAGGTGAGGTCGCCGCGGAGGGCCGGGACCGGGCGGGGGTGCTCGGCGGCCGGGGTGGACGTGGGCTGGGCGAGGAGTTCGCGGATCCGGCCGAGCGAGACGGACGCCTGCTGGTAGCCGTCGAAGACCTGGGAGAGCTGCTGGACGGGGGCGAAGAACAGGTCGATGTAGAGGAGGTAGGCGACCAGGGCGCCGGCGGTCAGGGTGTGTCCGCCGACCCGGTCGGCGCCGACGATCAGTACCAGGGCGGACGCCACGGACGACAGCAGCTGGACGAACGGGAAGTAGACGGATATCAGGAACTGGCCGCGCACCCGGGCCTGGCGGTAGGCGTCGCTGTGTGCGGCGTACCGCTCGGCGCCGTGCCCCTCGCGGCGGAACGCCTGGACTATCCGCAGTCCGGCGACGTTCTCCTGGAGGTCGCCGTTGACGGTGCTGATCCGTTCGCGGGCGAGTTCGTACGCCGTGATGCTGCGCTTGCGGAAGACGTAGGTGGCGAGGACCAGCGGGGGGAGGGTGGCGAAGACGACCAGGGCCAGCTGGACGTCGAGGGCGAGCAGGGCGAGCAGGATGCCGAAGAAGGTGAGCACCGAGACGACGGCGGTGACCAGACCGGTCTGCAGGAACGTGGACAGCGCGTCGACGTCGGTGGTCATCCGCGTCATGATCTTGCCGGTCAGTTCGCGCTCGTAGTAGTCGAGGCCGAGGCGCTGGAGCTGGGCGAAGATCTTCAGGCGGAGGGAGTACAGGATCCGTTCGCCGGTGCGGCCGGTCATGCGGTTGGCGCCGATCTGGGCGACCCATTGGGCGGCGACGACGACCAGAGCGAGCCCGGCGGCGGTCCAGACGCCGGCCAGGATGCCGCGCCGGACGCCGTCGTCGATGCCCTGGCGGATGAGGACCGGCAGCAGCAGCGAGGCGAGGGCGTCCACGGCGACCAGCAGCAGGGCCAGCGTGAGCGGCCGGCCGAAGCCGTGCAGCAGCCGGCGCAGGCCGTAGGCGGGCTCGGGGCGGACCGCGGCGGCCTCGTCGACGTCGGGGGCGTCGGTGGCCGGGGGCAGCGCGGCGACCTGGGCGAGGAGTTCGGGGGTGGCGGGGCTGCCGGCCGTGGCGGCGGCGATGCCGGGGCCGGCGGCGGTGGCCGCGCGGGTGGCGGTGCCGGCGGCGCCCGCCTCGGCCTCCTGCTCGCGGCGGACCCACAGCTCGGGGGTGATGCCGCCGGTGGCGGCCGCGGCGGCGGCACGGTCGGCGGGCTCGGCGGGCTCGACGTCGACCAGGGCGCCGGGGCGGCGGACGGGTCCGTCGGGGTGCGGCCGGTCGCCGTCGGCGGCGGGCTCCAGCAGCCCGGTCGTCCCGGACGCCGCGTACTCGCCGTCGAAGAGGCCGGCCGCTCCGGCGGGGTCGTGCGGGACGTCGCCCAGCTCCTCCGGGTCGGTCAGCAGCCGGCGGTACAGGGCGCAGCGCTCGGCCAGCTCCTCCTGGGTGCCGATGTCGGCGAGCCGGCCGTCGTCGAGGACCGCGATCCGGTCGGCGAGCGCCAGGGTGGACGCGCGGTGGGCGATCAGCAGGGTGGTGCGGCCGGCCATGACGCCGCGCAGCGCCTCGTGGATCTCGTGCTCGACCCGGGCGTCGACGGCGGAGGTGGCGTCGTCGAGGACCAGCAGCCGGGGGTCGGTGAGGATGGCGCGGGCCAGCGCTATGCGTTGGCGTTGGCCGCCGGAGAGGGTCAGGCCCTGTTCGCCGACCTTGGTGTCGTAGCCCTGGGGGAGTTCCGCGATGAAGCCGTCGGCCTGGGCGGCGCGGGCGGCGGCGCGGACCTGGGCGTCGGTCGCCTCGGGGTGGCCGTAGGCGATGTTGTCGCGGATCGAGTCGGAGAACAGGAAGCTGCTCTCGGGGACCAGTCCGATGGCGGCGCGCAGCGATTCCAGGGTGAGGTCGCGGACGTCGTGGCCGCCGACCAGGACACGGCCGGCGGTGACGTCGTAGAAGCGGGGCAGCAGCAGGGACACGGTGGACTTGCCGCTGCCGGAGGCGCCGATCACGGCGACCGTCTCGCCGGCGTCGATGCGCAGCGAGAAGTCGTCGAGGATGGGGCGCACGGGGCGGGGCGCGGGCGTCGCGGCCCCCTCGCCGTCACCGGCCGCGGCGTCCTGGCGGCCCCGGCCGTCCTGGCTGCCGGTGGCCGGGGCGTGGTGGGGGCCGTAGCCGAAGGTGACCCGGTCGAAGACGACGGTCGCCGGGGCGTCGGCGGGCAGGGCGTGGGCGCCTTCGTGCTCCGTTATCGTCGGCTCGGTGTCGATGAGTTCGTAGACCCGCTCGACGCCGGCGCGGGCCTGCTGGCCGACGGTGAGCATCATGGCCAGCATCCGGACCGGGCCGACGAGCTGCGCGAGGTAGGTGGAGAAGGCGACGAAGGTGCCCAGGGTGATGTGGCCCCGGGTGGCCATCCAGCCGCCGAGCGCCAGCATCGCGACCTGGCCGAGGGCGGGGACGGCCTGGAGGGCCGGGGTGTAGCGGGCGTTGAGGCGGACCGTGCGCAGTCGGGCGGCGAAGAGGCGGCGGCCGACCTCGCGCAGCTTGCCGGTCTCCTGCTCCTCCTGGCCGAAGCCCTTGACGACGCGGACGCCGGAGACCGCGCCGTCCACGACGGAGGCCACCGCGGCGGCCTGGCCCTGGGCGTACCAGGTGGCCGGGAAGAGGCGGGCGCGGCTGCGGCGGGCGATGATCCACAGGGCCGGGGCGACGGCCAGCGCGACGACCGTCAGCAGCGGCGACAGGACCGCCATCACGGCCAGCGAGACGGCGAAGAGCAGGACGTTCCCGATCATCATCGGGAGCATGAACAGCAGGCTCTGGATGAGCTGGAGGTCGCTGGTGGCGCGGCCGACGACCTGGCCGGTGCTCAGCTCGTCCTGCCGCCGCCCGTCGAGCCGGGCTATCGCGTCGAACATGCGGGTGCGCAGGTCGTGCTGGACGTCCAGGGCGAGCCGGCCGCCGTAGAAGCGGCGGAAGTAGGTGAGGACGTAGACCACGACGGCGGCGACGACCAGCAGGGTGGCCCAGGGGGCCAGCGCCCGATCGTGCCGGACGATCACGTCGTCGATGATCAACTTGGGGATGAGCGGGACGAGCGCCGTGACGCCCATCCCGAAGAGCGAGGCGCCCAGCGCGAGCAGCACGTCCTTGCGGTACCGCCAGCAGTCCCGGCTCAGCCGCCGTGCCCAGCCCTGTCGTGCCGTGTCCGTCCCCGCCACCCGATGCCTCCCGTGCGTCGTCTGTCGCACGGGAGCAACACGCGGGGCGGCGGATTTCATCCCGCCGCAACAATTCACGGCGCCCGGGCCGGAGGGAACCGGCCACAGGGCCGCGGCCGGGGTCAGGGCGCCCGGGTCACCTCCAGCTCGGTGAGGCCCGGGCGGGGTGCGGGCTTGCCACCGGGTCCGGGCCGGGTGGCGCCGTGCACCACGATCCGGACGTACCGGGCCGGACTGCGGCCCGCGTAGCCGGTGCCGGTCCAGTGCCGCCCGTCCTGTGAGACCTGCACGACGTAGGACGCCGGGCGGGTGGCGGTCCAGTGCGGGGTGATCCGGCCGACGGTGACCGTGCGGCCCAGGTCGACGGTGAGGGTGCCGTCGGCGGCGTCCGGGACCCAGGCGGTGGTGGCGTTCCCGTCGACCGCGGAGCCGGCGTACAGGCCGGGCTCCTCGGAGGTGGCGGTGGCGGTGGCGCACCGGGCGACGTCGGTGGTCGCGGCGAGGTCGGGGCGGCGGGTCTTGAGGACGGCCGGGACGCCCCTGCTGACCAGCTTGTCGCCCTCGGGGGTGGCGAGCGGCAGGGCGGGGCCGGCGGTGAGCCGGACGGTGGTCTGGTGGGCGCCGAGCGCGACGTCGAAGGTGCGGCCCTGCCAGTGCAGGCCGCGCAGGGTGACGCCGGCGGCCAGTTGCGGCGGCAGCATCGGGTCCAGGTGCACCCGGTCCTCGTCGAGGCGCAGACCGGTCAGGCCGTGGGTGAAGACCTGGAGGAAGCCGCCCTTGCCGGTGAGGAAGTCCTGGGCGGGGCGGCCGGCGTGCGGGTCGCCGGCGCCGGCCTTCGCGCCGCGGGCCTCGGAGAACTCCGCGAACGGTCCGCGCACGAACGGCCTGATGGCGCGCTGGAGGTAGGTGTGGGTGACGCAGCCGGGCTCGCCCAGGGCGGCGGCGTCGACGGCGTGCACCGAGTCGGTCATGGCCGGGCCGTCGGGGTCGGTGCGGGCCGCGTAGTAGTCGAGGGTGGCGGCGGCCTGCTGCCGGGTCATCGGCCATTGCAGCGGGTACATCAGGAGCACCGTGTCGGCCTGCTTGATGGTCGTCCCCTTGTACCCGGCGTACTGCTCGAAGACCTTCTTGGTGCCGTCGTAGGGGATCCGCAGCCGGTCGGCGACGGTCTTCCAGGCGGCGGGGGCCGGTTCGCCCAGGAGGGCGGCGGCGCGGGTGGCGTGGCGCAGGGCGGTGGCGGCGCCGGCGTTGGTGAAGACCGCGTCGTCGACGCCGTTGCTGTACTCGTCCGGGCCGGCGACGTCCTTGATCGAGTAGCTGCCGTCGGGGTTGCGGGTGGCGCGGGAGGCCCAGAAGTCGGCGATGCCCGCGAGGACGGGCCATCCGCGGGACTTCAGCCAGGCGGTGTCCTTGGTGGCGAGGTAGTACTGCCAGGCGGCCAGCGAGATGTCGCCCATGAGGTGGTTCTGGGTCGTGCAGTGCGGCGGGTCCCAGCTGTGGCACTCGGTCCACAGGTCGCCGGTGCTGCCGCTGGTCCAGGAGTAGAAGAGCCCCCGGTAACCGAGCCGGCGGGCGTTGGCGCGGGCGGCGTCGCGGGTGCGGTAGCGGTAGTCGACGACGGACCGGGCGAGGTCGGGGTGGGTGGCCAGCAGGCCCGGGTACATCCAGGTCTCGGCGTCCCAGAAGATTTCGCCGGCGTAGTTGTCGCTGGTCAGGCCGGTGGGGCCGATGCTGTTGGCGCTGCCGGCGCGGGTCGAGGCCAGCAGTCCGTACTGGGCGGAGCGGATCCAGGACTGGAGCTCGGGCTGCCCGGCCACCTCGATGTCGCTGCGCCACAGCTTCTGCCAGGCGGCGCGGTGCCGGGCGGACAGGGCGGCCCAGCCGGAGTCCGCGGCCCGCCGGGAGGCGGTCTCGGCTGCGGTGCGCGGGGCGCGGGAGGTGAGGGCGGTGTCCACGCCGACGTACTTGGTCAGCTCGTAGGTGTGGCCGCGGCGGACCGGGAGGGTCAGTGCCTGGTGGGCGGTGAGGGCCTCGGCCGTGGTGGCGCCGGGGCGGGGCGCCGCGGCGCGCGGGGCGGGGCGGGCGTCCGGGGTGCCGGGCCCGGCGCGCAGGGTGGAGGCGACGGTGCCCGCGGTCCCGGTGCCGTCGGTGCGGAAGCCGACGGCGACCGTTCCGGGCCGTTTCCCGTCGGCGCCCGGGGCCGGGCCGGCGGGGCGCAGTCGGCGTGCGCCGCGGCCGTCGAGGGTGTCGGTGACGGTCGTCTCGCCGCTCCAGTGGGGCGTCATGCGCAGGCGGACCGCGGCGGTGTGCGCGTCGGCCCGGTCGGCGAGCACGTCGTAGACCAGGTCGGTGACCCGGCCGTCGGCGGCGGTCCAGGTCAGCGCGGTGCGGACGAAGCCGCAGCGCAGCGAGAGGGTCTGGCGGTAGTGGCTGATGCGGCCCCGGGCGGTGGCCGAGGAGAACGTGTCGGGGTGCGGGCCGCCGGTGGTGACGTCGAGGGTGGTCCAGGTGGGGAGGGCGGCTATCGCCTGGCGGCCCTGGAGGTTGGCCGGGCCCTTGGCGTAGAGGCCGGAGACGAAGGAGCCGTCGTACTCGGGGGTCTTCAGGGGCCAGCCGGTGGTGCCGCCGGGGGCGGCGTAGCCCGTGCCGTTGGGCGGGACGCGCTGGCCGAGGTAGCCGTTGCCGACGTAGGCGTGGTGACTGTCCTCGGGGTCGATGGCGGTGGCGGTGGGGGCCCAGCCGTCGGCGGTGCAGGAGGGCGGCGCGGTGGCGTCCGGCGCGGGGTCCGCCGCGGCGGACGGGGCGGCGGCCGGGGCGAGGGCGGCGAGCAGGGTGCCGGCGAGCAGGGCGGCGAGCGGTCCGCGCGGGCGGCGGGGGCCGCTGCGGCGGGCGGCGGGCGGCTCCGGGCGCGGCCCGCGGTCGTTGCGGTCGCCCTGCCGCGGTGTCCGCTGCGTGTGGTCCATGGCTCTCCGTCCCCGTGCGGCCGGTGCCGCGCGCTGAGGCACGGACCCAGCCTCGGCGCTGCCCGACGTCTGCGCACCCTATGGGCCGGCAGCCACTCGGGTCACCGGTTTCCCGGGAGATTCAGCGTTTTCCGGCCGCGACCGTCGCTTTCCGGCCGTCACAAAGCCCTCGATTGGTCAATACGGGCATGCGTACGGCACACTTTTAGACTGACCAGTCAGATCAAAAGGAGGGGCTGTGGAGACCACCCGCCAGGGCGCGGCCGTCAACGCCCGGGGCATCGGAGTGAAGGGCCCACGCGGCTGGGCCTTCAGAGGCGTCGACCTCACCGCGGACCCGGGGGCGCTGATCGCGGTGCGGGGCCCGTCGGGCTCCGGCCGCACCTGCCTGCTGCTCGCGCTCACCGGCCGGATGCGGATCACCGAGGGGCACGCCACGGTCGCCGGGTTCCCGCTGCCGAAGCGGATGGGAACGGTCCGCGGGCGCACCGCGCTCGCGCACGTACCCGGCGTCGCCGACCTCGAACCGGCCCTCACCGTCGCCGAACACCTCCGGGAACAGGCACTCTTGGGCCGCCGGGGCGCGCCGTTCCTCTGGGGCAGCCGCCGCAGGGAAGCCACCCGGGCCGTGGTGGACGCCGCCCTGGCGGCCGCCGGCCTCGACCCGGACACCCTGCCCAAGGGCCTGCGCACCTGCGTGCGCGACCTGGAACGGCTGGAGGCGCTCCGGCTGTCGGTGGCGCTCGCCGTGATGCACCAGCCGCACCTGCTGGCCGTCGACGACCTCGACCTGAAGCTGTCGGCGGAAGAGCGCGCCACGGCCTGGCAGTTGCTGCGGGACGTGGCGCTGGCCGGCACCACCGTGGTCGCGGTCGCCTCCGACGCCCCGGCGGACGCCCTGATCGTCACCACCGGCGCGACGGCCACCCGCGACACCACCGACACCACCGACTCCCCCGCCACCGGCGGCACCCCCGACACCCACGAGGAGGAAGCGGCGCATGCGTTCGCCGAGACTGGCCGCGCTTGAGCTGAGGCGCTTCGGCCGGGGCAAGCTCCCCCGCCTTGGCCTGGTCGCCCTCATGCTCATCCCGCTGCTGTACGGAGCGCTCTACCTCTGCTCCTTCTGGGACCCCTACAGCCGGCTGGACAAGATCCCGGTCGCGCTGGTCAACGAGGACCAGGGCGCCACCTCCGACGGCAAGAAGCTGACCGCCGGCGCCGACCTGGCGAAGAACGTCAAGGACAGCAAGACCTTCGACTGGAAGGAGGTCAGCGCCTCCGACGCCGCCAAGGGCCTGGAGAAGGGCGACTTCTACCTGTCGCTGACCGTCCCGAAGAACTTCAGCGAGAAGATCGCCTCCAGCGGCGGCGACGACCCGCAGACCGGCGCCCTCCAGGTCCGCACCAACGACGCCAACAACTACATCGTCGGCTCGATCTCCAAGACGGTGTTCTCCGAGATCCGCGCCAAGACGTCGTCCAAGTCCAGCCGGGCGTTCCTCGACAAGATCTTCGTGTCGTTCTCCGACCTGCACGACGAGACCGCCAAGGCGGCGGACGGCGCGGGCAAGGTCGACGAGGGACTGGGCACCGCCCGGGAGAAGACCGGCGAACTGGCCGACGGGCTGGGGAAGCTGAACGACGGGGCGGGCAAGCTCGACAAGGGTGTCGGGGACCTCAACAACGGGCTCGGCAAGCTGGGCAAGGGCGCGGGGGACCTGAGCAACGGAACGGCGCAGGCCGCCGCCAAGGCCAAGGAGCTCAGCCAGGGCGCCGGTCGGATCGCGGACGGCACCCAGCAGCTCGCCGACAAGGTCCAGGGCATCGCCAAGAAAGACCTGCCCTTCCTGCGGGAGCACGGCAAGGAGATCGGCGAGAAGGCGCAGGTCGTCGCCGACCTCAGCCAGAAACTCGACGACGACCTCGGCAAGCTGCCCGGCAACTCCGCCAAGGCCGCCGCCGAGGCCCGCAAGAACGCCAACGACGCCGCTTCCCTCTACCAGGAGCAGTGCGGCGGGCAGGTCTCCACGGACACCGACTGCGCCAAGCTGAAGGGCATCGCGGCGGGAACCTCCACCGCCGCCGACCTGGCGGAGAAGGTCAACGACGCCATCGCGCACACGGACTTCGGCCAATGGCAGGCCAAGCTGCGTGAGCTGCACCAGGGCGCCGTGCTGGTCGCCCAGCAGGCGCCGGGCATCGCCGACCGGGCCGACACCGCCATCGGCCAGATCAACACGCTCAACTCAGGTGCCCACAAGATTGCCGACGGCGCCGGCCAGTTCGCCAACGGCATCGGTGCCCTCGCCAACGGCGCCGGCGACCTCGCCAACGGTGCCGGGCAGCTCCACAACGGTGCCGGGCAGCTCGCCGACGGGGCCGGGCAGCTCCACGACGGCCTCGGCACCGCCCACGACGGCGCCGAGCAGCTCAGCGGCGGTCTGTACAAGCTCAAGGACGGCGCCAACCAGCTGGCCACCGGGTTGCACAGCGGGGTCGCCAAGATCCCCGACTACGACAAGAAGGACCGCGACGACCGGACCGACGTGATGTCCGACCCGGTCAAGCTGGCCGCCAAGTCGATGCACAAGGCTCCCAACTACGGCACCGGCCTCGCCCCGTACTTCATCCCGCTCTCCCTCTGGGTCGGCGCGATGGTCGCGTACATGCTGCTGGCGCCGCTCGGCAAGCGGGCACTGGCCGCGGGCGCGCCCGGTTGGCGGATCGCGCTCGGCTCCTGGCTGCCGGCCTTCGCCATCGGCGTCGTCCAGGTGCTGGCCCTGATGGCCGTGCTGCACTGGGCGCTGGGGCTGGAGATGGACCGCGCGGGCGCCACCATCGGGTTCCTGATGCTGGCGACGGCCTGCTTCACCGCCGTCATCCAGTTGCTGAGCGCCTTCTTCGGCCCGGCGGGCCGGGTGTTGACGCTGGTCATCCTGATGCTCCAGCTGACCTCGGCGGGCGGCACCTACCCGGTGCAGACCAGCCCGGCGTTCTTCTCGGCGATCCACCCGTTCCTGCCGATGAGCTACGTCGTCGACGGCCTGCGCCGGCTGATCACCGGTGGTGACCTGGACGTCGTCTGGCAGGGCAGCATCGTGCTCGCCGCGTTCACGCTCGGCGCGCTGGCCCTCACCGCCCTCGCGGCGCGCAGCCGCCAGGTCGTGCGGATGAAGGACCTGCACCCGGAGCTCAGCCTGTGAGCAGCCGCTCCGGCAAGGGGGGCGGTGCCGTCGCCGGCGCCGCCCCCCGCCGCACGTCGACCCGGCGGCGGCTCTTCGACGCCGCCGTCATCCTCATCGCCGAACAGGGCTTCTCCGCCACCACGGTCGAGGAGATCGCCGAGCGCGCCGGCGTCGCCAAGGGCACCGTCTACTACAACTTCAGCAGCAAGAACGTCCTCTACGAGGAACTCCTGCGGGACGGCGTCGACCTGCTCGCCGCCTCCCTGCGCACCGCCGCCGACCGGACCGTGGCCGGCGGCGGCACCCGGGTCGACGCGCTCGACGCGATGATCCGCGCCGGCCTGGACTTCATCGCCGGCTCCCCCGCCCTCACCCAGCTCTACGTCGCCGAGCTCTGGCGCACCAACCGCACCTGGCGCGCCACCCTCACCTCCGTACGGGGCCGCGCCCTGGCGGTCGTCGAGTCGGTGCTGCGGGACGCCGTGCACGGCGGGGAGCTCAGCGACGAACTCGACGTGCCACTGACCGCCTCGGCGCTGCTCGGGATGGTGCTGGTCGCCGCGCTGGACTGGCAGTCGTTCCAGCCGGAGCGGTCGGTCGAGGAAGTGCACGCCGCGCTCGCCCAGTTGGTGCAGGGACGGGTCGGGGCGTGATCGGGCGCCCTCACGCCGTCAGGTGCGTGGGGGCGAACATCCGCAGGAGGGCCGGCAGGACGACGACCGACGGTCCGGGGGCGGCCAGCGCCGCGGCCAGGTCCGCGCCCAGCCGCTCCGGGGTGGTCCGGACCGCCGGCACCCCGAACGACCCGGCCAGCGCCACGAAGTCCGGCCGGGTGAGCTCGGTGGCCTCGGCGGTGGTCTCGCCGAACGCGTCGGTCATGTACTCGCGCAGGATGCCGTAGCCGCCGTCGTCCACGATCAGCCAGGTCACCGGCAGGTCGTACTGGCGGGCCGTGGCCAGTTCGGCGAGCGAGTACATCGCGCCGCCGTCCCCCGAGACCGCCAGCACCGGTCGTCCCGGGTCGGCGACGGCCGCGCCCAACGCCGCCGGGAAGCCGTAGCCCAGGCCGCCGGCGCCCTGTGCGGAGTGCAGCGCGTTGGTCCCCCGCGCATCGAACGCGGACCAGGCCCAGTAGGCCAGGATCGTCATGTCCCAGCAGCTGACCGCGTCGTCGGGCAGCGCCGCGCGCACCGCGGCGAGGATCTCCCGCTCCGCCGCCAGCCCCTGGCGGTCGAGCCGGTCGCGGACCCGGGCCAGCAGCGCGGCCACCGCGGCCTCGGGCCCGTCGGTGGACGGCGCCCCCACCGGGCGTCCCTCCGGAAGCTCGGCCAGCAGGGCCGCCAGCGCCGCCCGGGCGTCCGCGTGGATGCCCAGCCCGGCGTGGTTGGACTCCAACTTGCCGAGGTCCGCCTCGATCTGGACGACCCGGCCGCGCGGTCGGAAGGTGTGGTAGTTCGAGGAGAGTTCGCCGAGCCCCGAACCGACCACCAGGAGGGTGTCCGCGTCCTCCAGGAAGTCGGTGGTGTGGCGGTCCTCCAACCAGGACTGGAGGGAGAGCGGATGCTCCCAGGGGAAGGCGCCCTTGCCCCCGAAGGTGGTCGCCACCGGCGCCCGCAGCCGCTCGGCCAGCGCCAGTAGTTCGGCCTCCGCCCCGGCCCGCACGACGCCCCCGCCGGCCAGGATCACCGGCCGCCGGGCCGCCCCCAGCCGCCGGGCGGCCTCCACGATCACCTCCCGCCGCGGCGGCAACTCCTGTGCCTGGACCGGGAGTTCGACGACCGGCGGGACGTCGACCGGCGCCAGCAGCACGTCCTGCGGGATCTCCAGCCACACCGGCCCGTGCGGGACGCTCACCGCCGACTCCCACGCCGCCGCCACCGCGGACGGGATCTGCGACGCCGTCCGCACCGTGTGCACGGACTTCACCACGCCCCGGAACGCGGCCGCCTGGTCGGGGAGTTCGTGCAGGTAGCCGTGGCGGCCACCGCCGAGCCCGGCCACCGGCACCTGGCTGCCGAGGGCCAGGACGGCGGCCGAACCGGCGGCCGCCTCCTGGAGCGCGGGCAGCGTCAGCAGCGCGCCGGGACCGGTGGAGACCAGCAGCGGGGCGACCCGGTGCGTGGTCCGGGCGTAGGCGTCGGCGGCGAAGCCCGCGTTGTTCTCCGTCCGCAATCCCACGTACCGCACGCCCGGGGCGCGGCGCAGCGCGTCGAAGAGGCCGAGGGCGTGTTGGCCGGGGAGGCCGAAGACGGTGTCGGCGCCCAGCGCGGCGAGCGACTCCATCACCAGGTCGCCGCCGGTGCGGGGCGAGGGGTGCGCCGGGGTGGCGGCAGCCGCCGCATCGGAGGTCGGGCCGGGGTTCGGGCCGGGGTTCGGGGTGGTGCTCATCGTGGTGTTCTCTTCCGTCTCGTCGGGGTCGATCGGCGCCCGGCGGGGCGCCCGGCGGTGCGCGGTCAGTCGCCGGCCGGGCCCGGGGCGCCCGCCACGGCGGCGGGCCGCGGGCCCAACCGTTCCCGCCAGGCCGCCAGGACCGCCGCGTCCGTGGGCCGGGTGGCCAGGCTGACCGCCACGTAGGACACGAGGGAGGCCAGCAGCCCGTAGTAGATGGGCTCGTTGGCGAGGACCCCGAGGGCGACCATCAGGCCGACCACGGTCACCCCGCCGACCACGACCGACGCCAGCGCCCCGGCGGCGTTGCCGCGCTTCCACAGCAGCCCCCCGAGGATGGGTACCAGCAACCCGCCGACCAGCACGTTGTAGGCGAGGGTGAGCGCCTCGACGACGTCGTTCAGCGCGAGCGCGATGACGATCACCGCGACGCCCATGAGGAGGATGAACAGCCGGTTCCCCCGCACCTCGTCGTGGCCCGCGGACGCCTCGGGGGACTGCCCCTCGGAGGACTGTTCCTCGGGGGACTGTTCCTCGGGGGACCCGCGGTGCTCCGCCGGCCGGCGCCCGGCCCCCCGCCGCACCCGCGCCCAGATGTCGTTGTTGGCCACCGTCGCGCAGGCGATCAGCGCGCCCGACGACGTCGACATCACCGCGGACAGCGCCGCCGCCAGCACCAGCCCGCGCACCCCCACCGGCAGCGCGTCCTTCACGATCGTCGCGAACGCGTCGTCGGGGCTGCCCAGATGGGGGTAGAGGACCTTGGCCGCGGTGCCGATGACCGCCCCCGCCACCGCGTACACCAGGCAGTACGTGCCGGCCGCGGTGCCACCCAGGCGCGCGACGCGGTCGCTGCGCGCGGTGAACACGCGCTGCCAGATGTCCTGCCCGATCAGCATCCCGAACGAGTAGATCAGGACGTAGGTGAAGACGGTCTGGCCGCCGATGCCCAGCGGCGCGAAGTAGTCGCTCGGCAGTTGGGCCTTCAACTGGGCGAAGCCGCCCGCCTTGACCAGTGCGAGGGGCAGCAGGAGCAGCAGGACGCCGATGGTCTTGACGACGAACTGCACCATGTCGGTCAGGGTGATCGACCACATCCCGCCGAGCGTCGAGTACGCCACCACGATCGCCCCGCCGAGGACGATCGCCAGCGTGCGGTCGAGTCCGAACAGCACGTCGAAGATGGTCGCGTAGGCGAGGGTCGAGGTCACCGCGAGCATCAGGGTGTACGCCCACATGACCACGCCGGAGATGAGCCCGGCGGCGCCGCCGTAGCGCAGGTCCAGCATCTCGGAGACGGTGTAGACCTTCAGCCGGGCGATCCGGGCGGAGAAGAGGACGCTCAGGCCCAGCAGCCCGAGGCCGATGGTGAAGACCATCCACGCCCCGGACAGCCCGTACTGGTAGCCGAGCCCGACGCCGCCGATGGTGGAGGCGCCGCCGAGCACGATCGCGGCCATGGTCCCGGAGTACATCACGGGGCCCAGCCGCCGCCCGGCGACCAGGAAGTCGCTCTTCGAGGTGGCGCGCCGCATGCCCCACCACCCCATGGCGAGCATGCCGGCCAGATAGAGAACGATCACCGCGTAGTCGACAGCCATGGGCCATCCCTTCCAACTGCGCCGAGGGGAGAGGGGAGGAGCGAGGGGAGCAAGGGCGAAGCGGGGTGAGGCGCTTCGGGGTGGAAGTGGGAGAAGAGGCGAGCGGGGCGGTGGGGGTGTCCCGTCTCGGGGGTTGACCCTAGGAGGCGCACGAACGACGCTGAAGTGTACGTTTCCTCCACTCCGGCGCCCTGGAAGTGGAGGTTCCGCACATGCCGCGTTCCCTGCCCCCGCCGTCCACCCCGCCGGTCCCCCTGGCGGACCTGCTCGCCCGGACGGACCTGGGCCTGCGTCAGCTCGCCGGGCCCCGTTCGGGCGTGACGATCCACTGGGTGCACACCTCGGAGATGGCCGACCCGGTGCCGTACCTCCTGGGCGGCGAGCTGCTGTTGACCGCCGGCGTCCACCTGGCGGAGGCGGCGGCCTCGGAGGACGGCGCCGCGCTCGACGCCTACTTGGACGGCTACGCCGCCCGCACCGTCGCGGCCGGCGCCGCCGCCCTCGGCTTCGGCATCGCCCCGGTGCACCGGACGGTTCCGCCGGCCCTGGTGGACGCCTGCGAACGACACGGGCTGGCGCTCGTCGAGGTCCCGCAGGAAACCCCGTTCACGGCCGTGGAGAGCGCCGTCTGGCAGGCCGTGACCGAGGCCCGGCACCGCGAACTGACCCGGATCGGCGCGGCCCAGCGGGCCCTGTCCGCGGCGGCCGCCCGCCCGGAACCAGCCTCCGCCGTGCTCCGCGCCCTGGCCCGCCACGCACACGGCTGGGCCGCACTGCTCGCCCCCGACGGCACCGCGCACGGCTCGGCCGGCCCGCGCCCGTCCGCCGCCTGCCGGGCCGCGGCGGTCCGCCTGGCGGGGGTGGTCACCGCCGGCGGCCCCACCTCGGCCGCTGACACGCTCCCGGGCACCCAACTGACCGGCTACGCCCTGACGGGGCGGACGCCCCCCGGCGCCCAGGAGGCCGAGCCCGCCGGAACCGGCCCGAAGGAGACCGGCGGCGGGCTCGCCCTGGTGGTCGCCACCGACCCGGACGATCCGCCCGCGCACACCATCGCGGGCGTCGCCGCCGTCCTGCTCTCGCTGATCACCGGCCCCGCCGCCACCGCGCCGGCCGGCGGCGACCACGCGGCGGCCCTGGTCCACCTCCTCGTGGGCGCCGCCCCGGCCGACGTCGCCCCGTTCCTCGGCCACCGCCGGTGGACCGTCGTGCACGCCGTACCCCGCCGCGACACACCCGCCGCCCCGGCCGGCCTGGCCCACGCCCTCAAGACCCCGCTGGTGGCACCGGCTGCCGCGCCCGACGGGCTGCGGGCCCTGGTCCCCGGCGACGGCGAGGTCGCCGCCCTCCCCGGCTGGACGCTGGGCGTCAGCGAACCCGTTGCGGTGGTCGGCCTGCCCGCCGCCGACCGGCACGCCGCGCACGCCCTCCGGCGTGCCCTGGCCCGCCGCACCCCTTTGGTGCGCCACCACGCCGCCGGCCCGAACGGCCTCGGCGCCCTCATCGACCCCGCGGACGCCGCGGAACACGCCCGGGCCCGACTGGCCCCACTCCTCGATTCCCCTTCCCTCCGCACCACGTTGCACAACTGGCTCTCCCTGCACGGAAGTTGGGACCGCACCGCCACCGCCCTCGGCATCCACCGCAACACCGTCCGCCAACGCATCACCCGCATCGCCGGCCTCCTCGACACCGACCTCGACGACCCCGACGTCCGCATGGAACTCTGGTTCGCCCTCCGCGCCCTGGAGGACGAGGCCGCCGAAACACCGAACCGGGTCATACCGAACCAGCGGAACCAAGCGACCGAAGTGACTGAAGTGACTGAAGTGGCCGAATCACACCAACACCCTTGAGACGCCGGAAAAACGGGAAATCCCGACCAACGGGCCGAGGATCTCGAACTCCCCCGGCCCGCACCCCGCCACAGGCGAACCCACTACGCTTCTCCGACGTCGGTCAAGGTGACCGGAATTCGCAGCCTTGACCTGATCTTGACTGATGCACGACGACGCGCCATGACAGCGGGCATGACCTAGCGATGCCAACGGGAGGGACCTCCATGACGGACTCCGCAGCCGGCAACCCGGCCGGGAACGCGGGCGCCACCCCCGGCGGGCAGCCGGGCGGCGCACCGGGCGCCCCGGAGGGCGCCACCGGCGGCCAGCCGCCGCTGCCGCCGCCGTACCCGCCGAGCACCGTCCCCGGCCAACAGCCCGGCGCCGGCGCCCCGCCCAAGGTGGTGCCGACCTCCGCCGACCACGCCCTGGAGATCGGCCGCGCCTACTTCCCGCCGGTCGGCGCCCCGGGCGGCCCCGTCTCGCTCCTGGTCCACGAATTCGACGAGGGCTACCTCGTCTACGCCGGCTGGCCCGCCCCCGAGGACCCCACCGCCCCGCCGGCCAGCCCTGGCGGCACCAACATCGTGATCACCAAGGCCAACGGCGACGTGACCACGGTGCCCAACTTCCCCCCGGACTCCGCCATCGCCGTCTACCGGCAGTGGTACCGCCCGGGAACCGCGTGAGGCGCACGGACGCCCGCCGGCACCAGGGGCGGACGCCCTCACAACACCTCACGGCGCCCTCGCGCATGACAACCCTGTGACAGTAGGCGTCTTGCCGAGAAGCTGACCGACGCGACTAGAATTTGCTTGAGTCCGAGCACTACGTGACGAACTCTGAACGGGGGAAAGAGCATGGCCGGCGATGGCCTGCAAGCAGACGTACCGTCACTGAAGTCGGGTGGCGGAAGCTTCACCAACATCGGCGAGCGGTACCAGTCCGCCGTGGAGAAGCTCAAGAACGGCCTCACCGATCTGGAGGGGTCCGGCACCCCGCCATGGGGCGACGACGACATCGGCTCGAAGTTCGGGGTCGTCTACGAGGGCCTGCGCGACGGCATGTACGAGTCGATGGGACATCTCGCGGCCAAGCTCCAGGAGATCGGCGGCGCGCTCACCACCATGGCGAACAACCATGAGGGCAACGAGGACTTCAACCACTCCTTGATGCAGCAGCACGTCGCCAACGCCGAGGCCGAGAGCCAGCTGATCAGCAACTTCAAGTCCCCCAACACGTAGCCCCCGGGCTCGGGGGCGGATCGGGGGCGGATCAGGGCCGCATCGGAGTCGGATCGCGTTCGGATCGCGCTCCGGGGGCTCAGAAGCCGTCCGCGTAAGCGCACTTCCCGGCTTGCCGCCCTTTCGCCCTTTCGCCCCTCCTGCTCCTACCGTTCGCTCCGCTCTCTCCGTTCTCCCAGTCTTCTCCGCTCTCTCCGTTCTCTCCGCTCCCTCCACCTCTTTCGTTTCGCGCTCACCGCCTTGCCGTCTACGGGGGATTCCCAATGTCAATCATGCTGCCGGACTGGCTTGAGTGGGTCCTCCAGATGCTCGGCTACGACTGGCCGACGGGCGACGAGGACAAGATGAACGAGTCCGCCAGTGAGTGGCGGGAATTCGCGAACATGGTGGAACAGCTCCAGTCCGAGGGCGTCACCGCGGCCGGCACCGTCCTGTCGTCGAACTCCGGCGACAGCATCGACGGTTTCAGCAAGACCTGGGACAAGTTCTCCGACGGCGGCAACGGCTACATGAACGACGCCCGCGAGGCCGCCGAGCTGATCGCCTTCGCGATGGACGCCGGATCGGGGGTGATCGTCGGGATGAAAGTGGCGGTGATCGCCCAGTTGGCGATCCTCGCGGCAGAAATCATCGCGGCCCAAGCAGCCGCCCCCTTCACCTTCGGGCTCTCCGAAGTGGGGGCCGCCGGCGCCACCCAAGCCACCCGCCTCATCGTCCGCCGCATCCTCAAGGAAGCGCGCGACGCCCTGATCGAGGCGATCATGAACACCGTCAAGCAGCCGGCCATGGACGCGCTGCAGGCGATGATCTCCGACGCCATCGCCCAGGGCGTCAACATGTCGTTCGGCGCCCAGAACGGCTTCGACGTCAACCGCAGCCTCAAGACCGGCGCCGACACGGCCACCGACTCCCTCAAGAACACCGGCGAGAACTTCGGCACCAACTTCCGCGACGCGCTCGGCGGCAAGGCGGGCCAGCACGCCCGCACCGGCCTGGACCACGCGGCCGGCCACGGCGGCGGCGAGCACGGCGGCAGCGGCGGCGAGCACGGAAGCGGGGAGAGCGGAGGCGGGGAGCACGGGAGCGGCTCGGGGTCCGGTTCTGGCTCCGGTTCGGGTTCGGGTTCGGGTTCGGGTTCGGGCGAACACGGCGGGTCCGGGTCCGGAAGCGGCTCGGGGGAGCACGGTGGCTCCGGTTCCGAGGGGCACTCCGGCTCGGGCGACGGCGGCGGCAGCGGCAGCGGCAGCGGTTCGCACGGCGGCTCCGGAGCGGACTCCGGTTCCGGTTCTGGCTCGGGCTCGGGCTCGGGCTCGGGCTCGGGCTCGGGTGGGCAGTCCCACGCCCCGCGCCCCGGCGACAGCCCGTCCAGCCCGACCACCTCTCCCGAACGCGCCCACTCGGACACGTCTCCCGGCACCGACTCGGGCTCCCACCACGGCCCCGATCCCGCGTCCGGCTCCGGTTCCGGTTCCGGGAACGATCACCCCAGGCCCACCGCCCAGCCCCTCCCCGACGCGGCACACCGCTCCCCCTTCGACGAGGGCTACCAGGGCGGCCACGACACGCCCGGACCGTCGCACTCCCCCGAGTCCGTCGCCGCCCCCGACTCCGGTCACGGTCCGCATGCGGAGCACCCCGACGGGGTCAGCACCCACCCCACGGCCGACAACACCCCTAACTCCGCCCGCCCGGAACCGTTCAACACCCAACCGACCGCCGACCACACCCCCGACGCACCGCGCCAGGACGGGGTGGGCACGCACCCGACGCCGGACGCCGCCCGGCCGGACTCCGTCAGCACCCACCCCACCCCGGACACCGCTCCGGACCACTCGGCGAGCCACCCGCCGGAGCGCGGCCCCGACCCGGTCAGCACCCAGCCGGCTCCCGAGCACCACACCAGCCCGAGCCACGACGGCTCCGCCGGCGCCCAACCCTCGCCGCAGCACTCCGCCCCCAGCCCGCACGACGCCCCGAGCCACGACGGCACTTCACCCGGCGACCACGGCTCCGGCGGCCCGTCTCCCTCGCCGTCCCCCGCCCCGTCCCACGACGGCGGCTCCGGCAACGGCAACGGCAACGGCAACGGGGACTCGTCGAATTCCTCCGGTTCGTCGGGCGGCTCGGGGACGGGCAGCCGCCCCTCCATGCCGCACATGGGCACCCCGGCCCCCCAGGGCGCACCCGTCCAGCACTCCGCGGGTCAACCGTCCGTCCAGCACCGCGACCCCGCGCCGGGCGACCCCATGCCGCACGCCGGTGACGACCACGACACCACCGTGCGCACCCAGTCCGCGGACACCATGACCGCGCCGCCACCCACCCAGCACAGCGCCACCGACTCGGGCACCGGCAACCCCAACTCCGGAATTTCCGGCGGCACTTCACCGCAGGGTTCCCAGGGTGCACCGCAGAGCGCCGGCCCGGCGATGGGCATGCCCTCCGCCATGCCGTCCCACGGCGGCGGCGCGCCCGCGGCCGGTTCGGGCACCCCCAGCGCCACCCCCTCCCGCCCCACCACCGACGGCGGCGCGCCGAGCAACCGCCGCCCGGACGGCTCCCAGCCGATCCGTGACGTCACCCAGCAACGCGGCCCGGACCGCCCGGCGTACAACCCGCGCCTGGACGGGCCCCGCCCCAACGCCAACGTCCCCGGCCCCAACCGCCGCCCGGACGGCACCCAGCCCGTCCACGACGCCACGCAACAGCGCACCCCGGAGCGTCCCCCGCACAACCCCCGCCTGGACGGCCCCCGCCCGAACACCGACCACCCGGACGCCCGGCACCCGAACGACGGCCACCCGGACAGTCCGCGCCCCGCGGACACCCACCGCCCGCAGGACCAACGGCCGGACGCCGACCGCGGACAGAACCAGCGGCCGACGGACACCCACCAGCCGCACCCGGACGCCACCCACCCGCGTCCGGACGGCACCCCGCCGCACCCTGACGCGGACCACGCCAACCGCCCCCACCAGGACGGCAACCAGCCGCACCCGGACGACCGCGCCAACGGTCAGCGCCCCGACGCCCCGCGCCCCGAATCCCCGCGGCCCGACACTCAGCACCAGCCGAACCCCGACCGGCCGCGCCCGGAGAACACCCACCCGGACGCCCCGCGCCCGGACGCCAACCGCCCGGACGATCACCGTCCGGACTCCCAGTCCCCCGAGCACTCCCCGCACCCGGGACAGCCGCAGAGCCCCAACCCCCAGCACCCGCAGCAGGCCCACCCGCAGCAGCCCCACCAGCAGCCGCAGCACCCTCAGCCTGCGCCGCCACAGCAACAGCCCCACCACCCCCAGCAGCCGCAGCAGCCGCATGCGCAGCAGCCACACCCCCAGCAAAACCAGCCCCATCAGACCAACCAGCCCAACCAACCCCACCAGGCCAACCAGGCCAACCAGGCCAACCAGGCCAACCAGCAGCACCACCCGCAGCAGCCCACGCCGCAAAGCCACCACCCGCAGCAGCAGAGCCAGCAGCACCACCCCCAACAGCAACACCAGCCGCAGCCTCAGCCGCACCAGAGCCCGCAGCAACAGCAGCACCACAACCAGCAGCAGCCGCACGACCCTCACCAACAGCCTCAACACCCGCAGCAGCAGCACCCACAGCAGGCGCCGCACCACCAGCAGCCGAGCCTCAACGACGTCCGCGCCGGCCTGAACCACCACCCGGGCGGCCTGTACTCACCGTTCCCGCACGACCAGCAGGCGCTGGAGCACAACTTCCCGCGGAACCCGGACGGCACCCCGCAGGTCCACGCCGACCCGTTCCAGCCGTGGGCCAAGTACCAGAACGACGGCGGCCCGACCGTGCCCGGCCGGTCCAACAACTGCGCCGACTGCACCCGTTCCTTCATGGAGTCCTGGTACGGCAACCCGCAGGTCTCCGCGCCCCGTACGTACGACACCGACGCGCACGGCAACCTGGACCGCGCGAGCGGTGAACGGGACGGCACCCACAACATCCAGAACTGGGCGGGCACCAACTTCCGCAACTCGGGCCAGAACGCCCACGACGCCTACAACAACATCGCCCACGAGCTCCAGCAGTCGGGCCATGGTTCGGCCTCGGCCGTCCTGGTGACCTGGCCGAAGAACCCCGACGGTTCGGGCGGCGGCGCCCACGTCTTCAACGCGGTCAACCACAACGGCAAGGTCGTCTGGGTCGACAGCCAGACGGGCCAGATCAGCCATCAGCCCATCCACACCCATGCCGAGGGCGTCTGGCACCTCACCCTCGACGGCGACCGCAAGCCCTTCGACCCCACCGCCGCCCAGAACCACACCCCGAACCAGCACCCCCAGCAGTCCCCCCACCCCCAGCAACAGCCGCAACCACAGCCGCACCAGAACCAGAACCAGCAGCCGCAACACCCGCAGGTACAGCAGCAGCCCCACCACCAACAGCCGTACCCGCAACAGCAGCCGCACCAGCCCCAACCCCAGTACGGCCAGCACCAGCCACAGCCTCAGCCGCACAACCCGTACGCCCAGACCCCCCAGCACAACCCGTACACCCAACAGCCCCAGCACAACCCGTACGCCCAGCAACCCCAGCACCAACCGCAGAACCCCTACCAGCAGCCGCACCCGCAGCAGCCCCACCAGGGCCAGCCCCAGCACCCCTACCAACAGCAACCCCACCAGCAGCAGCCACAACACCCCCACCAACAGCAGCAGCCCCACCAAGGTCAGCAGCCACAACACCCGCAGTACCAGCACCCGCAGCAGCACCAGCCCTACCCCCAGCAGCACGCACCGGCGCCCCACCAGCAGCCGCAACCCCACGTGCCGCAGCAGCCTCACGTGCCGCAGCAGCAACATCCCCAGCAGCCGCACGTCCAGCACCCGCAGCAGCCCCACCAGGGCCAGCCCCCGCACCCGTACCAACAACAGCCGCACCAGGGCCAGCACCAGCCCTACCCCCCACACGCGCCCAACCAGCAGCACGGCGGCGGCCAGCACCCCGCGGGCGCACCGGAGCCCCACCACACCCCCGGCGACGGCCATGCCCCGAACGCCGAGCACCCGCACCACGACTCACCCGGGACGAAGCCCGAGCAGGCTCCGAACCACACGGCCGACCACACGGCCGACCACACGACGGACCACGGGGTGCCGGGCCGCGGTTCCGAGCACCAGCCGCCGGCACACTCAGGCGCCGAGCATCCGCACCAGCCGCCGGTGCCTCGCAATCCCGGAGCCCTGCCGCCGCCCGACCCGTCGGGCCACCAGACCTCGGGGCACGGCAAGGACGCGCAGCACCCGGACGACAAGGACGGGAAGAACGGCGACGAGAAGCCGAAGAAGGGCAAGCACAAGCTGGAGGAGTCCCCGGAGGAGCGGGCGGCGAAGCGCCGTGCGATGCGGGAGCGGAGCGACCAGGTCGCCAGCGAGCCGTACAGCGGCGACCGGGCCAAGGGCAGCACGCCCTACGAGCAACGGCAGCCCGGTGACGGCACCCACGAGCACTACACGATGCAGTCGGACGGCTCCCAGTCCACGCTGCGCCGCACCAACGACGTCCGGCAAGTGAATCTCGAACCGGTCATCGACCATCTGAACCACTGGGCAAAGCCGGCTGACGGAGACCATCCCAAGCCGCCGCTGCTGCACGCCATCGACGAATCGGCAAAGGGCCCGATCACCAAGGAGCGGCTGGCAGAAATACTGCCCGGATTCGGTTCGATGAAGCAGTCCGAGCAGCTCGCCACGGTGGGCGCCATCGCCCGCATGAGCCACCAGTTCCACGATGCACACGCCGTGGAGAACTCCGGCGGCTCCTATCTCCATTCGCGTCACGACCCCAAGAGCGGCGATCCGGTGGACCCCGCACCGCAGGCCCGCGCCTACGGTGTGCGACAGAACGTCACGGGTCACGGGGACGAACCGAACTCGGCGGCGCTGGGCAAGGAACAGCGGAAGTTCAACGCGCTGTGGCGGAATGTGGTGGGCAAACCGTCCAAGAGCGACGATCCCGATGTGCAGGCGAGCGCCGCCCGGCTGCGCCCGGACTTCTCCGGAAAGAACTACGCGGTACTGGAAGTACAGAAGACGAACCACGACGGCAGCACCGAGACGCACTACGTCATCGACTCCTCGGTGCCCGCCAACAATTTCGACAAGGCCCCGGACCATTCAGAACCGGTACTGGGTGAGGCGTTCCGCAAGATGGACGCCGCAAACCCGGGCGTCTACAAGTCGATCGCCATGTACACGGAGTACGAGCCGTGCGGATCCAAAACGGACCCGGCATCGGCCAACTGCTCCTACTACCTGTCCCATGAATTCGAGCGGCCAGCGGGAGCAGACCGCACGCAGTACCACGACGTCCCACACGACCAGCGCGACAACCTGCCGAACCGGACGAATTCGACGACGGTTTACTACGCGGCCGGATACCGCTACGGCGACCTCTCCCCGCATGAGGTCGAGCGCATTCGTGACAGCGTCGGCGAGGAGAACGCCGAAAAGGCCATCAAGGAAGCGAAGCAGCAGGCAAAGATGCGACGGGAAGAGGATATGCACCGGGCCCGGGGCGAGATGCTCCGCATTTGGATGCAGGTAGCCTCGTCCTGACAACCCCGCGCCTTGGATCGGAGTCCGGAACGTGCAGTACGACGAGGCTCTTCGGACCGCCCTCGGTTGGCTGGAGCAAGCCGGCCCCTCGGGCACCGTCCTCCAGGTCTCCGGTCCTCCCGGGGTCGGCAAGACGCAGTTGCTTGCCGACCTCGGTCAGCGTCTCCCCGCAGCCGTCACCGTCGACTGCAGCGGCCTGACCGCCGACCGGGTCGCGCACGCCGTACTGGACGGCCTCGGGCTCCGCATGGACCCGTCGCGCGACCGCGAGCCGCTGCGCGACGCCCTCGCCCGGCACGACGGTGACGCCGTCGTACTGCTGGCCAACGCCCAGTGGTCCGGGCCGCTGTTCAGTTCCCGCGAGCCGACCCGGGTGGGCGGGGACCTGGTCGGCGAGATCGGCCTGCGCAGCGGCGGCCGGGTGTCGGTCGTGGTGGAGGTGGACGGCGCGCACGAGCGGGTGGCCGTGTCCCGCCGCAAGGACGTGGAGCTGTCGGGCCTCCCGGTGCAGGAGGCACCGGTCGCCCGGTTCGTCGCCGAACACCCGGCCCTACAGGCACTGGCGGCGGCGGAGACCAGTACCGTCCCGCTCACCGTGTGGGCCTTCCTCGCCGGGGCGCTCGGGGTGCCCACCACCGTCGCCGAGCTGTCCGACCTGGCCGGGCGCCTCCCGGAGGTCGTCACGCGGCGCGCTGCGGACGTCTCGGGCGGCGCAGCGGTGAGCTTCCGCACCGACGGCCTGAAGCACCTGGCTCGCCGCGCCCGTCCGCTCACCACGGACCAACAGCACGCGCTCAGCACGGAATTGCGCGCCGCGCTCACCGAGCGCACGTCGTCCGACGAGGTGCACGCCTACGGCGCGGAGGCGCTGGCCGTGCACGCCGCCCTCGCCGGCGCCCTCCCCACGCTGCTCGACAGTGCACGCGCGCTGGCCCACTGCACCCGCTACTCGCTTCTCCAGGCGCTTCCGCTCCAGTTCACCGAGGGCGTTCCGCAGCACGGTGTCGCCGCCGACGTCCACTACCTCGAAACCGACGGCATCGCCCCCGAGGGCCAAGGGGAATGGCTTTCCTGGCTCCATTGGGCGGCCATCAACCGCGGCGCCACCGCATGGGCCGCGGCCCTCGCCGACGCCGGCGTTCCCCTGCCGTGGCGCACCGCCTGGTCGCACCACCGCGCGTACGGCGTCTTCGGCCCCGTCGCCGGGGAAACCGGCAAGGTGGACTACCTGTACCCCGGGGTCCTTGACGGCGCCGGTGCGGTGGCCGGCCAGCGGCTGCTGCCCCTGTTCCGGGACGGCGAGCACGTGCTGCCGGAGGGAGACGACCAGGCCGTCGAACGGGTGTGGCGGCTGGACGACGGCACGGAACCGGAACCGTCGACCGTCGTGGACCTCTTCTACGACCTGGAAGGAGACCTCGAAAGCGTCGAAGGCCGGAGCCGGTTCGAGAGCACCGGGGACGCCGCCCTGGCCCTCGATCCGCGCACTCCGCTCCGTCTCCCCCGCAGTGCCACCGCCAGCTGCGTCGTGGCCGACGGGCGCTGGGTGTTGGCCGGTCCCGGCGGCCTGTTCGCCGTCGACGCCGACCGCCCTGAGGGTGCCCCCGGCGACGACGCGGACCACCCGCCCCAGTGGGCGCCCCCGCTCATCGCCCCGCACACCAAGGCGGCCACCTGGGAGTTCCCGGCGGACATCGGTACCCCCCAGGGGCCGACCCCCGCCGCCCTCGCCCGGGCCTTCGGTCCGGACGCCTGCCGTCCCCTCCCCGCCGACGCCGTGCCCACCGGTCTGGACGACGCCACCCGCCGCTGCCTCACCGAGACCGGCGTGCCCGTCGTCAACGGCCAGATCTACCTGGCGACCCTCCCGCCCCTCGACGAGACGGGCCTGCCCACCGGCGACTGGGAGGGTGGGACTGCCGTCCCCTCCCCCGGTGTCGGCCCCTTCCACCGACTCGGCACCTGGATCGGCTCCGGCGCCTACCTCGACGCCGCCACCGGCCGCATCCTCCAGGACGGCCGCTCGGGCGCTTCCTTCGAACTCGTCGTCGCCAGCAGCCTGCCGCAGTACCTCGCCCTCCTCTGCCTCTACCGGACCTTCCAGATCAGCCCCTTCGCCACCACGGCCGAACACCGCGATGCCGCACGGAGCCTCACCCGGTGGGCAATGCGCATCGATCCCGTCGTCGAGGACAGCGCCATGTGGGACGCGGTGCTCTCCGGCTCCATGGAATCCGACCTGATCGTCAGCGGCTGGGACCTGCCCGGCCTCAGGCCCGCCTGATCACCGCACCCGCACTGGACCATCCACGTGGCACGAGAAGCTCCCGACCAGCCCCTGTTCACCACCGACCAGGCCGCCGCCCGTGTGCTCGACTGGTGGGAGAACCACCGCGCTGACGCGAGTCGGGTGAACCTCGCCGCGGACCAGGACCAGGGCGCCGCCGGGGCAGTGGTCCGGGAGGTGCACCGACGGGCCCCCGACAGCCTCCTGCTCGACGCGACCGGCAAGACGGCGGAGGGCCTGCTCCGTGAGCTGCTGGGCGAACTCGGCGTGTTGGAGGGGTGCCACTACGCGTTCGAGTGGGGGGACCGGGTCAGGAAGCTCGGCCGGGACCGTCTGGTCCTGATCGACCACGCCCTCTCCGCGGGCCCCACCCGCCGTTCCGCGCAGCCCGAACTGGTGGTGCACCACCTGGCCGAGGACCTGCGCCTGACCCCCGGCATCGGCGTGGTCCTCGCCGTGCCCTCGGACCACAAGGTGCGCAGGGGGCGGACCACCCTGCGCCTCGCCTCCCCCCACACCGACGACCTCCCCTCGCCCACCGCCCTCCCCGCCCCCGTCCAGGCCCTCGCCTTCTCCGAACCGCGCCGGGTCCCCCTGGCCGTGTGGCGGGAACTGATCACGGCCGCCACTACCGCCGGTCTCACCGCACCGGACGCGACCACCCAGGGGCCAGGCGACGGCGCCACGGATGAGGAACTAGCCGTCCTCGCCGGGCAGTTCGGCGATCACCTCGTCCACGCCGACGGCCACGTCGGCTTCCGTGACGAGCGCACCGCCGAGGCGATCCGCGGGGCGTACGGGCCCGAGCTGCCCGCCGCCGTCGGCCGCCACCTGGTCGCCCGGCTGCGCGCGCAGGCGCCCGGCTTCCGCCATCCCGACGGCTGGGCCGCCGCCGGACCGCTCGGCCGCTACGCCGCCGACGGCCTCGCCCTGCACGCCGTCCAGGCCGGCCTCCTCGACGACGTGCTCGCCGACGGCACCGTCGTCGGGCAGCTCCCCCCGGACGCCCTCGTCGACGCCGCGCACTGCGCCCACGACGGTTCGCTGCCCGGCAACAACGCCGCCGCCGACGCCGTGCACCTGCGGATGTTCGGCCTGCACCGGCCCGACCAGCCCAGTTGGGCTGCCTGGCTGCACCTGATGGCCACCGCCCGCAACGACACCGCGCTGGCCGACGGCATCGAGCGCTGCGGCGTACGGCTTCCCTGGAAGGCCCTGTGGACCCACTGGCGGCCGCCGGGCGCCTGCCACCTCAGCTACCTGCGCCCCGGTCCGGTCGGCACCCCGTTCTCCGTGCGCTGGCAGGGCCGCCCGGCGGTGCTGTCCTCCGGTGACCACGTGCATGTCTGGGACCTGGCGTCGGGCGCGCTCCTCGCCGGTCCCTGGCCCGGGGGCGAGGGGTTCCCCGCCGAGGCGCGGCCCGCCCTCACGTGGGCCGCCGGCGACCATCCCACGCCCGGCCCGGTCTCGGTCCGCGAGCTCAGCCGGGCGGCCGACACCGCGGAGGCGGTGGACGGTGCCCTCGAAGACCTGCTGCACACCTGTCTGGACACCGGGGTCGCGCTCGCGCCCGAACTCCCGGCGCCCCTCGTCCTGTCCGGGCCGGGCGGGCTCTTCGCGGTCCAGCCGCAGCCGGGTGTGGACCGCACCGCGTTCGACGAACCGGGCGGGCAGCCCCTGCTGGGCACCCTCACCGCCACCGAAGCCGCCACCCCGGCCGATGCCCCCGACCCCTCACCGCACGGCCTCGCCGCCATCCACGGCACCGAGGTCTACGTCACCACCGCCCCCGAAGACCTCCCCGAGGGCCTCACCGACCCCACCGCCCGCCAGGTCCTCACCGGCACCGGCCTCCCCGAGTTCGACGACCAGTGCCTCGCCCTCCAACCGACCGGCCCGGGCTTCCTCCAGGAAGTCCCGTGGCCGGAGGACCACCCCGAACAACCCGACGACGAGGGCCCGTTCTACCGCCTCGGCCGGTGGATGGGCGGCCACGTCGTCCTCGACGGCCCCACCGGACACGTCCTGCGCTGCCCCACCGACTACGGCGACCCCACCGCGGAGAATGGCGTCCTCGTCGCCACCGACCTGGACAACTTCCTCACCATGGCGGCCCTCTTCGTCACCGGCCGCCGGCTCTTCATCGACCTCGACAACCGCGACGAGGTCAACGTGCTGCGCCAGCACACCGAGGACGCCCTCTGGAACGTCGACTGGCAGGGCTCGGGCGCCGGCGCCTGGCAGTACCCCCTCCACAACGAATGACCCCGGCCGCCGGCCGCGCCTCCCCTCCCCCTCTAAAAACCGAAACCGCCGCCCGGCCCCCTTCAGGGCCGGCCGGCGGTTCGTGCGGTGTCCGGGGGTGGTCAGCCGCGGGCGTCCGCGATCTGTCGGGACATGATCGTGGTCAGCTCGTACGCGGTGTGCGAGGCGGCGACGGCCGTGATCTCTGCGTGGTCGTAGGCCGGGGCGACCTCCACCACGTCGGCGGAGACCAGGTTGCAGGACGCCAGGCCGCGCAGGATCTCCAGCAGTTCGCGGGAGGTCATGCCGCCGGCCTCCGGCGTGCCGGTGCCGGGGGCGTGGGCCGGGTCGAGGCAGTCGATGTCGATGGAGATGTAGAGCGGCCGGTCACCGATGCGCTGGCGCAGCTGGTCGGCGATCTCGTCGGCACCGCGCCGGTAGACGTCCGCCGAGGTGACGATGCCGAAGCCCATCTTCTCGTCGTCGGTGAGGTCCTTCTTGCCGTAGAGCGGGCCGCGGGTACCGACGTGGGACAGCGCGGAGGTGTCGAGGATGCCCTCCTCGACGGCCCGGCGGAACGGGGTGCCGTGGGTGTACTCGGCGCCGAAGTAGGTGTCCCAGGTGTCCAGGTGCGCGTCGAAGTGCAGCAGGGCGACCGGGCCGTGCTTCTTGGCGACCGAGCGCAGCAGCGGCAGCGCGATGGTGTGGTCGCCGCCCAGCGTCATCATGCGGGCGCCGCTGCCGAGGAGGTCGTCGGCAGCGGCCTCGATGGTCTCCACGGCCTCGTTGATGTTGAACGGGTTGGCCGCGATGTCACCGGCGTCGGCGACCTGCGCCAGCGCGAACGGCGAGGCGTCCTGCGCCGGGTTGTACGGCCGCAGCAGCCGCGACGCCTCACGGATCGCGTTGCCGCCGAAGCGGGCGCCCGGCCGGTAGGAGACGCCGGTGTCGAAGGGGACACCGACGACGGCGACATCGGTCCGGCCGCCGACCTCGTCGAGGCGGGGCAGCCGGGCGAAGGTCGCGGGCCCGGCGTAGCGCGGGACGCGGGAGGAGTCGACGGGGCCCACGGGCTCGTTCGATGCGGTGGTCATGGGGGCAGAGTAGAGAGCGCCCGACGACCCGGGACATGGACATTTTCGCTCTTCGGGCCGCGTTCGTTCGACGTTTTGTCCAGCCGCCGCCGCGTCGCGGCACCGTGTCCGGTCCGTGTCCACCCGGTGTCCGCGCTGTGGAACGCCCGACCGGGAGAGATCCGTACGGGCACAATGTCGCTATGCCGATAGCCGCTGCAGCCCCCTCGCGTGCCGAACTCGTCGACCACCTCGTACGGACCCGGATCGCCGGTGAGGTCGCCACCCCCCGCGAGAACAACCTCCTCCACTACCGCCGGCTCGCGAACGGCGACCGCCACTACTGGTTCGGCCTGGAGCTGGGCGACCGCTGGACGGACGAGCAGGACGTGCTGGCCGTGATGGCGGAGCGCTGCGGCGTCAACGACGACCCGCACCACCGGCAGGGCCAGGACACCATCGACCCCGAGTTGACCGTGGACGCCCTGGATCGCGCGGCCGCGGTGCTGCGCAAGGCGGCCGCCGACCGCCAGCGGGTGCTGTTCGCCACCGGCCACCCGGGCGGCCTGATGGACGTCCACCGCGCCACCGCCCAGGCCCTGCACGCCCGGGACTGCGAGATCGTGGTCATCCCCGACGGGCTGCACGCCGACGACGGCATGGTCTTCCAGTTCGGGGACGTGGCGATGCTGGAGCGCGGTGCGACGCTGTGGCACACCCACTCCCCGGAGCCGATGGCCGCGGTCCTGGACGGCCTGGAGCGCGCCGGCCGGCCCCTGCCGGACCTGGTGATGGCCGACCACGGCTGGGCCGGCTGCGCGGGCCAGCGCGGCATCCCCACGATCGGGTTCGCCGACTGCAACGACCCCGCGCTCTTCCTCGCCGAGTCCGAGGGCACCGTCCAGGTCACCGTCCCGCTGGACGACCACGTGCTGAGCCCCCGCCACTACGACCCGCTCACCGCCTACCTCCTGGCCGCGGCCGACCTGCTCTGACCCGGCGGCGTCACGTCCGCGGGGTCCCGGTCACTCCTCCCGGGGCGCCCGGACGACGCCCTCCTGCACCACGGACGCCACCAGCCGCCCGTCCGCGGCGAAGATCCGCCCGGTGCCCAGCCCCCGCCCGCCGCGCGCGGTCGGCGACTCCTGGTCGTAGAGCAGCCACTCGTCGGCCCGCAGCGGCCGGTGGAACCACATGGCGTGGTCGAGGCTGGCCCCCACCACGTCGCCGACCGCCCAGCCGCCGCGCCCGTGGGCCAGCAGCACCGAGTCCAGCAGGGTCATGTCCGAGACGTACGTCACCAGGCAGACGTGCAGCAGCGGCTCGTCCTCCGGGCCGTCCAGTTTGCCGTCGGTGCGGAACCACACCTGCGAGCGCGGCTCGCGGGCCGTGCCGGCGGTGGCGAACGGCGGCTCCTGCACGTAGCGCAGGTCGACGGCGGCCCGGGCCTCCAGCAGCCGCTGGAGCATGTCCGGTTCGCGGAACCGGTCGGCGTAGCGCGGCAGCATCTCGGCCTGGGTAGGCAGGGTCAGCGGGTCCGGTGCGGCCGGCATCGGCTCCTGGTGCTCCAGAGCCGCCTCCTCGGGCGCGTGGAAGGACGCGGTGAGGTGGAAGATCGGCTTGCCGTGCTGGACGGCGACGACCCGGCGGGTGGTGAAGGACCGCCCGTCGCGGATCCGGTCGACGGTGTAGACGATGGGCGCGCCGGAGTCGCCGGGGCGCAGGAAGTAGGCGTGCAGCGAGTGCGGGATGGGGGCACCCCCTGCTCGACCGGAGTGGAGAGCTTGGGGGCGATGGGCGGGGACCGTGCGCCCGGCCGCGACCAGCGCCTGTGCGGCGACCTGACCGCCGAAGACCCGGGGCACGACCGAGGCCCGGCTCTGGCCGCGGAAGATGTCCTGCTCGATCTGCTCCAGGGCGAGCAGGTCGAGCAGGGACTGGAGTGCGTCGTTCACGTGCGGGGTCCCTGCGCCCTACAGGCCCATGGACTTGGCGATGATGGACTTCATGACCTCGCTGGTGCCGCCGTAGATGCGGTTGACGCGGTTGTCGGCGTAGAGCCGGGCGATCGGGTACTCGTTCATGAAGCCGTAGCCGCCGTGCAGTTGCAGGCAGCGGTCGATGACGCGGTGCGCGACCTCGGTGCAGAACAGCTTGGCGGAGGCGGCCTCGGCGGCGGTCAGCTCGCCGGCGTCGAGGGCCTCCAGGGCGCGGTCGGCGACGGCCTCGGCGGCGTCCACCTCGGCCTGGCAGGCGGCGAGTTCGAACTTGGTGTTCTGGAAGGAGGCGACGGACTTGCCGAAGACGGTGCGCTCCTGGACGTAGCTCTTCGCGAACCGCACGGCGGCCTTGGCCTGCGCGTAGGCGCCGAAGGCGATGCCCCAGCGCTCGGAGGGGAGGTTGCAGCCGAGGTAGGAGAAGCCCTCGTTCTCCTCGCCGAGCAGGTCCGCCACGGGCACCTCGACGTCGACGAAGGCCAGCTCGGCGGTGTCGGAGACCTTCAGGCCGAGCTTGTCGAGCTTGCGGCCGACGGAGTAGCCCGCGGACGTGGTGTCGACGGCGAAGAGGGAGATCCCGAAGCGGCGGTCGTCCCGAGATTCTGCCTGCGCGGAGCGCTGTCCATCAGGGGCGGTGGTCGGGCGACGGGCGGGCGGGGAGGTGCGGGCGCAGACGATGACGCGGTCCGCGTGCACGCCGCCGGTGATGAAGGTCTTGGAGCCGTTGAGGACGTAGTGCGTGCCGTCCGCGGACAGCTTCGCGGTGGTCTTCATGCCGGCGACGTCGGAGCCGGTGCCCGGCTCGGTCATGGCCAGGGCCCACATCTCCTCGCCGGAGACGAACTTGGGCAAGAACCGCTGCTTCTGCGCGTCGGTGGCGAGCATCTGGAGGTAGGGCAGGCCGAGCAGCACGTGGACGCCGGAGCCGCCGAAGGAGACGCCGGCGCGGGCGGTCTCCTCGTACATCACGGCCTCGAACTTGTGCGAGTCGATGCCGGCGCCGCCGTACTCCTCGGGGACGCGGATACCGAAGACGCCCAGCTCGGCGAGCTTGTAGTAGAAGTCGCGGGGCGCCTGGCCGGCGGCGTACCACTCGTCGTAGACGGGCACCACCTCGGCTTCGATGAAGGCGCGTACGGTCGCGCGGAACGCCTCGTGGTCCTCGTCGTACACCGTCCGTCGCATGCCCCGGCCTCCTTCACCGCCACACCTGGCTAAGCGTTTGCTCAGCGCAAGCTACCCGTCGGTCAGCAAGGCTGTCCAGAGGTGGAACGGGCCCGCGGCCCGCCCCCGGAGGGACGGGCCGCGGGCCCGGGCGCGAGCGGTTCAGCCGGCCCGGCGCGCCGCCACCGCGCCGCCCCCGGCCCCCGCGGCCGCCTCCGCGTCCACCGCGCCGAACGCACCCAGCGCGAGGCGGTGCAGCAGCCGCGCCATCTCCGGACGCCCCGGCAGCGAGCCCGGGCGCCCCAGGTGCGGGGTGGAGTTCAACAGCCCGAAGACCGCGTGCACGGCGGCCCGCACCTCGGACTCCGCCGACTCGGCGTGGACCTGGCGGACGACCTCGACCCACAGCTCGACGTACTGCCGCTGGAGCTGCCGGACCCGCTTGCGGTCGGCCTCCCGCAGGCGGTCCAGCTCGCGGTCGTGGAGGGTGATCAGGGGCCGGTCGTCGAGTGCGAAGTCGATGTGCCCGTCGATCAGCGCGTCGAGCACCGCCGCCGGGCTCTCGCCGCCCTCCTCGACCCGCATCCGGCCGCCGGCCAGCAGCCGCTCGCTGATCCCGACGAGGAGTTCGGCGAGCATCGCGTCCTTGCCGGCGAAGTGCCGGTAGAGGCCGGGGCCCGAGATGCCCACGGCCGCCCCTATCTCGTCCACGCCGACGCCGTGGAAGCCGCGCTCCGCGAAGAGCCGGGCGGCCTCCTTGAGGATCTGCTCTCGGCGGCTGGTGGGGGCGGGGGCGTGCGCGTTACTCATGCCGTCGATTGTAGACAGGCGGGTTAGTGGTCGTTAACCTGAGGGAAATGAGGTTAACGCCTATTAACCCGCCTGGCCCCGCGGCGCACCCCGCGGCGCCCGGCGGCCAGCCGACCGAGCGAGGGGGCCCATAGCGATGGAGGCCATCGAGCAGGCACCGGTGCTGACCGGCACCGACGACCCGGCGTCCGACGCCTGGCGGGCCAACGAGGCCGCGCACCGCGAGCTGGCCGACCACCTGCGCGCGAAGCTCGCCGCGGCCCGGCTCGGCGGCGGCGAGAAGGCCCGGGCCCGGCACACCGCCCGCGGCAAGCTGCTGCCGCGCGAGCGGGTGGACGCGCTGCTGGACCCCGGCTCCCCCTTCCTGGAGCTGGCGCCGCTGGCCGCGGACGGGATGTACGACGGGGCCGCACCGGCCGCCGGGGTGATCGCCGGCATCGGCCGGGTCAGCGGCCGGGAGACCGTGATCGTCGCCAACGACGCCACCGTCAAGGGCGGCACGTACTACCCGATGACCGTCAAGAAGCATCTGCGCGCCCAGGAGGTGGCGCTGGAGAACCGCCTCCCGTGCCTGTACCTCGTCGACTCCGGCGGCGCGTTCCTGCCGATGCAGGACGAGGTCTTCCCCGACCGCGAGCACTTCGGGCGGATCTTCTACAACCAGGCCCGGATGTCCGCCGCCCGCGTCCCGCAGATCGCCGCGGTCCTCGGCTCCTGCACGGCCGGCGGCGCCTACGTCCCGGCGATGAGCGACGAGGCGGTGATCGTGCGGAACCAAGGCACGATCTTCCTCGGCGGCCCGCCGCTGGTGAAGGCCGCCACCGGCGAGGTGGTCAGCGCCGAGGAGCTGGGCGGCGGCGAGGTGCACTCCCGCACCTCCGGCGTCACCGACCACCTCGCGGAGGACGACGCGCACGCCCTGCGGATCGTCCGCACCATCGTCGCCACCCTCGGCGACCGCCCGCCGCTGCCCTGGTCCGTCCGGCCCGTCGAGGAGCCCAAGGCCGACCCCGCCGGGCTCTACGGCGCGGTGCCGGTGGACTCCCGCACGCCCTACGACGTCCGCGAGGTGATCGCCCGGATCGTCGACGGCTCGCGCTTCGCCGAGTTCAAGGCCGAGTACGGCACCACCCTGGTCACCGGCTTCGCCCACGTGCACGGCCACCCGGTGGGGATCGTCGCCAACAACGGCATCCTGTTCTCCGAGTCCGCCCAGAAGGGCGCCCACTTCATCGAGCTGTGCGACCAGCGCGGCATCCCGCTGCTGTTCCTCCAGAACATCTCCGGCTTCATGGTCGGCCGGGACTACGAGGCGGGCGGCATCGCCAAGCACGGCGCGAAGATGGTCACCGCGGTCGCCTGCACCCGCGTCCCCAAGCTGACCGTCGTCGTCGGCGGCTCCTACGGGGCGGGCAACTACTCGATGTGCGGCCGCGCCTACTCCCCCCGCTTCCTGTGGATGTGGCCCAACGCCAAGATCTCGGTGATGGGCGGCGAGCAGGCCGCGTCCGTCCTCGCCACCGTCAAGCGCGACCAGTTGGAGGCGCGCGGCGAGGAGTGGAGCACGGCGGACGAGGCCGCCTTCAAGGACCCGATCCGCGCCCAGTACGAGACCCAGGGCAACGCCTACTACGCGACCGCCCGGCTCTGGGACGACGGCGTCATCGACCCGCTGGAGACCCGCCAGGTGCTCGGCCTGGCGCTGACCGCCTGCGCCAACGCCCCCCTGCCCCAACGGGACGACGCAGCGCCGGCCTTCGGCGTCTTCCGGATGTGAGAGGACCTATGACCAGCTTCGACACCGGCCTGTTCGACACCGTCCTGGTCGCCAACCGCGGGGAGATCGCGGTCCGCGTCATCACGACGCTGCGCGCGCTCGGCATCCGCTCGGTCGCGGTGTACAGCGACGCGGACGCCGACGCCCGGCACGTCCAGGAGGCGGACACCGCGGTCCGGATCGGCCCGGCCCCGGCCACCGAGAGCTACCTGTCCGCCCCGCGCCTGCTGGACGCCGCCGCCCGCACCGGCGCCCAGGCCGTCCACCCCGGCTACGGCTTCCTCGCCGAGAACGCCGCGTTCGCCCGCGCCTGCACCGACGCCGGGCTGGTGTTCATCGGCCCGCCCGCGGACGCCATCGACCTGATGGGCGACAAGATCCGGGCCAAGGAGACGGTCCGCGCCGCCGGCGTCCCGGTCGTCCCCGGCTCCTCCGGCAGCGGCCTGAGCGACGCGGAACTCGCCGCCGCGGCACGGGAGATCGGCATGCCGGTGCTCCTCAAGCCGTCCGCCGGCGGCGGCGGCAAGGGCATGCGCCTGGTCCGGGAGGCCGACCGGCTCGCCGACGAGATCGCCGCCGCCCGCCGCGAGGCCCGCTCGTCCTTCGGGGACGACACCCTGCTGGTGGAGCGGTGGATCGACCGGCCCCGGCACATCGAGATCCAGGTGCTGGCCGACGGCCACGGCAACGTCCTCCACCTCGGCGAGCGCGAATGCTCCCTCCAACGCCGCCACCAGAAGATCATCGAGGAGGCGCCCTCGGTCCTGCTGGACGCCGCCACCCGGGCCGCGATGGGCGAGGCCGCCGTCCAGGCGGCCCGCTCCTGCGGCTACCGCGGCGCCGGCACCGTCGAGTTCATCGTCCCCGGCAAGGACCCGTCCGGCTACTGCTTCATGGAGATGAACACCCGCCTCCAGGTGGAGCACCCGGTCACCGAGATGATCACCGGGCTGGACCTCGTCGAATGGCAGCTGCGGATCGCCGCCGGGGAACGCCTCCCCTACGCCCAGGAGCACCTCTCGTTCACCGGGCACGCCATCGAGGCCCGGATCTGCGCCGAGGACCCGTCCCGCGACTTCCTGCCGACCGGCGGCACCGTCCTCACCCTGCGCGAGCCGGCCGGCGACGGCACCCGCACCGACTCCGGGCTCTCCGAGGGCGCCGAGGTCGGCAGCCGTTACGACCCGATGCTCGCCAAGGTCATCGCGCACGGCCCGGACCGGGCGAGCGCCCTGCGCAAGCTCCGGGCCGCGCTGGCCGCCACCGTCACCCTCGGCGTGCCGACCAACGCCGGCTTCCTGCGCCGCCTGCTCGCCCACCCGGACGTGGCGTCCGGCGAGTTGGACACCGGGCTCGTCGAGCGGGTGGCAGCCGACCTGGTGCCCGACGCGGTCCCGGACGAGGTGTACGCGGCGGCCGCGGCGGTCCGCCAGGCGGCGCTGGAGTCGACGGCCGACGCGGGCGGCTGGCGCGACCCGTTCGCCGCCCCGACCGGCTTCCGGCTCGGCGGCGAACCCGCTCCGGTACGGCACTGGCTGCGCGTCCCCGGACAGGACCCGGTGGCGTACGACGTCCGGCCGGGCGTCACCCCGGAGCGGTTCGAGGTCACCGCGGACGAGGTGCGGGTCACCGTGGACGGCATCCGGCACACCTTCCACCGCGGCGGCCACTGGCTGGGCCGGGACGGCGACGCCTGGCACGTCACCGACCACGACCCGGTGGCCGAGGCGCTGCGGGAGGCCGCCCGCGGCCACGGCGTCGACACCCTCGCCGCCCCGATGCCCGGCACCGTCACCGTCGTCAAGGTGGCCGTCGGCGACGAGGTCGCCGCCGGGCAGGGCCTGCTGGTGGTGGAGGCGATGAAGATGGAGCACGTCATCTCCGCGCCGCACGCCGGGACGGTCACCGAACTCGACGTCACCCCGGGCAGCACGGTCGCCATGGACCAGGTGCTCGCCGTCGTCGCCCCGCACGAGGACGCCGCCGGCAGCGCCCCCGGGGACGCCGGGACACCGGCCCCCGGCACGGACGAGGAGGCGACGGCATGACCACCGACGGCACACCGGCGCGGGGGCTGCCCATGGAGGTGGCCGCGGAGGGCCTGCCCACCCGCGTGCGGATCCACGAGGTCGGCCCGCGCGACGGCCTGCAGAACGAGCAGGCGGTCGTCCCGACCGAGGTCAAGGCGGAGTTCATCCACCGGCTGGCCGCCGCCGGCCTGCCGGTCGTCGAGGCGACCAGCTTCGTGCACCCCAAGTGGGTGCCCCAACTCGCCGACGCCGAGCGGCTGTTCCCGATGCTGGGCGACCTCGATCCGCGGCACCTGCCGGTGCTGGTGCCCAACGAACGGGGCCTGACCCGCGCCCTGGCGCTGGGCGCCCGCCGGATCGCGGTGTTCGGCAGCGCCACCGAGTCGTTCGCCAAGGCCAACCTCAACCGCACCGTCGACGAGGCGCTGGCGATGTTCGAACCGGTCGTCCGGCGGGCCCGGGACGAGAAGGTGCACGTCCGCGGCTACCTGTCGATGTGCTTCGGCGACCCGTGGGAGGGCCCGGTGCCGATCGCCCAGGTCGTCCGGGTCTGCCGGGCCCTGCTCGACCTGGGCTGCGACGAGCTGAGCCTGGGCGACACCATCGGCGTGGCCACGCCCGGCCACGTCCAGCACCTGCTCGCCGCGCTCAACGAGGCCGGCGTGCCCACCTCCCGGTTGGGCGTCCACTTCCACGACACCTACGGCCAGGCCCTGGCCAACACCTTCGCCGCGCTCCAGCACGGCGTCACCACCGTCGACGCCTCGGCGGGCGGCCTGGGCGGCTGCCCGTACGCCAAGAGCGCCACCGGCAACCTCGCCACCGAAGACCTCGTGTGGATGCTGCACGGCCTCGGCATCGAGACCGGCGTCGATCTGGGGCGGCTGACCGAGGCCAGCGTGTGGCTGGCCGGGGTCCTGGGCCGTCCCAGCCCCTCACGCACCGTCCGCGCCCTCTCCCACAAGGAGTGAGTGACCCATGTCCCTGGACCACCGCCTGTCCGACGAGCTGGAAGAACTCCGGCGCACGGTCGAGGCGTTCGCACACGACGTCGTCGCCCCGGAGATCGGCGCGTACTACGAACAGCACGCCTTCCCGTACGACATCGTCCGCCAGATGGGCCAGATGGGCCTGTTCGGGCTGCCGTTCCCCGAGGAGTACGGCGGCATGGGCGGCGACTACCTGGCGCTGGGCATCGTGCTGGAGGAACTGGCCCGGGTCGACTCGTCCGTGGCGATCACCCTGGAGGCCGGGGTCTCGCTCGGCGCCATGCCGCTCTACCGCTTCGGCACGGAGGAGCAGAAGCGCGCGTGGCTGCCGAAGCTGTGCAGCGGCGAGGTGCTCGGCGCCTTCGGCCTCACCGAACCGGACGGCGGCTCGGACGCCGGCGCGACCCGCACCACCGCGGTGCGGGACGACAACGGGGACTGGGTGATCAACGGCAGCAAGTGCTTCATCACCAACTCCGGCACCGACATCACCGGCCTGGTGACGGTCACCGCGGTCACCGGCCACAAGGACGACGGCTCCCCGCTGATCTCCGCGATCATCGTGCCGGCCGGCACCCCCGGCTTCACGGTCGCCGCCCCGTACTCCAAGGTCGGCTGGAACGCCTCGGACACCCGCGAGCTGTCCTTCTCCGACGTCCGCGTCCCGGCCGCCAACCTCCTCGGCGAGGAGGGCCGCGGCTACGCGCAGTTCCTGCGGACCCTCGACGAGGGCCGGGTCGCCATCGCCGCGCTGGCCACCGGCCTGGCCCAGGGCTGCGTGGACGAGTCGGTGCGGTACGCCAAGGAGCGCCACGCGTTCGGCCGGCCGATCGGCGCCAACCAGGCCATCCAGTTCAAGCTGGCCGACATGGAGCTGCGCGCCCACACCTCCCGGCTGGCCTGGCGCGACGCCGCGTCCCGGCTGGTGCACGGCGAGCCGTTCAAGAAGGAGGCGGCGCTCGCCAAGCTCTACTCCTCCGAGATCGCGGTGGACAACGCCCGCGAGGCCACCCAGATCCACGGCGGCTACGGCTTCATGAACGAGTACCCGGTCGCCCGGATGTGGCGGGACGCCAAGATCCTGGAGATCGGCGAGGGCACCAGCGAGGTCCAACGCATGCTCATCGCCCGCGAGTTGGGCTTCTAGGAAGGCCCCCGACGTCGCCGGCCGGCGACCGCCCGCGCCGCCGGGGGCGCACCCCTGGGGGCGGGCGAACGGATCCCCTAGGGGGCGGCGGCGCCCCCTGTGGGCCACAACGCGGCGGGCCCGGGAGGAGATTCCCGGGCCCGCCGCGCCGCCCCGACGCGTCACCGCATCACCGGGTCACCGCGTCACCGCGTCGGCCACGCCACTTCCGGGGCCCGGTAGTAGCCGATGCCCTGGGCGTCCCAGCGCGGCCCCTGCGCGGCCAGCCGCACCCGGTACGCGTCCCAGTCGTGCGCCCGGGCCGGCGACCAGCCCAGCTCGGCGATGCCCGGCAGTCGCGGGAACGCCATGTACTCGATGTTCGCGGAGGTCGTCAGGGTCTCCGACCACAGCGGCGCCTCGACGCCGGCGACCGCCGAGCCGGGCGCGCCGGCCAGGTAGCTCCCCGGGTCCCAGTCGTAGGCCCGCCGGACGTCCACGTAGCCGGCCCAGTTCAGGCCCAGCGGGCTGTCCTTGTCGTACTTCATGTCGAGGTAGGCCCGGTCGGCGGGCGAGAGGATCAGCTGCGTCCCGCGCTTCGCCGCGTCGACGACCTGCTGCCGCTCCTCCGCGCCCGTCTTGTCGTAGCCCCAGTACTGGGCGAGGGCGCCCTTCGCCGGGTGCGCCCCGGTCAGCTGGTGCCAGCCGATCACCGTCTTGCCGTACTTGGCGACCACCGGCTGCGCCTTGTCCATGAAGGCGACGTAGTCCGCGTGGGCGGTGGAGTGCGCCTCGTCGCCGCCGATGTGGAGGTAGCGGCCGGGGGTGAGCGCGGCGATCTCCCGGATGACGTCGTCGACGAAGTCGTAGGTGACCTTCTTGGGCACGCACAGCGAGCTGAAGCCGACCTTGGTGCCGGTGTAGAGCGGCGGCGCCTCGCCGTTGCAGTTGAGGTCGGCGTAGGAGGCGAGCGCGGCGTTGGTGTGGCCGGGCATGTCGATCTCGGGGATCACGGTCAGATAGCGGCTGGCGGCGTAGCGGACGATCTCGCGGTAGTCGTCCTTGCTGTAGTGGCCGCCGCGGCCGCCGCCGACCTGGGTGCTGCCGCCGTAGGTCGCCAGGCGCGGCCAGGAGTCGATCGCGATCCGCCAGCCCTGGTCGTCGGAGAGGTGCAGGTGCAGCTTGTTGATCTTGTATTGGGCGAGCTGGTCGATGTACCGCTTGACCTGGTCGACGGTGAAGAAGTGCCGGGAGACGTCGAGCATCGCCCCGCGGTAGGCGTAGCGGGGCGCGTCGGAGATCGTCCCGCCGGCGATCCGCCAGGGGCCGGACTGCCGGCTCTTCTTCTCCACGGCGGCCGGCAGCAGCTGGCGCAGGGTCTGGACGCCGTGGAAGAGGCCGGCCGGGCGGGCGGCGCTGATGGTGACCGCGCGGCCGCCGGAGGTCAGCCGGTAGCCCTCCGCGCCGAGGCCGCGGGTGTCCCGGCCGCCGAGCCGGAAGACGATGCCGTCCGCGCCGCCGCGGGTGGTGACCGGCAGCGCGAAGCCGGTGGCCGGCCGCAGCAGCCCCGCCAGGTAGCCGGCGATCTGCCGGGCCTCACCGGAGTTGCCGGGCACCCTGATCCGGGTGCCCGCGCCGAGGGTGAAGGCGTCGCCGGCCGGCCGGACCGAGGCGGGGGCCGGGATCACCCGGTCCAGCGGCGTGGCGGCGGGGGCCGCGGTGCCCGGCTGCGGCACGGCGGCGGTCACCGTGCCGGCCGCCGCGACCAGGAGCAGGGAGAAGAGGAGTCTGCGTCGTCTCATGGGCGGTCCCTTCGGCGAGCTTCGTCAGCGGCACGTTCTGCGGGGCGTTCGGCGGGCGACGCACCCGGGGGCGCACGTTCTGCATGGCGTGGAGCGACCGGATGGTGACCATGCGTACCGTGTGCCCGGTGACCGGTCAAGGTGTAGACCAGTTTCCGGGCGCGTTCGGCACCAGCTGCCCGATATCGGGCAGATTTCTTGCGATTCTCCGCTCGGCCCCGCAATATCGACGGGTGCTCGAACGCCGTCCGTCCCACGAGGACCTCATCGACCATCTGGTCCGCAGCACGCCGCTCCAGCGCGGCGAGGCGGCCCGGGTGGTGCTGGACGTGCTGGCGTACTTCGACGAGAGCACGGAGGGGTTCGTCCGCCGCAGGCACCGCGAGCTGCAGTCCCAGGGGCTGCGGAACGAGGCGATCTTCGAACGGATCGCACACGAGCTGCCGCACCGCGCCGTGTCCCCACCGCCGCTCTCGCTGCGCCAGCTGCGCCGCCTGGTCTACGGCTGACGGCCGCGACGCAACCGGACCGCGGCCCCGGACGGGTCGAGGACGGCCGGGCACCCACCACGCCAACCAGAAGGGTCACCGTATGTGCGGGATCGTCGGATACATCGGCAAGCGCGACGTCGCTCCGCTGCTCCTTGAGGGCCTCCAGCGCCTGGAGTACCGCGGCTACGACTCGGCCGGCATCGCCATCCACGCCAAGGGCACCGGCAAGGCCGCGGGCGGTCTGAAGACCGCCAAGGCCAAGGGCCGGGTCCGGGAGCTGGAGTCCCGTCTGCCGAAGCGCTTCGCGGGCAGCACCGGCATCGCGCACACCCGCTGGGCCACCCACGGCGCCCCCACCGACGAGAACGCCCACCCGCACCTCGACACCGAGGGCAAGGTCGCCGTCGTCCACAACGGCATCATCGACAACGCCGCCGAGCTGCGCGCCCGGCTGACCGCCGACGGGGTGGAGTTCGCCTCCGAGACCGACACCGAGGTGCTGGCGCACCTGATCGGCCGCTCCGCCGCCCCGACGCTGGAGGAGAAGGTCCGCGAGGCCCTCCGCCACATCGAGGGCACCTACGGCATCGCCGTGCTGCACGCCGACTTCGCCGACCGCATCGTGGTCGCCCGCAACGGCTCCCCGGTCGTCCTGGGCATCGGCGAGCACGAGATGTTCGTCTCCTCCGACGTCGCCGCGCTGGTCTCGCACACCCGCCAGGTCGTCACCCTCGACGACGGCGAGATGGCCACCCTCAAGGCCGACGACTACCGCACGTACACCACCGAGGGCTCCCGCACCACGGCGACGCCGGAGACCGTCGAGTACGCGGCCGAGTCCTACGACCTGGGCGGCCACGACACGTACATGCACAAGGAGATCTCCGAGCAGGCGGAGGCGGTGGACCGGGCGCTGCGCGGCCGGATCGACGACCGCTTCTCCACCGTCCACCTCGGCGGCCTCAACCTCGACGCCCGCGAGGCGCGCGCGGTGCGCCGGGTGAAGATCCTGGGCTGCGGCACCTCGTACCACGCCGGCCAGATCGGCGCCCAGATGATCGAGGAGCTGGCCCGCATCCCCTCGGACGCCGAGCCGGCCTCCGAGTTCCGCTACCGCAACCCGGTCGTGGACCCCGACACCCTCTACGTCGCCGTCTCCCAGTCCGGTGAGACCTACGACGTGCTCGCCGCCGTCCAGGAGCTCAAGCGCAAGGGCGCCCGGGTGCTGGGCCTGGTGAACGTGGTCGGTTCGGCGATCGCCCGGGAGACCGACGGCGGCATCTACGTGCACGCCGGCCCCGAGGTGTGCGTGGTCTCCACCAAGTGCTTCACCAACATGGTGGTCTCCTTCGCGCTGCTCGCCCTGCACCTGGGCCGGATCCGCGACCTGTCCGTCGCGGACGGCAAGCGGATCATCGAGGGCCTGCGCAAGCTGCCCGGCCAGATCGACGAGATCCTCAAGGGCGAGGACGACATCAAGAAGCTCTCGGCGCTGTACGCCGACGCCAAGTCGATGATGTTCATCGGCCGGGTGCGCGGCTACCCGGTGGCCCGCGAGGCGTCCCTGAAGCTCAAGGAGGTCTCGTACATCCACGCCGAGGCGTACCCGGCCTCGGAGCTCAAGCACGGCCCGCTGGCGCTCATCGAGCCGGCGATGCCGACGGTCGCGATCGTGCCCGACGACGACCTGCTGGAGAAGAACCGCGCCGCGCTGGAGGAGATCAAGGCCCGCAGCGGCCGGATCCTCGCCGTCGCCCACCAGGAGCAGGAGAAGGCCGACCACACCATCGTGGTGCCGAAGAACGAGCCCGAGCTGGACCCGATCCTCATGGGCATCCCGCTCCAACTGCTCGCCTACCACACGGCGTTGGCCCTGGGCCGGGACATCGACAAGCCCCGCAACCTCGCCAAGTCGGTGACGGTGGAGTAGTCCGCACGACAAAGGCGCTGGCTCCGCGCGCGTGCCACCGTACGCGCGCGGAGCCGGCGCCTCCCCTTTTGCCGGCGTCGCCCATTACGCCGGCGGGATGCCGCCGCCCCGGGACCCGTCACTTCCCGACCGGCAGCACGTCGTCGTGACCGTTTTCTACCCGCCACCGGCGTGCGGCCAACCCTCGGACGGCAACCGGGCGCGCACCGCCCACAAATCCCCATGACGCCCCCTCAACTGTGGACGTGTCGCGGAGAGCCGATCAACGAGGGCCGCGCACAAGGGAGTTGGGTTCCGTCACGGACGGGACGGACGGTGCGTCGGTGTCAGGGAATGACCATGACCGGGCGCTGCGCGCGGCGGGCCAGCCGACCGGCCACCGAGCCGAAGATCCGGCCGACCAGGCCGTGCGTGGAGCCGACCACGATCGCGTCGGCCTCGTACTCCCGGCCGACCTCCTCCAGCTCGTGGCAGATGTCGCCGCCGCGCTCGACGAGGATCCAGGGCACCTCGGCGAGGTGGTCGGCGCAGGCGAGCTCCAGACCGAGCACCTCGGTGCGGTGGTCGGGGACGTCCACGAAGACCGGGGGCTCACAGCCCGCCCACACCGTCGTCGGCAGCCGGTTGGCCACGTGGACGATGATCAGGCCGGAGCCGTGGCGCCGCGCCATTCCGATTGCATACGCCAACGCGCGCTCGCTCGACATGGAGCCGTCGAAGCCGACCACGACGCCGTGCCGGAAGGCGGGATCGCAGGAGTGGTGCTTCTGTTCCACCGCTTCGAGGTCCGCCATCGGATCGGCGACCTGCTTGCGGTCCGCGGGTTCAGGGATTTCGTGACCGGCCATGGGTGTCTCGGCGAGAACGTCCTCTTGCGGAGGGGCGAACGGGGAACGGCGATTGACTTGATCCGGCAGTTGACCTGGGCGGCTCGATCAAGGAGCGAGAGCCATAGTTCAAAGAGGAACGATACGACTGGGAATCATCTTTCCAAGCCGATACCCCAAGAGTACGGCGCTACTCCTCTGCTGCCCAGAACGCCCGCGGGCCGCCGGCACGCCCCCACGGGGCGGTCCGGGGCCGCAAGCGTTCCCCGGAGCATGCCGGAGCGTGGCGCGGATGGCAATGCCCCGTCCTGCCCCCGTACGTACCCCCGGCGGCGCCCCGCGCGCCTCGGCAGCGCCGTCCGCGCCCCCGGCCGCGGTGATCCCCACCGCGCCGCCGCCGCACCGGAGATCACTCGACCCGGTGAGCGGCGTCGCGCCCCCGGAAGCGTCCGACCGCACCCCGGCGACCGACTCCTTGATCACCAAGCGGGTCTCGTCGCACCGGGTCGGGTCGCACCGGCACCGACCCGACCCGGGCGGCCGGCGGTCATCCCGAACCGTCACCCCCGCCCCGCCGGACGCGCCCGCCGAACGGTGCTTGACCCCCGAAACGCCAGATGGACATAAGCGAACACAATGGGACGTAAAGATAGGGGGGCGGACGCCTCTACAGGGGGCGTACGCCGGTCGTTTGGAGGCTCCGCAAGTCTGCGCACGACCGTTTTCAGCCAACTTCCGGCCCGTACCCACCCCTTGCCCTGGACCCCCCTCAACCCCGGCGTGAGCAGGGAGGAAAGGACCGCTGGGCATGGTTGTGCCCTACTGCGAACGGGCAGAGCCGAGACGCGCACTTCCCATGCAGGCCCGACGAGTGGAACGCTTCGTGATCGAATGCTTCGCGCCAAGTTGCCATATCGACATACCAGCGGGTGGTGAACTTGGCACTCCATCCTCACGGGACACAGTAGATTCGATCTTGGTCAGTGACGGCGGGGGAACTGTGCAGGACCGAGAGGGCGAGACGACCGAGGGGGGCTTAAGTGCCATGAGCCAGGACTCCGCTGCCGTACCAGATGCCGCACGCAAGCTCGCCGCCCGACGACGCCGCGAAATAGTCGCGGTGCTCCTCTTCAGCGGCGGCCCCATTTTCGAGAGCTCCATTCCGCTCTCGGTCTTCGGCATCGACCGCCAAGACGCCGGCGTTCCGAGGTACCGGCTACTTGTGTGCGCTGGCGAAGATGCGCCTTTGCGCACGACCGGGGGGCTCGAACTGTCAGCCCCCTACGGGCTGGAGGCGATTTCCCGCGCCGGGACGGTCGTCGTACCGGCCTGGCGTTCCATCACCCAGGCTCCGCCACCCGCGGCGCTCGACGCCCTGCGTCGCGCGCACGAGGAGGGGGCCAGGATCGTCGGGCTGTGCACGGGGGCGTTCGTCCTCGCCGCAGCCGGACTGCTCGACGGCCGACCGGCCACCACCCACTGGATGTACGCACCGACGCTCGCCAAGCGTTATCCGTCCGTCCACGTGGACCCGCGTGAGCTCTTCGTCGACGACGGCGACGTCCTCACGTCCGCGGGCACCGCGGCGGGCATCGACCTGTGCCTGCACATCGTCCGCACCGACCACGGCGCCGACGCGGCCAACGCGCTGGCCCGCCGGCTGGTGGTCCCGCCCCGGCGGACCGCGTCCGACCTCGGGCACCAGCGCTACCTGGACAGGTCGTTACCGGAGGAGATCGGCGCCGACCCGCTCGCCGAGGTCGTCGCCTGGGCGCTGGAGCACCTCCACGAGCAGTTCGACGTGGAGACGCTGGCGGCCCGCGCGTACATGAGCCGGCGCACCTTCGACCGGCGGTTCCGCTCCCTCACGGGCAGCGCGCCGCTCCAGTGGCTGATCACCCAGCGGGTCCTCCAGGCCCAGCGGCTGCTGGAGACCTCCGACTATTCGGTGGACGAGGTCGCCGGGCGCTGCGGGTTCCGCTCGCCGGTCGCGCTGCGCGGCCACTTCCGGCGGCAGCTGGGCGCCTCGCCCGCGGCCTACCGGGCGGCCTACCGCGCACGCCGGCCGCAGAGCGGCGCGCCCGAACCGGCCCTGCGTCCGGAGCGGGCCGAGCGTCCGGAGCGCGAGCGCGCGACGCTGGGCGGCGAGCGGTTCTCCGCCGCCGCACTCAGCGGCCACGCGCTGGCCGCCGAGGCGGTGGAGGCGGGCAAGCCACAGCCGGAGGGGTACGCCGCACGGCTGCCGGAGACCCCGGTCGGCCGGGGGGCCGGCCGCCCCGTGCTGCCCGGTCAGCGGGAGCGCCCCGTAGGGTGAGACGCATGAACGATCGCATGGTGTGGATCGACTGCGAGATGACCGGGCTCTCGCTGGCGAACGACGCGCTTATCGAGGTGGCCGCCCTGGTCACCGACTCGGAGCTGAACGTACTGGGTGACGGCATCGATGTGGTGATCCGTCCCCCGGCCGAGGCGCTGACCACCATGCCGGAGGTGGTGCGGCAGATGCACACCACCTCCGGGCTGCTGGCCGAGCTGGATGCCGGGACGACGCTGGAGGAGGCCGAGGCACAGGTGCTGGCTTACATCAAGCAGCACGTGCCGGAGCCGGGGAAGGCGCCGCTGTGCGGGAACTCCGTCGGCACCGACCGCGGCTTCCTGCTGCGCGACATGCCGACCCTGGAGAGCTACCTGCACTACCGGATCGTCGATGTGTCGTCCGTGAAGGAACTGGCCCGGCGCTGGTTCCCGCGGGCGTACTTCAACAGTCCGGACAAGAACGGCAACCACCGGGCGCTGGCCGACATCCGTGAATCCATCGCGGAGTTGCGCTACTACCGGGAGGCCGTGTTCGTCCCGCAGCCCGGGCCGGACTCGGAGACCGCGAAGGCCATCGCGGCCAAGTACAAGCTGCCCGCCGAACCGGAGGCGGCGGCACAGTGACGCAGCTCGCTCCCGGGGACGCGAAACCTGGGAGCGAGCACCCCTCCGGAGCCTGTACACTTTTTCTCAGCCGGTGGGGAAAAGGAACCACACAGCACCGGTCTTGGTGGGTATAGCTCAGCTGGTAGAGCACCTGGTTGTGGTCCAGGATGTCGCGGGTTCGAGTCCCGTTACTCACCCCAGCATCAAGGCCCCCGATCTTCGGATCGGGGGCCTTCGGTGTTTCCGGGTCAGCTGCCGCCGCCGGCACCGGCGGCGGCGAAAGCTCAGTAGCCGACGGTGTAGCGCTCGCCGACGTGGCGGGGCTCCTCGACCTCGTCGAGGACGGCCACCGCGTAGTCCTCGGCGGAGATCCTGCTGCTGCCGTCCGCGGCGACGATCAGGTCGTCGGTGGCGGTGCGGTAGCTGCCGGTGCGCTCGCCGGGGGCGATGGTGGCGGCCGGGCTGAGGTTGGTCCAGCTGACGTCGGAGACGGTGCGGTAGAAGTCCAGCGCGTCGCCGTGCGCGTGCATGATCTGCAGCAGCGGGACCGGCAGGCCCTCGGCGTCCCAGACCTGGGTGCCGTCGGGCTTGCGGAGCGAACCGGCGCCGCCGACCGTGATCAGGCGGGGCGCGTCGGCGCGCAGCCGCCGCACTCCCTCGACGAGCGCCTCGGCGGCCGGCCGGATGGTGGCGATGTGGCCGGCGCCGTCGCCGCCGCCGACCGCGCTGACCACCACGTCCTGTCCCTTGGCCACCTCGGTGACGGACTCCGAGTCGAGCGCGTCGCCGTAGACCACGGTGAGGGCCGGGTGGGTCACGGTGACCTTCGCGGGGTCGCGGACCACAGCGGTGACCTGGTGGCCGCGGCGCAGTGCCTCGTCGAGGATGCGGCTGCCGATGGTGCCGTTGGCCCCGAACAGAGCGATCTTGGACATGGTGGGTTCTCCCGGTGGTTCGGTGTGGGCTAGGTGTGCCCGGGGGTGGGGCGCGGGGTGGCGGCCTCCGTGGTGCGGATGCCGATTTCCGCCATCAGCCGTGCTGACGTCTCCTACGCTAGGGGTATCAACGGGAGATTCCGGGGTAGCGAGGCGACGGGTCATGGTGAAAAAGCGACAGGACCCCCTGGAGGATGGAGGGGAGATCCGCGAGGTGGCGTTCTCCGCGCCGGCCGGGCGGCCCGCCGGGGTGGAAGTGCTGACCCTCGCCGAGCTGCGCGAGCGCGCCGACGCCTGCCGGCTCTCGACGCCGCACCGGCCCGGTTTCCACCACCTGCTGGTCCTGGACCGGGGGCGCCTGGTGCACTGCGTCGACTTCCGCGAGCACCTCCTGACGCCCGGGGACCTGCTGTGGTCGCGGCCGGGGCAGGTGCAGCACTTCGGGGACCTGTCCGGGGCGGAGGGGCGACTGGTGCTCTTCGAGTCCGGGTTCGTCGACCCGGCGACCGCCGCCGCGGCCCGCATCGAGGACTGGTACGGGCCGGCGGTGCGGCGCCCCGAGGGCGCCGCGGCGCGGGCGCTGGACGAGGCACTGACGCAGTTGCACCGGGAGTTCGGGGCGCTGGGCGGGCTGCCGCTGGAGGTGCACCTGGAGGTGCTGCGGCACCTGCTCGCCGTCCTGGTGCTGCGGGCCGCGCACCCCGAGCGGACGGGGAGTCGTCAGGACGAGGGGACGTGCGAGGCGAGCGAGACGTACCTGCGGTTCCGGGACGCGGTGGAGCGGGGCTTCCCGCACAGCCGCCGGGTCGCCGACTACGCCCGGACGTTGGGCTACGCGCCGCGCACCCTGTCGCGGGCCACCGAGGCGGCGGCCGGGGTCGGCGCGAAGGAGTTCATCGACCGGCGGGTGGTGCTGGAGGCCAAACGGCTGCTGGCCCACGGCGACCAGCCGGCGTCGCGGATCGCGGACCGGCTGGGCTTCGCGGACGCCACCAACTTCAGCAAGTTCTTCCAGCGGCAGGCCGGGATCACGCCGATCGCGTTCCGGGCGGCCGTGCGGGGCGTCGACTGACCGGCGCCCGGCGTCGGGGCGGATCCGCGGACGAAGGGGGGCGGAGCGCAGCGGGTGGGGGGTGGGGCCGCTGCGCTCCGCCGGGGAGCGATCCGGGAGACGGACCCGGACCGGTGGGGGGTCAGCCGGTGTAGGCGCCCAGCGCCTTGGTGAAGGCGAGCGGGGCCTGGTCGACGGAGCTGCAGGTCGGCTGGGCGGAGTGGGACGCTCCGCCGGGGCAGGGCTGGTCGCGGATGGCGGACCACATGGACAGCCAGGCCAGGTGCTTGCTCCGGGCGAACGTCACCAGGGCGGCGGCGTCGGCGGGCGTGAAGACCTCGCCCTGGACGTCGTTGACGCCGATCATCGGGGTGACGGCGACGGTCTTCCAGGCGTCCGCGTCGCTCCGGCCGAGCGCCTTCTTCACCTGGGCCTGGGTGGCGGTGGCGGCCTGGGTCGCGTAGGTGCCCATGTTGCCGTGGTAGGAGGAGCCGTAGTCCATCGCCATGATGTTGACGGCGGAGACCTGCACGCCGTTCTGCTTGGCGTTGCTCAGCAGGTTGACGCCGTCCTGGGTGAGGCCCTCGGGCATCACCGGCAGGGTGAACGAGACGTCCAGGCCCGGGTGCTGCTTCTGGAGTTGGGCGATGGCCTGGGCGCGGCGGGTGTTGGCGGCGGTGTCGGGGAGCGCGCCGCCCTCGATGTCGAAGTCGACCGCGGTGAGCTTGAACTGGTCGACGGCCTTGCCGTAGGCGGCGGCCAGTTCGGACGCGGAGGAGCAGGCGGCGGCGAGTTCGGTGCCGTTGGCGCCGCCGAAGGAGACCCGGACGTCGCCGCCGGCCTTGCGCAGCGCCGGTATCTGCCGCGCGACCGCGTCGCCCGCGAGGTCGCCGGCGCCGCCCCACTTGGGGACGCAGCCGCCGCCGGAGGTGAGGAAGGCGAGGGTGAAGTGCTTCACCCCGGTCTTCTGCGCGGTGCCGGTCAGGTCGTAGGCCGGGGTGAGGGAGGTGTCGACGTAGGGGGTGAAGCCGGCCGCCGCGGCCTTGGGGGCGGCGGGGGCGGGCCGCGGGGCCTTGGTGGCCATCGCGGAGCCCGCGACGGTCAACCCGCCGCCGACCGCCAGCGCGCCCGCCGCGGCCGCGCCGATCAGCTTGGTCGTGCGGCTCGTCCGGCGCCGGTGTGCCGAGGAACTCATCTCGTGCCTGCCTGTCGTCACATGGGGTGGGGGGACGCACCCGTGGGGGGAGGTGCGCCCCGCACGCTAGCGGCAGCGAAACGGACAAATGCCGGGTTCCGTACGGAGGTTGGCGGAATTATGGCCGCCTTAAGGAAGCGGAAGGGGCCGGTTAAGAGCCGGCGCCCGACACGGCGCCGCGGGCCGCCCGCCGACCCCGGCGGCCGACCGCCCCGCCGCCGATCCGACGGCGCAGCCGGTGCCCGCGGCGGGCGCCGGGGTGGGGGCGCCGCCCGTCCAGCGCCAGCCAGACCCGGATCTCGGTGCCGCCCAGTACGGAACGGCCGATCCGGACGTCGCCGCCGGTGGCCTCGGCCAGTTGGCGGACGATGTCGAGGCCGAGGCCGGTGGACCCGTCGCCCCCGCCGCCGTGGCCCCGGCGCAGCGCGGCGGCCGGGTCGGCGATGCCCGCCCCGGCGTCCGAGACCAGCACGATCACCGCGTCGTCGGCGTTGTGCACGTCGACGGCGAAGGCGGTGCCCTCGGGCGTGTGCCGGAAGACGTTGCCGAGCATCGCGTCCAGGGCGGCGGCCAGGTCGGGGCGGGCGACCGGCACCCGCACCGGACGGTCCACGCCGGCGACCCGGGCGGTGCGGCCCTCGTCCTCCGCCAGCGCCGACCAGAAGTCCATCCGCTCGCGGATCACTTCGGCCGCGTCGCAGCCGGCCGCGGCGGCGACCTGGACGGTGTGCTCCCGTTGGGCGCGGGCGGTGCGGATGATCTGGTCGACCTCGCGCTCCAGTTGTTCGACCGCGGCCCGGGTCTGCTCGGCGGCCGGACCGTCGCCGAGCGAGGCGGCGTTGAGGCGGAGCACGGTCAGCGGGGTGCGCAGCCGGTGCGAGAGGTCGGCGGCCAGCTCGCGTTCGTGGGCGAGGAGTTGGACGACCTGGTCGGCCATGGAGTTGAACGCGCTGGCCGCCGAGCGCAGTTCCTTCGGACCGTCCTCCTGGACGCGGACGCCGAGGTCGCCGCGGCCCAGGTCGTGGGCGGCGGCGGACAGCCGCTCGGCCGGCCGCACCATCCGGGTGCCGAGCCGGTCGGCGACCGCGACCGAGCCGATGACCAGCGCCAGCCCGACGCCGGCCAGCACCGCCCAGGAGGTGGCCACCCCGTTGGTCAGCGCGTCATCGGGGACGTAGACCTCGACGACCGCGATGCCGGAGGCGACCGCGGTGGGCTGGAGCAGCGAAGTGCCGCCGGAGACCTGGGCGGTGGAGGCCCGGCCGAGCCGGATCGCGGCGGCGACGTCGGCGGGGGCGGCCCGGCGGGCGCCGATCTCGGCCGGGTCGCCGCCCTTGCCGGCGGCCGGGACGTGGATGCCGATCCGGCCGCCGGGACCGGTCTCGGCACTGGCCAGCGCCCGTTCGAGTTGGGTGCGGTCGGTGGTGATCGCGAGGACCGGGCCGAGGGCGGCGGCCTGCCGTTCGGCGCCGCCGTAGGCGCGGTCGGAGGCCATCTCCTTGACCACCAGCCCCAGGGGCACCGCGAACGCGACCACGACCATCGTGGTGACCGCCAGGGCCACCTTGACCAGGGCCCACCTCACGGCGTCCGCCCCGCGGCCGCCCGGTCCGCGCCGCGGGCGGCGCTCACCGCGGCGGCTCCAGCTTCACGCCGACGCCGCGCAGGGTGTGCAGGTAGCGGGGCCGGGCCGCGGTCTCGCCCAGTTTGCGGCGCAGCCAGGACAGGTGGACGTCGATGGTCTGGTCGTCGCCGTAGGACTGCTGCCACACCTCGGCGAGGAGTTCCTTGCGGGGCACGACCACGCCGGGGCGCTGGGCGAGGAAGGCCAACAGGTCGAACTCCCGGCGGGTGAGGTCCAGTGCGCTGCCGTCGAGCGCGGCCCGGCGGCGCAGCGGGTCGATGGACAGCCCGCCGACCCGGATCACTCGTGAGGGCGGTTCTGCGCCGGGGGCCGCGCCCCGGGACCGGCGCAACACGGCGGCCATCCGCGCCGAGAGGTGCTCGACCGAGAAGGGCTTGGTGAGGTAGTCGTCGGCGCCGTCGTTGAGCAGCCGGACGATCTCCGCCTCGTCGTCCCGCGCGGTGGCGATGATCACCGGGACGTCGGTGATGCCGCGCAGCATCTTCAGCGCCTCGCCGCCGTCCAGGTCGGGCAGCCCCAGGTCGAGGACGACCAGGTCGAAGCCGACCTGCGCGACCTCGCGCAACGCTTCCAGGGCGGTACCGACGCTGCGCACCGCGTGGCCGGCCTCGGTCAGGTGCCGGATGAGCGCGGAACGTACGAACTGGTCGTCCTCGACCACGAGCACTCGTGCCATGGGCCGCACCGTACGCCATACGGGCGAGTTTCCTTATGCGAGGTTGACACGCGAACGCCGCCCCACCCGGCAACGGGCAGGCGGCAACCGGTGCGGCGGGTGGGGCAAGATGAGGCAGATGCAACGAGGTCTGGTTCATGCGGCGGCCTGGACGCTGGCGACCGGCGCCGCGGTCGCCCTGTCGTGGTTCGGCGTGCACACCGTGCTGGCCGGCACCGTCTACGACGCACCGCGGGCGCTGCCCCTGTCCGACCAGGTGGACGCCTCGGCCCTGCCGCAGGTCTCCTCGACCCACCGGCCCAAGCCGTCCACCCCGGCCACCGCGAGCCCGTCCTCCTCCCCCGCCGACGACCGGCCGGCGCGGACCGCCGCACCGTCCCGCACCGCCGGCAGCCCCACGCCGTCCCCGCAGGTCGGCGCGGGCGGCGGTACGTCGCCGGCCACCGGCGGGCGGGTCCGCAGCTACGCGACCTCGGGCGGGCGGGTGGTGCTCTCCCTGGGCTCCGATGCCGCCGAGTTGGTGTCGGCGACCCCCAACGCGGGCTGGGAGATGCAGGTGTGGAAGCAGGACCAGTGGCTCCGGGTCGACTTCACCGGCGGCGGCGCGCGCACCTCGGTGATCTGCACCTGGAACGGCCATCCGCCGATCGTGGAGACCAGCAACCACGCGTCGTAGCACGGGGGTTGGCGCCCGCCGCGGGCTTCCTCAGGTGAAGACGCCGGCGGGCGGGGACGGGGAGGCGACCGCGGTGGCGTCGGTGACCGGGGCGGCGCCGCCGGTGAAGTCCAGCAGCGCCCGGCCGTGTTCGACCCGGCCGGCGTGCGGGTCGCCGGCCGCCCGTCGGGTCAGCTCGGCGAGCGGCAGCGTGCGGTCCGCGGCGAGCAGCACGGCGTTGCCGAACCGCTTGCCGCGCAGCACGGCCGGCTCGGCGGTCAGCGCCAGTTCGGGGAAGACGGTGTGGACGGTGGCGATCTGTCCGCGCAGGAAGGCCAGCGGGGGCCCGTCGGCGAGGTTGGCCGCGTAGTAACCGCCGGGTCGCAGCACCCGGCGCACCTCGGCCGCCCATTCGACGCTGGTCAGGTGTGCCGGGGTGCGGGCCCCGGCGAAGACGTCGGCGATGACCAGGTCCGCCCAGTCGTCCTGGATCTTGGCGAGCCCGGCGCGGGCGTCCGCGCCGCGCACCCGGATGCGCCAGGCGCTTTCCCACGGCAGGTGTTCCCGGACGAGTTGGACCAGGGGGGCGTCGATCTCCACGACCTGCTGAGTGGACCGCGGCCGGGTCGCGGCGACGTAGCGCGGCAGGGTCAGGGCGCCGCCGCCGAGGTGGACGACGCGCAGCGGGGCACCGGGCGGGCCGGCCAGGTCGGCGACGTGACCGAGCCGCCGCTGGTAGGAGAACTCCAGGTGCGACGGGTCGGCGAGGTCGACGTGGGACTGCGGGGCCCCGTCGATCAGCAGCGTCCAGCCGTGCGGCCGGTCCCGGTCGGGGCGTAGTTCCGCGACCCCGCCGCCGACCGTCGCGGTGACGGTTTCCGGGCCGCCGCGCCCGCGCCTGCTTCGTGCCATGCCTTCCAGTATGGCGTGCCGCCGTGCGGCGGTATCCGCTGGTCAGGGCCAGTGCGGAAGCCGGGGCGGCGGACCGCCCAGCGGCCGGGGCCGTGGGCAGTCCGCCTGAGGTGCCGCGTCCCGACCCGGTCCGCAGGTCCCGGCGGACCGGTGCCGGATCACTTGTTGACGCAGATGTTCCCGAACCCCGGGTTCAGCAGGGAGAGCACGTTGACGGTGTTCCCGCACACGTTGATCGGGATGCTGATCGGCACCTGGATGACGTTGCCGCTGAGGACGCCCGGCGAGCGGACGGCGATGCCCTTGGCGTGGGCACCGCCTCGGCCGTGGCCCTCGTCGAAACGACCGTGGTGGTGCCGACCCTGACGGCCGTGGTGCCCACCGTCAGCGGAGGCGATACCCGCGCCACCCAGGACAAGCGCCGAGGTGACCGCGGCCAGCGCGGCGGTCTTGGCGAACCGCTTCATTCCATTCTCCTCTCAGTTTACGAATGGGGCATCGGACACAACGAACAATATGGACCGGGGATGCGGGCGTTACCACTTAAGCGGATTCATTAGCCTGTCTGGCTGGTATTCGTCTGATCGAAAACCAGGAAGGTGCCGCGGCGCGCCTGCCGCGATTTCCAGCATGATTTCTGCCAGAGTGCTCTCCTGTTTGACTGATTTGCAGCCGGGGAGGACGTCATGCCGAAGTCGCTGGACCGCACCGGGCGCGGCGCCGTGGGCGCCCTCGCGGCCCTGGTCCTGTCGGCCGCACTGACGTCGGCGACGACGGCGGCGCCCCGGGGGCCCGGGGAATCCGCCCGGATTCCTTTCGCGGAGCGCTTCCACACCACCGGGCACGGCGGGATCGCGCGGATCACCCAGACGATGGCGGCCTGCCGGCCGGCGGCGCGCGGGCCGGCCGCAGCGGCCGGCCCGTCCTGCTCCGCGCCCCGGCGCACCGACCGCGCCCGGCTGCGGCTGCCGGCCGGCTCCCGGGTGCGCTACGCGCGGCTGTACTGGGGCGGCGACCTGCGAGGCGGCGGGCCCGCGGCGGCCCGGGACGCCGGGCAGGTGCTGCTCGCCGGGCCCCGCGGCCGTTACGAGGCGGTGCGCGCGGAGGGCCCCCTCGGGCGCCGCAGCACCGGCCGGACCGACGACTACCAGGCGTCCGCCGACGTCACGCCGCTGGTGCGGCAGGGCGGCGCGGGCCCGTACGCGGTGGCCCGGCCGGCCCCCGGGCACCGGCGGGCGCGGGGCACGGGGCGGGCCGGCTGGGCACTGGTCGTCGCCTACGAGAACCCTCGGGAGCCGCTGCGGCGGCTGGCCCTGTGGGACGGCTTCGAACCGCTGGGCGGGCGCCGGCGGGCGTTCGCGGTGGAACTGGCCGGGCTGCACCTGCCGGCGCGGGCGCACGGGCGGGTCGGGGTCGTCGACTACCACGGAACCCGCCGGCACCGCCGCACACTCTCCGCCCAGGCCGGTCGCATTACTCCGGTCGCGCTCCACGATTCCGTCGATCAGCCGAACGGCACGAAGAATTCGGCCGATCCGAATTCCGGTCGGCGGGCGTCCGGGGCATCCGTTAACCGCAGCAACCGTGGTTTTTCTTCAGAGGTCTTGGACCTGACGCCGGCGCTCCGGTCCGGGGGCGATCGGCTGACATTCCGCTTCACCACCCGAAAGGCGGGATATCTGCTCGGGGCGCTCTTCGTCCAGGCCGATCTGCGGCGCTGAACGACGGGCCCGGGCAATTCCCGCGGAGTTCTGACAGCTCGGTAATCAGGGGAGCAGTGCGCGTGCTGCCACAAGACCTGCCGTCCCAGGACCGGCTCACGGTCCTCCATGTGTCCCAGCCGGTCGACGGCGGGATCGCCCGGGTCATCGCCGACCTGGTGCGGTCCCAGGTGGCGGCCGGACTGCGGGTGGTGGTGGCCGCACCGCCCGGCGGGATCCTGCACGTGGAGGCCGCCATCGCGGGCGCCGAAGTGGTGCTCTGGCCGGCCCGCGGCACCCTCCGGACGGTGCTGTCCGGCCGCCGGCGACTGGCCCGGCTGGTCCGGCGCGCCGGCCCCCACCTCGTGCACGCGCACGGTCCCCGCGCCGGGTACACCGCCCGAATGGCGCTGCGCGGACGCATCCCGACGGTCCACCAGCCGCACTGCTGGCCGTTCGAGGTGGTCGGCGGGTTGGCGGCGCGGGTCTGGGAGCGGTACGCGGCGCGCTGGACGCACCGGGTGCTGTGCGTGAGCGAGGCCCAGCGGCGGCGCGGCGCGGCCGTCGGGGTGACGGGCCGGTGGGTGGTCATCCCCAACGGCGTGGACCTGCGGCGCTTCGCGCCCGCCGCCGATGCCGCCGACGACGCCCGGGAGGCGCTGCGCGAGGCCCTGCCCGGGCTGCGCGACGCGGTGCCGGTCGGGGCGCCGCTGGTGGTGTGCGTGGCCCGGCTGTGCGCGCAGAAGGGCCAGTCGACGCTGTTGCGGGCCTGGCCCGAGGTGGCCGCGGCGGTCCGGGACGCCCGGCTGGTGCTGGTCGGGGACGGGCCGGACCGGGCGGCCCTGGAACGGTCCGCGCCGCCCGGGGTGGTGTTCGCCGGCGCCGCCGACAGTGCCGCCCCCTGGTACCGGGCGGCGGACCTGGTGGTGGTGCCGTCGCGGTGGGAGGGGATGGCGCTGGTCCCGTTGGAGGCGATGGCGTGCGGGATCCCGGTGGTGCTCAGCGACGTCGGCGGAGCCCGGGAGTGCCTGCCGGCCGATGCCGCGGACGACTGCCTGGTGCCGCCGGACGACCCGGCCGCCCTGGCCCGGGCCCTGACCGCCCTGCTGTCCGACCGCGACCGGCGGGCCGCGCTCGGCGTCCGGCTGGCGGAGCACGTACGGATGGCCCACGACGTGCAGCGGACCGCGGGCGCGGTGCTCAACGTCTACCGCGAACTGCTCGCCGTACCGCCCGTCCTGACCACGACGCGGACCGATCGATGAGCGCCGACCGCGCGGACGCGCCCGCCCGGCACGCCGGGACGCTGCCCCGGCCGGCCGCCCCGGGCCGGCCGCCCCGCCCGGCGTCCGCCGCCCCGCCGGCACCGGTCCGGGCCGGCCGGCCGCTGCCGCGGCGGGCGGCCCCGGTCCTGCTCGCGACAGCGGACGCCCTGGCCACCGCCGGTGCGGCCCTCCTCGTGGAAGCGGACCCGGCGGTGCTCGCCGGGCTAGTGCCGGTCCTGCTGCTGCTCAACGCGCGGGCCGGCCTGTACCGTCCGGGCCCCGCGCCGGCCGCGCTCGACGAGACGGCGCCGCTGGTGGGCCGGGCCGCGACCGCCTGGTGCGCCACGGCCGCGGCGCTGGCCGCGCTGCGCCCCGGGGACGCGCTGGGCCCGGTCGCCCTGCCGGCCGCGGTGGCCGCGACGGCGGTGCTGGCCGGCGCCGGCCGGGCCGTGGTGTACCGGGTCCGGCGGGCCGCCGCCCGGCGCCGCCCGCGGTCGGTGCTGCTGGTCGGACCGGAGCCGGCGGGCCGGCAGTTGGCCGTGGCCCTCCTGGCGCACCCGGAGTACGGGCTGCACCCGGTGGGCGTGGTGGCGACCGGACCGGCCGGGCCCGACGGCGTCCCGCCCGGTGCCGGACCGCCGCTGCTGCGCTCCTCCGAGGCGGTGACCCGCGCGGTCATCCGGCACACCGTCCGCGACGCGGTGTTCCTGCTGCCGCCGGAGAGCGACCCCTACTCCGCGGCGCTGCTCCGCCGGTTCCTCGGGCAGGGCGCGGCCGTCTGGCTGGCCGGGGCCGCCGCCGGGCGCGACGGGCGGCCGGCGGCGCCGGGCACCGAACACCTGTGGGGGTTCGCCTGCCGGCCGTACGAGACCGCGCGGTCGCGGCCCGGCAGTCCGGTCAAACGGGCCGTGGACCTCGTCGTGGCGTCGGTGGCGCTGGTGCTGACGGCGCCGCTGCTGCTCGGCTGCGCGCTGGCGATCCGGCTGGCGGACGGGCCCGGGGTGTTCCACCGGCCGGAGCGCGTCGGCAAGGACGGCCGCCACTTCGCCCTGCTGCGGTTTCGCACCGGGCGCCCCGGTGGCCGGCCCGGCCGCGTCGGGCGGTGGCTGCGGCGCACCGCGCTGGACGGGCTGCCGCAGCTGTGGAACGTGCTGCGCGGCGAGCTGAGCCTGGTCGGGCCGCGCCCCGAACGCCCGTCCCGGGCCGCGGAGTGCGCCCGCCGGCATCCCGACTACGCGGCCCGGCTCCGGATGCCGCCCGGCCTCACCGGCCTGGCGCAGGTGCACGGGCTGCGCGACGGCGCCCGGGCCGAGGACCGGACGCGGTTCGACAACCTCGCCATCGACGGCTGGTCGCCCGGGCAGGACCTGCGGATCCTGCTGCGGGCCGCGATCCGGCCGCGGTTCCGGCGGGAGGGCCGGTGACCCCGGCCCCGGCGGCGCCGCCCGCCGCCGTCCCCCCGGCGCCGCGCCGCCGCGCACAGCCCCACGACGAGGCCGACCCGGCCGCTGACCAGGCCACCCTGGCCGCTACCCCTGGAGGGACCCGGTGAAAGTCCTGCACGTCATCACCGGCCTCGAAGTGGGCGGCGCCGCGCTGCAGCTGCGGCTGCTGCTGCGCCGGCTGCCCGCCCACTGCGAGGTCGTCACCCTGACCAACCCCGGCCCGCTCGCCGAGGCCATCGAGGCGGACGGCATCCGCGTCACCCACCTCGGCATGACCGGCAACCGGGACCTGTCCGCACTCCCCCGGCTGGCCGGCCTGATCCGCGACGTCGGCCCCGACCTCGTCCACACCCACCTGTACCGGGCGTGCGTCTACGGCCGGATCGCGGCCCGCCTGGCCGGTGTCCGGGCGGTCGTCGCCACCGAGCACTCGCTGGGCGACGCGGTCATCGAGGGCCGGCGGCTGACCCGCGGCGTGCGCACCCTGTACCGGGCCACCGAACGGCTGGGCTCGGCGACCGTCGCCGTCTCGGACACCGTCGCCGCCCGGCTGCGCCGCTGGGGCGTCCCCGAGCGGCGCATCCACGTGGTGCCCAACGGCATCGAGGCGCACCGCTTCGCCTACGACCCGGCCGCGCGGGCCGCGGTCCGGGCCCGGCTCGGCCTGCCGGTCGACGCGTTCGTGGTCGGCGGCGCCGGCCGGCTGGTGCCCGGCAAGCGGTTCGACGTCCTGGTCCGTGCGGTGACCCAGCTTCCCGGCGTCCACCTGCTGCTGGCCGGTGACGGACCGGAACGGGAGCTGCTCCGGCGGACCGCCGGGCAGTTCGGCTCCGGCGACCGGATCCACCTGCTCGGCGCCCGCAGCGGCGTGGACCGGCCGGCGGCCGGCGACGGGCCGGACATCCCCGGGCTGCTGTCGGCCATCGACGTCTTCGTCTCGCCCTCCCCCGACGAGGCGTTCGGGCTGGCGACCCTGGAGGCCCTGGCCGCCGGACTGCACGTCCTGCACGGCAGCTGCCCGGTCGTCGACGAACTCCCCGACGACCAAGCCCCCGGCGCCCGCCGCTTCGGCCACGGCGTGCACGAACTGACCGCCGCACTACGGGAGTTGCGCCGCACCGAGGTGGTCCGGCTGCCGGTGCCGCCGGTGGTGCGGCGCTACGACATCGACCGCAGCGCGCAGGAGTTGATGGCCGTCTACGAGGAGGCCCGGGCCGCGGCGCGCCGGACCCGCCCCGGGGCGGCGCCCGCCGGGCCGCCGCCGCAGGGCCTGCCGCCGGGCGTCTCGCTGCCCGACCCGTCCCCGGCGCCGCTGCCCGACGGGCACTCGCTCTCCCAGCGCTGACCCGGCGGCGGGTCGACCGGTCCGGCAACGGCCAAGGGGCGGCACCACGGCCGCCCCTCACCGGCGCCGTCGCCTCGCGGACGGCGGTCACCTCACTGGCAGCGGTCGACCGCCTCGATCGTGCGGGCCGCCTCGCCCAGCGCCGCCCGCAGCACCGTCGGGTCGGTGGCGTCGCCGTACGCCCCCTCCGGCGGGACCAGCCAGCCGGTGCCGTTCACCGGCGGCTCCGGCGGCGCCCCGTCGTCCGGCGCGCCGTAGGCGGCCCCGCGCGCGTAGGTCTGGGTGCAGGCGCTGCCCGGCACGTCCCAGCCGTCGGCCGTGCCCGGCGGGACCAGGAAGCCGAGGGTGTCGCAGGCGCCGTCGTGCAGGACCGGGCCGACGCCGTCCCGCCAGCGCAGGATGTCCACCGCCTCCAGGCCCTGCCGGGCCGGCACCGTGACCAGGTCACAGGGCTGGACGACGGTCACCGGGGCGGTATGCCCCTCGCGGCCCGCGGTCCGGCCCGCGGACTCCTTGCCGCCCCTGCTGACGCCGGTCTCCCACACGGAGAACCCCTCCTCCTGCACGCGCCACACCCTTTACACCGTCTCCAACGGCGAAACGCGTCAACAGCTACGGCGGCGGAACGCTGCAAAGGATGGCACTTCATGGCGGATCGCGGGTGAGATATTCCGGTTTGTTGCCAAACGCAGGGTGTCGGACCCGTCACAGCGGGTACCGTCGTCCCGCCGCACCGCCAGGACGCGGCACGGTCACACGATGGCACGGAGTAGGGCACGGAAGAGGTCCGCCATGGCGTCGCAAGCGCAGCGTTCAGCGTCGTCCCGCACCGTACCCGCCCGTCCGAACACCGCCTTCCGACAGCTGCGCGGCCGGCTGTCGCCCGGTGAGTTCGCGGCGGCGGTCCGACGGGCCGCCCGTGAGATCGGCGAGCAGGTCTCGTGCGACGCCCGCTACGTGGGCCGCGTCGAATCCGGGGAGATCCGGTGCCCGAACTACGCCTACGAACGGGTGTTCCGGCACATGTTCCCCGGGCTGACGCTGCCCGACATGGGGTTCGCGCCGCGCGAGACGGTACGCGGACGGGGGGCCCGTACGTCGCCGGACAGCGCCGCGCCCCTGGCGACCGACCCCGACCACCGCGATACCCGTATCCAGAACTGCGAGGAGAGCGACGTGCTACGTCGCGCGTTCATCACCGGCGGCCCGGCGGCCGCCCTGGGCCTGACCGGCCTCTGCCCGGCCGGCCGGACCGACCCCCCGGTACCCGCACCGACCGCACCGGAGGGCCCCGCAGCGCCCCTTGCCGCCGTGCCGGGGCCCCGCACCGCCCCCGGCGCCCGGGCCGGCGCCACCGAAGCCACCGCCGTCGAAGAGGCGGTGCGCCGGATCCGCCTGCTGGACGACCGGCACGGCGCCGACGGCCTGTACCACCGTGCCACCCAACCCCTGCGCGCCGCCTACGAACTGCTGGACGCCGGCGCCCAACGCCGGGCGATCTACGACCGGCTGCACGCCGGCGCGGGCGAACTCGCGATCTCCGTGGGCTGGTTGGCCCACGACTCCGGCCGCTTCGACGACGCCCGTTCGCACTACGCGGAGGCGCTGTCCACCGCCCGGGTCTGCGGCGACGCCGCCCTGGAGGCGCACGCCTTCTGCAACACCGCCTTCCTGGCCCGCGACGCCGGCCGGCCGCGCGAGGCGGTGCGGGCCGCGCAGGCAGCCCAACAGGCCGCCAAGCGGCTCGGTTCGCCGCGGCTGCGGTCCCTGCTGGCGCTGCGCGAGGCCGGCGGCTGGGCGGGCCTCGGCGACCGCACCGGCTGCACGCAGGCGCTGGCCCGGGCCGAGCGGCTGTTCGCGGCCGGGCCCGGGGAGCGCGACCCGGAGTGGATGAGCTTCTACGGGGAGGCCGAACTGGAGGGCCTCACGGCGCAGTGCTGGTCCGCACTGGGCGAACGGGGGCGCGCGGCGGAGCACGCACGCCGGGCGGTGGCGCTCCAGGACCCGCACTTCACCCGCAACATCGCCCTGTTCACCGCGGAACTGGCCGGCAACCTCACGGCGAACGGCACCGTCGACGAGGCCGCCACCGCAGCCCTCCAGGCGCTCACGCTGCTGTCCCGGGTCCACTCCGCCCGGATCCGGGCGATGCTGGACGACACGGCGCGGGCGTTGCGCCCGTACCGCAGTTGCGGCCCGGTCGGCGAGTTCCTGGACCGCTACCGGACGGCCGACGCCCCCGTAGGGCGGCAACCGGCCTGAGCCGTGGCCCGGCCCACGGCCCCGTCTGAACGGGCGCGGCGGCCGCAACGGGCGCGAAGGGCGCGGCGGCGGTGCTCAGTCCAGGTGCCCGGTCTCGTTCCAGCTCACCACGGCCGGCTCGCCGTACGCCCAGCCGAGCACCGACAGGGACGTCGGCGCCAGTCGGAGCCGGGCCGCGAAGGAGACGTCCAGGCCCAGCCAGCGCGCCCCCAGGACCCGCAGGATGTGGCCGTGCGCGAAGACCAGCACGTCCCGGTCGGCCGAGCGCGCCCAGTCGACCACCTCGTCGGCCCGCGCGGAGACCTCGGCGAGCGTCTCGCCGGCCGGCACCCCGTCCCGCCAGATCAGCCAGTCCGGCCGGTCGGCCTTGATCTGCGCCGGGGTCAGCCCCTCGTAGGCGCCGTAGTCGACCTCCAGCAGCGCGTCCCACTCCTGGGCCCGCGCACCGAAACCGGCCAGTTCGCAGGTCTCCTTGGCGCGCACCAGCGGGCTGGTGCGGACCTCGACGCCCGGCAGGCCGGCCCAGGGGGCGCGGTGCAGCCGCTCGCCGAGGAGCTTGGCGCCCTGCCGCCCCTCGTCCAGCAGGGGGATGTCGGTGCGTCCGGTGTGCCGGCCGGAGACGGACCACTCCGTCTGCCCGTGCCGGGCCAGGAGAATGCGCGGTGCCATGGGTCGTACCTCTCGCCGGATTCCCGGCTTGTCGTCGTGCTTCGCTGGGCGCGGGCGGCGCTGACCGCGGCCCTTCCATCATCGCGCACCCGGCGGAAAACCCCGGCGGGGGCCCTGGCGGGGCCACCGGCACGGGGCCCGGGCGGCGCCCCCGGCGCCCGCCGTCGCGGTGGAGGCGATGCCCGCGGCGGGCGTGGTGGATGCGAGACTTCGGCAGGTGAACGTTTCCCGCGAGAGCCCACCGAGCCCGCCGCCGGGGGCGCCTCCCGGCGTGATCCGGGGGAGTTTGACGGAACTGCGCGGGCCGGGGGTGCGCCCCCGGTCGCTGGACGCCCGCGCGCTGGCCGCGCTGGCCGCCAATCCCGGCTGTCGACGCCGGGCACTGCTGGACGGCGCGGGCGTCGACAAGGGCGCGCTGGCCCGCGCGCTGGGATCGCCCGCGGGCTACGGGCAGTCCCAGTTCGCGCTGGTCCGCGGCAACTCCTTCGAGGCCCGGGTGAAGGCCGACGGCGGCGTCGAACTGCTGCGGCTGGTGTGCGAACGGCTGGCACCGGGCACCGCCCTGCCGGAGGTCGACGCGGTCGCCCGGCCCGACCTGTCCGCGGCCGGCCCCGAGGGGCGGGCGGCGCGCACCGCGCTGGCGCTGCGCGAGGCGACCGCGGCCGGCGACTGGGCCCTGCTGGACCACCCGCTGCTGGCGATGGACGTCGCCGGCTCGCCGGCCTACGTGGAACCGGACGCCGTGGTCGTGCATCCGGACGGCGGCTGGACGGTCGTCGAGATCAAGTCCTTCCCGATGATCGACGGGGCCGCGGACGCCGCAAAGGTCGGTGCCGCGGCCCGCCAGGCGGCGGTCTACGTCCTCGCCCTGGAGCCGGTGGCCGAGCACACCGCGGCGTACACCGGCCGCCCCGTCGCCGTCCACGACCGGGTCCTGCTGGTCTGCCCCAAGGACTTCTCCAACCTCCCGACCGCCGCCACCGTCGACGTCCGCAAGCAACTCGCCACCACCCGGCGCCAGTTGGCCCGCCTCACCCGCGTCGAAGAGATCGCCGCCGCGCTCCCCCCGGGGACCACCTTCGACCTCGGGCTGAGCGACGACGGCCAGACCGCGACCCGGCCGGCCGCCGAACTGACCGAGGCGGTGGAAGCGGTCCCCGCGGCCTACGCGCCCGAGTGCCTGGCCGCCTGCGAACTGGCCTTCCACTGCCGCAAGCACGCCCGCGAGGACGGCGCGGTGGAGGCACTGGGCCGCGGCGCGCGGGGCGAACTGGGCGGGCTGCGCACCGTCGGCGAGGCGCTGGCGGCGGCCGCCGGCGACCCCGGCGCGAACCCCGACGACCCGGCCGTCCAGGCCCTGCGCGCGGCCGCCGCACTGCGCCGCGCGGCCCTCGCCGACGCCTCCGGCGCACGCGCCGACTCCACCGGAGCGGCTGACGCCGCGCCCCTACCCGCACCGCGGACCGGGGAGGACCCGTGTCACTGATCGAGACGCTGGCCAGGATGGAGGCGGCGGCCGCCGGCCGCGCCCAGCCGCGGACCACGGTCCGCCACCGCCACCTCGCCGCCCGCCCGTTGGTCCTCGTCCCGCTGACCACCGCCGGTGAGGCCGGCGCCCCGTTGGGCGCCCTGGTCGGCACCGACCGCGAGAAGCCGCTGCTGTTGACGGTCCCCCAGCCCCGGGACCGTGACCTGCGGTTCGCCTTCCTCGCCGACCTGGCCGAGGCGGTGCTGCCCTATGTGGACGGCTTCGCCGACGACGTCGAGTTCGAGGAGCGCAAGGAGACCGACGCGGAGACCGGCAAGAAGGTCCCGGTCCAGGTCGAACTGTGCGCCGACGCGCCCCAGTTGATCGTGCCCAGCACCGCCGGCATCGAGTACGTGCGCCTGTTGGGCCGCTCGATGCGGTTCCGGCGGACGGCCGAGCAGGAGCCGGAGACGCCCTTCCCCGCGCCGCCGCACGTGCCGCTGCTGGGCCGCTGGTTCACGCACTTCGGCGAGCGGGCCCGGGTGCCGGGCGCCTGCCTGCTGCTGTCCCTGACGGAGCTCCTGACCCGCCACTGGGCGACCGGCCAGAGCGCCCTGGAGGACCAGCACCTGGGCGCGCTGCTCGCCTGGATCTCCCCGCCGCCCGGTGTACCGGCCCAGCGGGCCGCCGAGTTCGCCGAGGCGGGCCGCGACGCGGGCGGCCAGCTCTACTGCCCGCCGGCCGGACCGGCCACCGACCCGGCGTTCGACAACCGGCTGCTGGCGCCCGCGATGGCCCGTTACGACGCCGGCACCCCCGGGGCGGAGGAGGAGGTCCGCGCCCTCGTCGAGAGCCAACTGCGCCCCACCTGGGACGCCGTCTGGCAGGGCATCGACCTGCTCCGCGGCCTGCCCGAGGGCGCCCGGGTCGCCGACCGCTGGAAGCGCGACCGCTGGTCGTACACCGCCCACCGCGACCGGATCCGCGCCGGCGAACCGCCGCAGCCCAAGCGGGACGACGCGGTCACCGCCGCCCGGAAGCTCGCCGCCCGGGAGGGCGCGCAGGCCCAACTGGACGCCCACGAAGCCCTGGACGACCCCCTGGTGATGGCCGCCCGCCGGCTCGCCGGCGAGGCGCTCCAAGGCACCGTCGCCGACGTGGAGATGGCGTTCTCCGAGGGCAAGCGGCCGATGCCGCGCCCCTTGGTGACGCTGCGCACCGACGACCGTCCGCCGCTGGCCGAGGGCACCAAGCTCCACCGCACGCTGTCCGACGGGCGCACCCAGACCGCCGAGTTCGTGGCGTACGCCGCCGGCGCGGAGGGCGCGCCGGTGGTCCGGCTCACCGGCGGCATGGGCCGTGGCCGCACGCCGGAGCCGGGCTCGGTCCCGGAACCCGGCGACGTCCTGTGCTGGACGCTGTTCGAACACGCCCCGCGCGGCGGCCCCGCCCTGCCGGAGCCGGAGGACACCCCGTGGACGCACGGCGGCCCGCCGCCCGGCCCCGGTGACGCGCCGCCCGTCGCCGATCCGGTCACCCCCGAGGACTTCCTGTGACCCGCGCCGCCCGCCCCACGCCCGCCAACTCCCCGGAAGGCGAACCGGCATGACGCCCCCGCCGCCCCTGCCCGCGCCGCCGCCGACCGACCCCGCCGCGGCGGCGGCCCGGGCGACCGACGCGATCCTCCACGACACGCTGCACAGCACCCGGCGCGGCGTGGTCGTCGACTCCCCGCCGGGCGCCGGGAAGTCCACCCTGGTCGTCCGCGCCGCCCGCGAACTGGCCGCGGCGGGCCGCCGCCTGATGATCGTCGCGCAGACCAACGCCCAGGTCGACGACCTCGTCCAGCGCCTCGCCGCGAAGGACCCCGAGCTGCCCGTGGGCCGCCTCCACAGCAGCGAACCCGGCGCGTTCGACCCGGCCCTGGCCGAGCTGCCCGCCGTCCGCACCTCCGCCAAGATCGCCGAGCTGGCGGCGCTGGACGTGGTGGTCTCCACCGCCGCCAAGTGGGCCTACACCAAGGTCGAGGAGCCCTGGCGGCACGCCATCGTGGACGAGGCGTACCAGATGCGTTCCGACGCGCTGCTGAGCGTCGCCGGCCTCTTCGAGCGGGCGCTCTTCGTCGGCGACCCGGGCCAGCTCGACCCGTTCAGCGTGGTCGGCGCCGACCAGTGGGCCGGCCTGTCCTACGACCCCTCCGCCAGTGCCGTCTCCACCCTCCTCGCCCACAACCCCGACCTGCCGCAGCACCGCCTCCCCGTCTCCTGGCGGCTGCCGGCGTCCGCCGCGCCGCTGGTCTCCGGCGCCTTCTACCCGTACACGCCGTTCCGCAGCGGCACCGGGCCCGACGACCGGCGGCTGGCGTTCGGCGTCCGGGGCGACGGTTCGGCCGTGGACCGCGTCCTGGACGAGGCCGCGGAATCCGGCTGGGGGCTCCTGGAGCTGCCGGCCCGACACACGCCGCGCACGGACCCGGAGGCGGTCCGCGCCGTCGCCCGGGTCGTGCGTCGGGTACTGGACCGCGGCGGGGTCGCCACCAGCGAGCAGGCCGACGGCGGGCAGCCGCTGACGGCCGCCCGGATCGCGGTCGGCACCGCCCACCGCGACCAGGCCGCGGCGGTCCGGGCGGCCCTCGCCGAGCTGGGCGTCACCGGCGTCACGGTGGACACCGCCAACCGCCTCCAGGGCCGCGAGTTCGACGTCACCGTCGTCCTGCACCCGCTCTCCGGCCGCCCCGACGCGACCGCCTTCCACCTGGAGACCGGGCGCCTGTGCGTGCTCGCCTCCCGGCACCGGCACGCCTGCGTCGTCGTCTGCCGCGCCGGGGTCGCCGAACTCCTCGACGAACATCCCGCCACGGATCCCGTGCAGCTGGGCGTCACGGTGAAGTTCCCCGACGGCTGGGAGGCGAACCACGCCGTGCTCGCGCACCTCGCGGAGCACCGGGTGCCGCTGCGGGGGTAGTGCGGCCGGGTGCCCCTGCCACCGGGCTCCGGGCGCGCGCCGCGGCAGGCGCGGTTCCAGCCGGTGGCCCCGGTGTCGGCCGGCGTCGGGGGCCGTCGTCACGGGCGCCCCGGTGGCCCCCTTGCGGAGGGCGGGACAATGGAATGCGGCACACAACCATGGAGGTAGGTACATGTCCGAGCCGCAGCCGGCTCCCGATCCACGCGGTACGGCGCCCGCCCCCCGCCGCATGAGGCCCGCGCAGTTGCTGTTCGAGCCGCCCGAGGCCACCGTCGACCCCGAGCACTTCTTCGGGCTGGAGTCGGTCGAGGACCCCGGCGCGCTGCTCGGCCGCGCGACCGAGCTCGCCCTGGCGTTCCGCGCGGCGGCCGACCGCGCGACGGAGTTCCAGGCGATGGCCGCCGCCCAGCTGACCGACCCCCGCCGCTTCGACCGGCTGCCGCTGGCCGTGGTCGCCGAGCGGGCCGACTGGACCGAGGACTACGCCCAGAAGATGGTCGAGTTCGGCCAGAGCCTGCTGCGGAGCGGCAGCACCGTGCCGCCCGACACCGACTGACCGGCGCCCGGGCCCCCGCGGCTCCACGGAGGCCGGCGCGCGGCGGTCCGGCCCACGAGCGCCGTGGTCACAGCAATCACTCCGACCCCAGACACCCCTCTCGGCTCATGGTCCTAGATCATGAGCCGCTGGCATATGCGGCGCGGGGAAGATACTCCCCGCCGCCCCGGCCTGTCCCGGTTTCCGCCAATCAGGACTGCCGGGGGCTCCGAGTCGGTAGACCTGTCCCATGAGTGACTGGCTGCCCGAGACTCCGCGGAACCTGGCTTTCCCCACCACTGCGTACGTCACGCTGGCCGGGGCCGACTGGCTCGCCTCCGCCAGCCCGCACCCGGAGGGCATGCACATGCTGTGGGCGGAGCGTCCCGACGCACCCACCGTGCTGCCGTGCGGCGCGGCCTTCGACGTGATCAACACCCCGGCGCTCTTCGGACGGCGCATGGTGGACCGGCTGTGGTCGAGCGGCCCGGGCTCGGGGCCGGTGGCCACCCACCGCGGGCGGATCCTGCTGTTCGCGGCGCCCGGCACCGCCCAGCGGCTGCCCTCCCTGCTGGCCTGGGAGGAGTGGGGCAGCGCCGTGCCGCCCCTGCTGTGCCACGGGAGCGGGGACGCGGTGACGGTCCCGCCGCTGCATCCCCGCCCGCACGCCGCGCGTGACGCGGCGGACGAGACGCCCGCCGGGTCGCGCTGGCTGGTGGCGCCGGACGTCCGCGACCCCTGGCTGCCGGGGCCGGACATCCTGCTGTGGGCCTGCGTGCGGGCCGCCCGCGGCGGGCTCGGCGCGGACCGGGAAAGTGCCCGTCCGCACCACGAAAGCGCTGTTCAGGGCGGGGATCCCGTGCTGACGGGCGGCTGAGGGGAATCGATTTTTGCCCTCCCCGGCCAGGATGCTAATGTTTTCCCCGTCAGCAGGCGCCGCTAGCTCAGTTGGTTAGAGCAGCTGACTCTTAATCAGCGGGTCCGGGGTTCGAGTCCCTGGCGGCGCACAGACGGTCGAAGGCCCCCACTCCGGTGGGGGCCTTCGGCGTGTGCGGGGGTCACGGCGTGCTGCGGGTGACCTTGACCGCCCATTCGCCGTCGGTGGTCCGGCCCTGGACCTGGACGCGCACGCCGTCCTCGGTGTCGTTGAGGCTCTCCCCCACTCCGAGCGGGGCGTCGGCGAGCGGCGGGTAGACGGAGGTGCCCCAGCAGGCGGAGGTGCCGGGGTGGCCGTCGAGCACCTGGACGGGGCCGGCGCCGGAGGCGGTGCCGCTGCGGACGCGGTAGACGAGGACGCCCTCGGCGCAGAGCGAGCGGTCGTTGCCCTCGGCTCCGCGGGCCTCCATGGCGAGGGCGCTGTCGGGGCCGGTGCGGACCACCAGGAGGCGGGGGCGATGGCGGTCGCCGGGGTCCTCGGGGGCGGAGAGGGTGCGCAGCGAGTGCATCCGGGGGTGGTCCAGGCTGACGCAGTCGACCTGGGCGTCGGTGATCCAGCCCAGCCGCCACTTGTGCCAGGCGAAGGGGTCGGGGGCCAGTCCGAACTGGCTGCCCATGAGGTCCCAGTCGCCCACGTAGGTGTCCCAGTCGCCGTGGCCGTTCTCGGGGCGGTGGTAGAGGTCCGGCAGGTCGAAGACGTGGCCGGTCTCGTGCGCGAGGACGTTGCGGTCGGGCGGGCTGTGTTCGAAGACGGTGACGAACCGGCGGAGCTCTGCGCCGTCGGCGTACATCGGCTGGTCGAGGTTGACGACCTTGGTGGCGTCCGAGTCCACGCCCGGGGCGGAGGGGTCGGCGACGAGGTAGACGAGGTCGTAGCGGCTGAAGTCGATGGCCGGGTCGGCCGCGGCGACCGCGTCGCGCAGGTAGGCGGAGCGGCGCCCGGTTTCCCAGTCCCGTTGTATGCCGTACCAGGTGGAGCGGTGCGGCATGCGGACCCAGCGGCGGTGGATGTGGGTGCGGAGGTGGAACTTGCCGTAGGAGGCGCGCTCGAAGAAGCGGGAGGTGCTGGGGAAGTAGTCGGCGGACAGCTGCTGGGGGGTCGTGGTGGGGCGGGCGTCCGGGAAGGACAGGAAGATCATCACCGCGTCGAGGCGGCGGTTCGGTCGGGGGTAGGCGCCGTTCCAGTTGTCGACGCCCTCGGAGTGGTGGGCGTCGGTGCGTCCCAGGGCGCAGGACAGGGCCGCCTCGGAGGCGGTGGCCGGGCCGGCCACGATGGAGGTCGCGACGAGCGCGCTCAAGGAGGTGGCGACGGCTGCGACGCGCCGCATGCGGCGGCGGTCCACCCCGTGGGGTGTCTGGGCGCGCGGCACGTAGACCTCCAGGGGTGGATTCGGGACACCCACTTACCCTGTGGTGATTTCATGCTCTTCGTCTCGTTATGGCAGCCCGTATGAGTGATGGTCACGCCCCCGGCAGGTCGTAACGGAAAGTCACAAGCGACCAACGGGGCAATAGGGACGAACAGAGCCGGGCAGAATTGGCTGAACTTCCGTCATGCGTGCGGATGGTCACGGCTTCGTCGCTGGATCGGCCCTCGTGCCAGCCTCTATGATCGCCACACTTTCCAGGGCGAGGTCCCCCCTCCGTCACGAGACAAGCGCCATGCGGGAGCGAGCAGTGAGCGGACACCCCGACAGCACGGGCCGCATGCCCGGAGCGACACTGCCCTCGGTGACGGAGCGTGAGGGTTCGACCAACGAATCGACGTCCCGGCCCGCTCCCCCGTCCGCCTGCGACGCCTCCGCCCGGTGCGACGACACCGCCGCCTCGCTCGGCGACTACCGCGCCGCCTTCCACACCGCGAGCCTGCCGATGGCCGTCCTCAACCGCGACGGGCTGGTGCTCGCCGCCAACCCCGCGCTGGGCGAGCTGGTGGGCTCCGACCCGGACGACCTGGTCGCGGCCACCGCCGCCGACCTGACCGACCTGGGCGCCGACCCGCGCGTGTGGGCGGCGTACCGGGAGGTGCTGTGCGGCCGCAGCGACCGACTGCGCTCCACCCGTCGGGTGAAGCGGTCCGACGGGAGTTCGGTGTGGGTGGAGGTGACCGTCGAGGCCGTCGCCGAGGGGCCGCTGGGCGGTGCGGAGCGGGTCCTGCTGTCGCTCGCGGACATCAGCGACCGGCACGACCTGCTGGCCCGGCTGCGGCATCTGCAGATGCACGATCCGGTGACCCGGCTGCCCAACCGCACGCTGTTCTTCGAGCGGCTCACCGCGGCGCTGGAGGCGGCCGCGTTCGAGCGGTCGGGCACCGGCCGGATCGGGCTGTGCTACCTCGACCTGGACGGCTTCAAGGCGGTCAACGACACCTTGGGGCACCGGGTCGGTGATCGGCTGCTCAGCGCCGTGGCGCAGCGGCTGACGGGCTGCGCGGAGCACACCGGGGAGCGCGGGCCGGGCCGCGCCGGACACCTGGTGGCGCGGCTGGGCGGCGACGAGTTCGCGCTGCTGGTCGAGGACTCCACCGGCACCGACCAGCTGGCGGAGCTGGCGCAGTCGGTGCTGGACGCGCTCCAGCGGCCGTTCGACCTGGCCGGGCAGCGGCTGTCGGTGTCGGCGAGCATCGGCGTGGTGGAGCGGACCGCGAGCGGCACCACGGCGACCGGGCTGATGCAGGCCGCGGACACCACGCTGTACTGGGCCAAGGAGGACGGCAAGGCCCGCTGGACCCTCTTCGACCCGGAGCGCAACGCGCACCGGATGACCCGGCAGGCGCTGTCCAGCACACTGCGGCCGGCGGTGGACCGCGGCGAGTTCACCCTGGAGTACCAGCCGCTGGTGGGGCTGGGGGACGGCCGGGCGCAGGGCGTGGAGGCGCTGGTGCGCTGGCGGCATCCGCAGTTCGGCGTGCTGTCGCCGAATCGGTTCATCGCGCTGGCCGAGGAGAACGGCGCCATCGTCGAACTGGGCCGCTGGGTACTGGAACGGGCCTGCTACCAGGCGCGGGCCTGGCAGCTGGCGCACCCCGGGGGCGAGCCGCTGTTCGTCAGCGTGAACGTGGCCGTGCGTCAGGTGTGGGACTCCGACCTGGTGGCGGACGTCGCCGGGATCCTGGCGGAGACCGGGCTGCCGCCGCAGCTGCTCCAGTTGGAGCTGACCGAGTCCGCGGTGATGGGGTCGGCGGGCCGGCCGTTGCAGGCCCTCCAGGCGCTCAGCGACATGGGCGTGCGGATCGCCATCGACGACTTCGGCACCGGCTACTCCAACCTCGCCTACCTCAGCCGGCTGCCGGTGTCGGTGCTGAAGCTGGACGGGTCGTTCGTCCACGGCTTCCGCTCGCAGGAGCACCCGAACCCGGCGGACGAGATGATCGTGGAGGCACTGGTCGCGCTGGCGCACCGGCTCGGCCTGACGGTGACCGCGGAGTGCGTGGAGAGCGCCGAGCAGGCCGAACGGCTCCGCCGGATCGGGTGCGACACCGGTCAGGGCTGGCTCTACTCCCGGCCGGTGGCCCCGGACCTGGTGGAGGCGCTCTTGGACGCGGGGCGCGCCTGTAGTTGAGCCGCGCGCCCCGCGCCCGCGCCGTGCGTCAGCCCTGCGGGAGTCCGTAGGCGTCGGCGATGAGGTCGTAGGAGCGCCGGCGCACCTCGCCGGTGTGGGCGTTGGCGGTGATCATCAGCTCGTCGGCGCCGGTGCGCTTGGCCAGGTCGTCGAGGCCCTGGCGGACGGCGTCGGGGGTGCCGTGGACGACGTTGCCGAGCCAGCTGTCGACGAAGTCCTGCTCGACGGCGCTGAAGTGGTGGGCGGCCGCCTCCTCGGGGCTGGGGACTAGGCCGGGGCGGCCGGTGCGCAGCCGGATCATGGCGAGGGCGCCGGTGCGGACCTGGCGCAGGGCCTCCTGCTCGTCCTCGGCCGCCAGCGCGGAGACACCGATCAGGGCGTACGGCTCGGCGAGCACCTCGGAGGGGCGGAACGAGGCGCGGTAGAGGTCCAGGGCGGGGACGGTGTTGGCCGCGGAGAAGTGGTGCGCGAAGGCGAACGGCAGGCCGAGCGTGCCCGCCAGGCGGGCGCTGAAGCCGGAGGAGCCGAGCAGCCACAGGGGCGGGCGGTGCGGGGACTGGACGCCGCCGGGGGCGGTGGCCTGGACGGGGCCGGGCACGGCGTGGATCCGGGCGTAGGGGTGGCCGTCGGGGAAGGAGTCGTCGAGGAAGCGGGTCAACTCGGCGAGCTGCTGCGGAAACTCATCGGCCCCCTCGTGCAGCCGGTCGGTGCGGCGGAGCGCGGCGGCGGTGGCGCCGTCGGTGCCGGGGGCGCGGCCCAGGCCGAGGTCGACGCGGCCGGGGGCCATCGCCTCCAGGGTGCCGAACTGCTCGGCGATGACCAGGGGAGCGTGGTTGGGCAGCATGACGCCGCCGGAGCCGAGCCGGATGCGGTCGGTGTGGGCGGCGAGGTGGGCGAGGAGCACCGCCGGCGAGGAGGACGCGACGCCGGGCATGGAGTGGTGCTCGGCGACCCAGAAGCGGTGGAAGCCGCGGCGCTCGGCGCTGCGGGCGAGTTCGACGGCGGTGCGGATCGCGGCGGTGGCGGTGCTGCCGGCGCCGACCGTCACCAGGTCGAGCACGGACAGGGGGACGGGTGCGGTGCCCAGGGCCGTGCCCCGGATCCCGTCGCCTCCGGGCCGGCCGTCGGTGCCCGGGGTCTGCTGCTGTTCGCCGCTCACGGTGCGGGTCCTCCTCGCGTCGCGCGTCCTTGACGTCGTTGCTGTGCGACGAGGTTAACCGGAGCAATTCTCCGGTTATTCCCGAGCGGGGCGGCGGTTCCGGCCGCGGCGTGGCACCGGCGCGGCCCCGACCGTTCCCGGCCGGGGTCGACGGGGTCCCGGCCGCGGGCCGAACGGCTGCCGGTCGCGGCCGGGATGACGGGCCGGGGCGCTACCCGCGGGCCGTACGGGAGAACAGCATGCCCAGCTCCGGGCAGGCCAGCGGGCGGTCGAGCAGCCGCAGGCCCTCCCAGACCGTCACCTGATTGGCGGTGAGGACCGGTTTGCCGAGCGCGGCTTCGAGGGCGGGCAGGTGGGCGGCGGTGTGCAGGGCGGTGTCGGGCAGGAGGACGGCCTCGGCGTCCGGGTGGTCGCCGGCCCGGGCCAGGGCGAGCACCTCGTCGCGGCCCCAGGTGCCGACCTCGGCGGCGGTGATGATGCCGCTGCCCCGGGTGGCGACGACCTCGGCGCCGGCGGCCTTGAGGAACGCGTGGAAGTACTCGGCGACGTCGGCCGGATAGGTGGCGGCGATCGCGACCCGGCGGACGTCGAGCGCCCGGACGGCGTGCGCGAAGGCGAAGGAGGTGCTGGAGGCGGGCAGCCCGGCGGTGGCCGACAGCTCCCGCACCTGCTGCTGGGCGCCCTCCCAGCCGTAGATGAAGCTGGCGCTCGTGCACGCCCAGACGACGGCCTGGGCGCCGCGGTCCCGCAGCGCGCCGACGCCGGCCCCGAGCCGGGCCGCGGAACCCATCTCCAGCAGCGCGTCGACGCGGTGGGCGTCCTCGCCGATGTCGGTGTGCACGAGCGGCAGGCGGACCGCTCGGCCCAGGAGCGCTTCGAGCCGCGGGTAGTCGTCTTCTGCGGAGTGGCCCGGGTAGAGGAAGCCGACCGATGCCATGCAGTTCTCCCTTGCGGGTGGTGGGTGCGGTGTGCGGTGCGGACCGGGCTCAGCCCGGGGGCTGGTGGCCGGGATCGTCGGGGAGGTAGGGGGACGGTTCGGTGCCGTCGCCCGCGTCGGCCTCGGGCGGCACCGGCGGGCCGGCGAAGGCGGCCTCGGGGGTGGGACAGGATCCGCCCGGCGGCTGGCTGCCGGTCATCGCGGCCGGGCCGCGGCGCGCCACCGGGTCGAGCAGCGCCTGGTACGGCCCGACGGCCTGGATGCCGATCGCGCGCAGCGCGGCCCACACCGTCACCTGATTGGCGGAGAGCACGGGCATCCGCAGTTCCGCCTCCAGTTGGGGGATGACGTCGTAGGTGGGGAGGTTGGTGCAGCTGATGAAGAGGGCGTCCGCGCCGCCGACGACGGCCTCGCGGGCCATGTCGACCACGTCGCGGTAGGGGACCTTCCAGATGTGTCGGGTGAGTCCAAGGTAGGCGCGGCCGGTGACGGTGATCCCGGCCTCGCCCAGGTACTCCTCCAGGGAATCGGTGACCGACTTGGTGTACGGGGTGACGACGGCGACGCGCCGGGCCCCGATCTCCTGGAGCGCCGCGATCGCGGCGCCCGAGGTGGTGAGGGCGGGTACCTCCCCCGCCTGGGTCATGGCCGCGCACATCGCGCGTTCGCCCGCCATGCCGCCGACGAAGCTGCCGGACGTACAGGCATAGGCGATGACCTGGGGCGATACCGCGCACAGCGCCTGGACGGCGGCGTGCAGGGTCTCGTGCTCGCTGACCAGGCGGGCCAGGTCGAGGCTGACCTCGACGGGTACGAAGGGAGTTCGGGTGAGGTGGAGGGACACGTCGTCGGGGACCCAGCGCCACAGCTCGCGGTCGAGTGCGAAGTCGAAGGGGGCGACGACGCCCACGCCGAGCTGAGGCTGTGGGCCACCCAGGAAAGAGACGTCCATGAAGGCCCCTAGAAGGCACGAAGGGCTGATATGGCGCGGCCAGTGGCCGGGGGAGGTGCTGCAGCCGGACAAACCGGGACGTCGGGACAGAGCCGTTGTTGACACGGTAGATACGACTTCTTAGCGTGGTCAATCCTCGCATCTCAGGCATCTGTCGGCGCCCTGTTCCGCGATACGGGGCACACGTTTCAGAATGGTTTCTGACCTATGTCCGATAGCCCCGGCAGCACCCTCCTCGTACTGGGTTCCGACCCGCTCCCCCAGCTGGACCGGCTCACCGGCCGGGCCGATGTCGTCTTCGCCGACGAGAAGACGCTGGCCGGCCTACTCCCCACCGCCGACGTGCTGTTGGCCTGGGACTTCACCTCCGACGCGATCCGGGACAGCTGGCCGGAGCGCGGCCCGCGGCCGCGCTGGGTGCACACCGCGAGCGCCGGCGTGGACCGGCTCATGTGCCCGGCGCTGATCGCCGACGACACCGTCGTCACCAACGCCCGCGGGGTCTTCGAGCAGCCGATCGCCGAGTACGTCGCCGGACTGGTGATCGCCATGGCCAAGGATTTCTACGGGAGTTGGGAGCTCCAGCGGCAGCGGCGCTGGCGGCACCGGGAGACACTGCGGCTGGCCGGCACCCGCGCGGTGGTGGTGGGGTCCGGGCCGATCGGCCGGGCCATCGGCACCACCTTGCTGGCACTGGGTGTCGAGGTCGACCTGGTGGGCCGCCGGGAGCGGACCGGTGATCCGCAGTTCGGCCGGGTGCACGGCGCGGAGGGCTTGAACGCGCTGCTGCCCCACGCGGATTGGGTGGTGTGCGCGGCACCGCTGACGGCGGCGACCCGGGGGATGTTCGGGGCCGCGGCGTTCGCGCTGATGCCGCGCCGGGCCCGCTTCGTCAACGTCGCGCGGGGACCGCTGGTGGACGAGGAGGCGCTGGTCGCGGCGTTGCGGGAGTGGCGGATCGCGGCCGCGGCACTGGACGTCTTCCAACACGAGCCGCTGGCCGCGGACAGTCCGCTGTGGGACGTGCCGCACCTGATCGTCTCGCCGCACATGAGCGGCGACACCCTGGGCTGGCGGGACGCGCTCGCCACCCAGTTCCAGGACAACTTCGACCGGTGGGCGGCCGGGGAGCCGCTGCTCAACGTGGTCGACAAACGCCTCGGATACGTACCGGTGCAGTGACCGCGCGGGCCGTCCGGGTCCGGCCCGCGGCGGTCCGCGCCCCGCCCGCCGTCCCGCTCGGGGCGGCCGACGCTCGGAGGACGCATGACCAACGGACCCACCCGCCTGGCCGACCTGTCCGCCACCCGACTGACGGCCGGCTACGCCGCCGGCGAGTTCTCCCCCGTCGAGGCGACCCGGGAGGTGCTGGCGCGCGCCGAGGCCGCCCAGGCCGCCGTCAACGCCTTCACCCGGATCGACGCGGAGTCGGCGCTGGCGCAGGCGGCGGAGTCGACGGAGCGCTGGCGGCGCGGGGAGCCGGCGGGGCCGGTGGACGGGGTGCCGGTCACCGTCAAGGACCTGCTGCTGACCCGGGGCGCGCCGACGCTGCGCGGGTCGCGGACGGTTCGCGCGAAGGGCGCGACGTGGGACGAGGACGCGCCGGCGGTGGCCCGGCTGCGGGAGTCCGGGGCGGTGTTCGTCGGCAAGACCACGACGCCGGAGTTCGGCTGGAAGGGCGTCACGGACAGTCCGCGGCACGGGGTGACGGGCAATCCGTACGACCCGGGGCGCACCTCCGGCGGTTCCAGCGGGGGCAGTGCGGCGGCGGTGGCGTCGGGGGCCGGGCCGCTGAGCCTGGGGACGGACGGCGGCGGGTCGGTGCGCATCCCGGCGTCGTTCTGCGGAATCTTCGGGCTGAAGGCGACCTACGGGCGGGTGCCGCTGTATCCGGCGAGCCCGTTCGGGACGCTGGCGCACGTGGGGCCGATGGCCCGGGACGCGGCGGACGCGGCCCTGATGATGGACGTGATCTGCGGTCCGGACTGGCGGGACTGGTCGCAGCTGGCCCCCGAGTCGGGGTCGTTCCGGCAGGCGCTGGCCACGAAGGTGACGGGGCTGCGGGTGGCGTACAGCCCGACGCTGGGGTGGGACGTGCCGGTGGCGCCGGAGGTCGCGACGGCGGTCCGCCGGGCGGTGGACACGCTGGCCGGGCTCGGCGCGGACGTCGAGGAGATCGATCCGGGCGTGGCGGATCCCGTGGAGGCGTTCCACACGCTGTGGTTCAGCGGCGCGGCCCGGGTGGTGCAGCCGCTGGGGGCGGCCGACCTGGAACTGCTGGACCCGGGGCTGAAGGAGGTCTGCGCGCAGGGCGCCCGCTACAGCGCGCTGGACTACCTGGCGGCGGTGGACGTCCGGATGGCGCTGGGGCGGGCGATGGGGCGTTTCCACAGCGTCTACGACCTGTTGGTGACGCCGACCGAACCGCTCACCGCCTTCGCGGCCGGCGTGGAAGTGCCGCCTGGTTCCGGCCACGCCCGGTGGACGGGCTGGACGCCGTTCACCTATCCGTTCAACCTCACCCAGCAGCCCGCCGCGACCGTGCCCTGCGGGCTGGACGGCGACGGGCTGCCGATCGGGGTGCAGCTGGTGGGTGCCCGGCACGCGGACGCGCTGGTGCTGCGCGCCGCGCACGCCCTCTACGAGGCGGGGACGGCGGACATCCCGGCGCCGCCGGTCCCCTAGGGCGATCGGCGCCGCCCGGTCCCTAGGGTGCGGGCGAACACTTCCCGTAGGGGGCGCCGAGGCCCCCTGCGGGGCCACAACGCGGCGGGGGCGGAGGGCATTCCGGCGCCCCGGGCGGGTGGCGGGGTGGCGGGGGTCAGGCCCGGCGGAAGCTGAGGGTCTCCCCCAGGGCGCCGGCCCGCCACAGGTCCTGGCAGGCGTCGGCCATCCGGTCCAGGCCGTCGACGACCGAGCCCCAGACGATGCCCGGCACCCAGCCCGCGTCACCGTTGATCAGCAGGTTGTTGCGCTCGTAGAAGAGCGCGAGGTCGACGACGGTGGCGCGGCCGCGGTGCTTGGCCGCGCTCTCGTAGCCGTAGGAGGCGGTGCCCAACTGGGTGTCGCTGAAGGTGAAGTAGCACAGGTCGCCGGGGATCGGGGTGATCGTCGGGTTCTCCAGCGGCGGCTCCTCGGGCGCGAACGGCGGGACCAGCGCGTAGATCTCGTTGCGGGCGTACTTGGCGTGGTAGACGTCGCCGCCGAGCGGGAGGGCGTCCCAGACGGCTGCGCACGTGAGCGGGGCGCGATCGTCGAGCAACTTGGCCGTGCAGCTGACGCCGCGCTTGTCCAGGGAGACTTCGATGAAGCGATCGGTCATATCCCGAGCGTAGGGGGCATTACCGGCGTACGGAACATCTCCCGTGCCGATGCGAAGGGCTGGAAACCATCGGCATAGGCGTGAACCGTTCGGGTAGCCGCGCGCCCATGGCTCCACCACAGAGCACGACCTCAGACAATCTGATATCTCGCCCTCCACTAAGACATCACACCCAGGGACACGACATCACCGGACAACGGACCAGTGGCATCCGTCGCCGGTCGCTGCTCGCGGGGGTAGCGGCGCTCGGCGCAGCGGGTGCGATGGGCGCGGCGAGCGGCTGCAGCCGGGTGCCGACCGCGAACGCGACGGGCGGCGGCGAGTTGCTGGACCGGCTGCGCAAGAAGGGCTCGGTCACCCTGGGCCTGGCCGGGGAGCAGCCGTACGGCTACATCGGCACCGACGGCAAGATGACCGGTTCGGCGCCCACCATCGCCCGGGTGATCTTCAAGCGGCTCGGCGTCCCGCGCGTCGAGCCCTTCCCGACCGACTTCGGTTCGCTGATCGTCGGGCTGAACTCCCAACAGTTCGACGTGGTCGCGGCCGGGATGTACATCAACCCCGACCGCTGCGCGCAGGTCATCTTCGCCGATCCCGAGTACCAGATGCTGGACGCCTTCATCGTCCGCAAGGGCAATCCGCTGAAGCTGCTCACCTACAAGGACATCGCCCGGACCGGGGCGCGGATGGCCACCGGCGTCGGCTACGCCGAGATCGACTACGCCAAAGAGGCCGGGGTCACCAAAATCACCACGCTGCCCGACCAGTTGGCGGGTCTGCTGGCGGTCGAGCAGGGGCGGGTGGACGTCTTCGTCGGGACCGCGGTGACGGTGCGCAACGTGGTGAAGCAGTCGCGGACCACCAAGGCGGAGGCGACGCCCGAGGTCACCCCGTACGTGAAGGGCAAGCCGGTGATCGACGTCGGCGGCTTCGCGTTCCGCACCCCGGAGACCAACCTGCGGGACGCCTTCAACCGGGAACTCCACAAGATGAAGCGGTCCGGGGAACTCCTGGACCTCATGCGGCCCTTCGGCTTCACCGCGCAGCAGATGACGAAGATCACCGCCAAGGAGAAGTGCCGGCCATGAGCGACATCACCTGGGGTCTGTGGGAACTCCTCCTCAAAGGCGTCTGGATCACCGTCCAGCTGACCGTCTACAGCGCGGCCCTGGCCGCCGTCGTGGCCTTCGGGATCGGCCTCGCGCGCACCCACCCGCGGTGGATCGTGCGGTTCCTGTCCGGGGCCTACTTCGAGGTCTTCCGCGGAACCTCCGCGCTGATCTTGATGTTCTGGATGTTCTTCGTGCTGCCGATGGGATTCGGCTGGCAGTTGGCTCCGATGTGGGCCGCGGTGCTGACGTTGGGCCTGACCTACGGCGCGTACGGTTCCGAGGTCGTCCGCGGCGCGATCGCCGCGGTGCCGGCGGGCCAGCGCGAGGCCGGCATCGCGCTGAGCTTCTCGCCCGCCCAGCAGTTGCGGAAGGTCGTCCTGCCGCAGGCGTGGCCGGGCATGGTCCCGCCGTTCAACAACCTGCTGATCGAGCTGCTCAAGGGCACCGCGCTGGTGTCGATCCTGGGCGTCGGCGACATCGCGTTCGGCGCCTCCCTGGTGCGCAACGCCACCGCGCAGAGCGCCCCCGTCTACACGATCATCCTGGTGATGTACTTCGTCCTGGCGTTCGCCCTGACCCGCGGGATGCGGGCGGTGGAGCGGCACGCCAAGGCGGGCGTCGGGCAGGCGCCGGCCAAGCGGTCGCGGCTGCGGTCCGCCACCGGCCCGGCGGTCACCGGTACCGCCGCTCGCGCGGAAGGTGAGGCCCGATGACGTTCGACTGGTCCGCGATCGGCGCCTTCCTGCCGATGTTCTGGAAGGGCGTGCTGGTCACCCTGCAGGCCCTGGCCCTGGGTTCCCTGATCGCCTTCGCACTCGGCCTGGTCTGGGCGCTGGCCCAGCGCTCCCCCTTGAAGGCGGTGCGCTGGCCGGTGACCGTGGTCACCGAGTTCGTGCGCAACACCCCCCTGCTGGTGCAGCTGTTCTTCCTCTTCTACGTGATGCCCGAGTGGGGCCTGACGCTCAGCGCCCTGGCCACCGGCGTGATCGGGCTGGGCCTGCACTACTCGACGTACACCGCCGAGGTCTACCGCGCCGGCATCGACGGCGTCCCGGCCGGCCAGTGGGAGGCGGCCGTCGCGCTCAGCCTGTCGCGCCGCCGCACCTGGACCGCGGTGATCCTGCCGCAGGCGATCCGCCGGGTGGTCCCCGCACTTGGCAACTACGTCATCGCGATGCTCAAGGACTCGCCGATGCTCTTCGCCATCGGCGTGCTGGAGATGCTGGGCGAGGCCCGGCAGTTCTCGTCCCAGACCTTCCAGACCATCGAGCCGTACACGCTCGTCGGGGTCGCCTTCATCGCCATCGCCTACCCCGCTTCCCTTCTCCTGCGAGCCCTGGAGCGCCGCCTTGTCCGCTGAGCACAGCACCCCGAACACCCCGCCCGCCGTCGGCGACGGCGCGAACCCCGGGGAGACCGAACTGATCCACTTCGACAAGGTCACCAAGCGGTTCGGGACGCACACCGTCCTCGACGCGCTCGACATGAAGGTCTTCGCCGGCAAGCACGTCACCCTGATCGGCCCGTCCGGCTCCGGCAAGACCACGATCCTGCGGCTGATGATGACGCTGCTGAAGCCCGACGAGGGCACCATCAAGCTGGGCGACCGGTACCTGACCCACGAGGAGAAGGGCGGCAGGCTGGTCCCGGCGAGCGACCGCTACAGCCGGGAGATCCGCAAGAACATCGGCATGGTCTTCCAGCAGTTCAACCTGTTCCCCAACATGAAGGTGCTGCGGAACATCACCGAGGCCCCGGTGCACGTCCTCGGACTGGACAAGGACGCGGCCGAGGAGCGCGCCCGCGAGCTGCTCGAACTCGTCGGCCTCACCGCCCACCTCGACAAGTACCCGACGCAGCTCTCCGGCGGTCAGCAGCAGCGGGTCGCCATCGCCCGGGCCCTGGCCATGCGCCCGCAGGTCCTGCTGCTGGACGAGGTGACCTCGGCCCTCGACCCGGAGTTGGTGGCCGGCGTCCTGGACCTGCTGCGGGACATCGCGCACTCCACGGACATCACCATGCTCTGCGTGACGCACGAGATGAACTTCGCCCGGGACATCTCCGACTGCGTGATGATGTTCGACGCCGGGCGGGTCATCGAGTTCGGCCCGCCGGAGCAGATCTTCACGGAGCCGGAGAACGAACGGACCAGGGAGTTCCTGAGCGCGGTGCTGTAGGCGGCGCGACGGGCGGCGCCCCCGCGGGGGCGCCGCCACGGGGCGTGCGGGAGTGCACCGCGTGGTGCGTGCTCCGGTGCGCCCCCGCCCGCCGTCCCCTTCCCGGGCGGTCAGAGGCCGTTCCCCGGCGCACCGGGAGTTTTGAGACATCCGCGTCCCCTGCGTCGGACGTGACGGATGAGGCGTACACATCCCTGGCGGAAAAGAGCGCACCAGGCGGAACAGTGAGGCGCCCGAGCCTCAGGCGAAAACCCGACGCTCCGTCAACTTTGCACGTCACCACCGGCCGTCAACCCCGGCCGTCAGCGGACCGTGCACGCCGCCCCGGCCCACCGTTGCCGCCGGTCCGCGCCGGATCCCCCGTTCCGTTCATGACGAGGGCATATGCCAGAGTGCAGGGCGCCTGCACAGACGCGTGAACCGACCCGGTTTTCAGTCAAGACCCCCTCCATCCGGGCCCGTTGACCGCTATCGTGATACGAGCCCGTTGTCCGGAAGCGGCCCGCGTACCCCGCGGTCGCGGCCGAAAACGACGGTCACGACGCAAGCGGTACCAACCTGCTAGGGGGACACCGTGGCGCTGAAGCCCGAGCCGACCGCGCCGTTCCATTCGGTGCGGTACGCCCTCCGCGTGCTCGAAACGATCTCCCGGCACGCCGATGGCGTGACGGACGCGCAGATCGCCCGCGAGTCCGGACTGCCGGCAGCCCACCTCACCCAGCTGCTGTCGATGCTGCGCCGGGAAGGCTACGCGCAGCAGCTCGCCGACGGCGCGTACGTCGTCGGCGAGTCGCTGCTCCTGCTCGGCTCAGGCGCCGACCGCAGCCGCGCCCTGTGCGACAAGTTGCAGCGCACGCTGGACCAGCTCCGCGATTCGGTCGGGGCGGCGGTCTACATCAGCCGGTACATCGACGGCGAGGTCAAGATCCTCCACTACGCCGACGGCCCGCTGGCGCCCAAGGTCAACGAGTGGGCCGAGTTCCGCCGCACGGCGCACGCCAGCGCGGTCGGCAAGTGCCTGCTGGCCCAGCTCGACCACGACGGCCGGATGGACCACCTCTCGCGCCACAAGACCGCCCGGCTCACCTCCCGGACGATCACCAACGAGAAGGTGCTGTTCCACAAGCTGGACAGCCAGCCGCCGACCGTCCCCGTCCTGGACCTCCAGGAGTACGCGGTGGGCACGGTCTGCGCCGCGGTGCCGATCACCGCGGGCAAGACGGTCGGCTGCCTGGCCCTGTCCATGCCGCTGGAGCACGCCCACCGGCTGCGGCAGGCCGCCGACACCCTCAACCGCAAGGCCGCGCCGGTCCTGCTGTCGCTGGCGATCTGAGGTCGGCGAGGTCCCGGTGCGGGCCGTGCCGGGGCGGATCGCGCGGGTGGTCATGAGCACCCCTCTCGACCAGGTAGTATTTCTTTTGTCAGCGCGCGCCGCTAGCTCAGTTGGTTAGAGCAGCTGACTCTTAATCAGCGGGTCCGGGGTTCGAGTCCCTGGCGGCGCACGTACGAAGTGGGCGCCCTCGGTTTACCGGGGGCGCCCACTTCTTTTGCGTTCCGGACCGCGACCGGCCGGCGCCGAGCCGGGCCTCGGCGGTCGACTTCAGCGATCGACCTCAGCGGTCGAGGAGGTGCTCCCGGCCGTGCTCGCGGTACTGCGCCAGGAGGGCGGCACGGTCTTCGTCCGTGAAGCGGCGGTACCTCGCCGAGGGGGCCGAGGCAGCGGGAGCGGGACGGTCGGCCGGCCGCTGGTCGGCCGGGGCGATCGGCCGCCACCAGACCGCATCCGGGCAGCGGAAACCGGCCCGCCGGAGGGCGGCCCGGTGCACCTTGTGGGTCGCGGTGACCGGCAACGCGGCGACGGTCCGCACGAAGCGGGGCGCCATCTTCGTGCCGAGGTCGGGCTGGGCGGTGAGGAAGGCGGCGAAGTCGTCCGCGTCGAAGGCCGTGCCGTCGGGGAGCACGAGGGCCGCCATGACCTGGTCGCCGGCTACCGGGTCGGGCACGGCGTAGACGGCGACGCCGAGGGCCGGGGCGTAGCGGGCGAGGATGTTCTCGATCATCGCGGCGGCCAGGTTCTCGCTGTCGACCCGCAGCCGGTCGTGCGCCCGCCCGGCGAAGTGGAAGAACCCGGCCGGGTCGCGGAAGAACAGGTCGCCGGTCCAGTACCAGCCCGCGCCGACGCCGCCCGGCGACCGGCCCCGGGTGCGGGCGGCGGTGGCCTCCGGGTTGCGCCAATAGCCCTCGAAGGCGCTGCGCCCGCGGTTGACCAGCTCCCCTATCGCCTCGTCCCCGTTGAGCAGTCGGCCCGCCGGGTCGAGGCGGGCGCGCGGCAGCTCGTCACCGGTCTCCGGGTCGACGACGGCGAGGTCGTCGCCGGGGGCGGGCCGGCCGAGGGCGCCGGGCGGGGTGTCCGGGGTGCGCTGCAGCGCGGCGCCGCCCTCGGAGGAGCCGTACCCCTCGACGAGGCGGACGCCGAACCGGGCGGTGAAGCGGGCGGCGTCGACGGCGCCCGCCTCGGTCCCGAATCCGGTGCGCAGCGCGTGGTCGCGGTCGTCGGGGGCCGGCGGGGTGGCGAGGAGGTACTGCACGGCCCGGCCGACGTAGGTGAAGTAGGTGGCGCCGTAGTGGCGCACGTCGGGGAGGAAGGCGGAGGCGGAGAAGCGGCGGCGCAGGGCGACGGCCGCGCCGCCGGCGAGCGCCGGGGCCCAGCCGGCGATCACCGCGTTGCCGTGGAACATCGGCATGCACAGGTAATGGACGTCCGACCTGCGCACGTCGAAGTGGTCCACCAGGGACCGGCCGGCGGCGGCCAGCCTGCCCTGGCTGCACAGGGCGGCCTTCGGTGCGCCGGTGGAACCGGAGGTGAAGTAGAGGAGCATGCGGGTGGTGGGGTCCGGGGTCCGGCGCGGGCCGGACCCCGTGCGGAGCGCGGAACCGGTGACGTCGTCCGGTCGGGCGCCCTCATAGGGGGCGAGCAGCTGCTGGTAGGCGGGGTCGTCGACGATCAGGACGCGTTCGGGCGGCAGGGGCAGGTCGAGGCCGGCGAGCAGCGGGAGGTGCGCCCGCTCGGTGATCAGCAGCGCGCAGTCGGTGTGGGTGATGTCGCGGGCCAGTTCCGGACCGCGGCGGGTGGGATTGATGCCGGCGACGGCGGCCCCGGCGAGCGCCGCCGCGCCGAGCCACAGCGGGAACTCGGGGACGTTGTCGAGCAGCACCGCGACGTGCGGCTCCGCGCCGGGCGGCAGCAGGTCGCCGAGCAACGCCGCCCGGGCGGCGGCCGCTCCGGCGACCTGGTGGTGGGTGAGCACCGTCCGCTGGTGCTTCAGGGCGGTGCGGTGGTCCCCCCACTGCGCCTGGACGAGCTCGGCGACGGTGCGGGGAGCGGGCGAGGTGCGCGCGTGGGCGTCGCGGGCGCGCGGGCTGTCGCTGCGGGAGCTGTCGGCCACCATGGCGGCGGAGCCTAGCTGACATAGCGTCAGATTTGGAGGGGTGGGGGATGCCGTGCGGCGACCCGTCATCCCCTGGGTCCACTCGCACCCCGACGGGAGACCAACCCGTGGTGTGACGCCGCCAACTCCGCTCTTCCGTAGCGTTCTTGCACAGAGAGGCAGTGGCGGTCGCCGCATGAGGGCCGCAGGCGGATACCGGGGTGGCGAGGGCCTCCCCGGAGGAGGACGGGGAGGCCCGATGAAGACACCACATCTGCCGCCGGTCACAGGGCGCCGGGGCGGTACCGAGGTCAGGACAGGTCGACGTCCGAGCAGGCGTAGAACGCGTTGCCCGTGTCAGCGATGTTCCATACGCCCAGGATGATGTGGCGCCCGGACTTGAGGGTGGGGACGGTGCCCTGGTGCTGCACCGTCGACCCCGGCTGCGCGCCGCCCATCGGCACCGTCATGAACGGCTCGGGTTCGAGGTCGGCGCGGGTGAGGGGCTTGCTGGGGTCGTAGCCGTCCTTGGTGATGAAGTACTCGAAGTCGGACGTGGCGTGCCGGGCGGTCAGCCGCCAGGTGAAGGTGTAGCCCTGCCCCGCGGAGAGCTTGGTCCCGGGCCACTTGCCGCCGCGCGGGTCGTCCAGCTCGCCGAAGCCGTCGTGCCCGCCGGAACAGATCTTGCCGTCGGCCGGCCCGGCGGCCGGGAAGCCCTTGGGCCCCTCGACGCTCTGGGGTTCGTACTGGATGGCGCCGCAGTCCTTGACGGTGCCGTTGGCGCAGAGCGCCTGACGACTGGGGGGTGCGTCGCTGTAGCCGTGACTGGAGGCGCTGCCCGTCGCGAGGACGGAGGCCCCGACGATACCGAGGCCGATCACGGCGGCACTGAGCTTCTTGCGCATGCTTCGCTCCTGAAGAACGTGGGGGGCGAGGGGAGTTCCGCGAGTCGAGTGCAGTGCGGTGCTGTGTGGTCCAGACCAACTGGCAGACTAGTGAGGGGAATTGAACATGTCTAGACCATGAAGCGATCATGTCCGTTCACCGTCCGCTCTCCCACCGCGGGTGCGGCAGAGGCATCGGGTGCGGCAGGTACATCGGGGACAGCCGTAACGACGGCCAGGGCGCTCCTCGGCTCCTGCCGGTCGCCCCTTCGGGCGTGCGGGGTTCTCGGGCACGGCGCCCGCGCTATCCCCGGCGCGTGTCAGTGGTCCGTGCGAGGGTGACGGACATGGATACGACACCCGATGGCCGCACCGTCCCGCCCCCGCACGCCGGAGAGCGCGAAACCCTCGTGAGCTGGCTGGACTTCCACCGCGCCACGCTGGAACTGAAGTGCGCGGGCCTCGATGACCGCCAGCTGCGGCTGGCCCCGGTGGCACCGTCCTCGATGACGCTCCTGGGCCTGGTCCAGCACCTGACCGAGGTCGAACGGAACTGGTTCCGGCGGGTGTTCGCCGGTCAGGACGTACCGCCGGTGTACGCGGAGGGTTCGGGCGACGGCTTCGCGCTCGCGCCGGACCGCGGGGCCGACGAGGTCCTGGAGCGCTGGCGCGCGGAGGTCGCGCGGGGCAGGGAGCTGATCGCCGGCTCGGCACTGGAGGAGTCCGGCACGCTCTCGGAGGCGGAGGCCGGATACGTCGGCGATCGGGGCGTCTCGTTGCGCTGGATCCTGGTCCACATGATCGAGGAGTACGCGCGCCACAACGGTCACGCGGACCTCATCCGGGAGTGCATCGACGGCACGACGGGCGCCTGAGTCGCCCCGGGACACGCCTGAGCCGGTCCGGCGCTGCGGGGCCTGTCGACGCTGCACAGGGCCTGTCGATGCCGCGGGGCCGGTGGGCGCCGCGGGGCCGGTGGGCGCCGCGGGGCCGGTTCGCGCCGCGGGGCCGGTTCGCGCCGCGGGGCCGGTTCGCGCCGCGGGGCCGGTTCGCGCCGCGGGGCCGGTTCGCGCC